>NZ_JAXDPY010000155.1:0-20684 GCF_034668105.1 Paraburkholderia sp. | reverse complement strand
TCAGCGGCATACCCAAAGCCATCTTTAAAGCCGTCAAAGCACAGGCGCCGGCGGCGCACCGAGCAATTGCTCGACCGCGACGCCGATTGCCAGCAGCCGCCGGTCGTCGCCGAGCGGCCCATCCAGTTCCAGGCCGACCGGCAAGCCGCTGGCGCTCATTCCCGCCGCCAGCGACAAACCCGGAATGCCCGACGTGCTGGCCGGGTCCGTATTCCGTAGGAACGCGTCCATCGTATCGATCGACGCGGCGCCGTCGATCGATACGGTCGACGAGCCGTTCACATCGTCGATCGGCACCGCCACGAGACGTGTGGTCGGGAACAGCAGCGCGTCGAGCCGCTCATCGGCGAAAGTCGCCGCGACGTACTGCTGCAAGCGCGGCCGCCATTGCTTAAGCGCCGCGTCGTAATGGGCGCCGAGCGCGTCGGCGAGCACGCCGTCGTAGATCGCGCGCACATCCGGGCTGGCGATGCGGACCGCCAGTTCGGCTACGGTCCTGACGGGCGCATCGTTGGCGACGAGCCAGGCGAGCACGTCCTCGCGTGCCTCATGGATCGCGAGCGGACCGCCCACCAGGCCGTTCAAGGTCTCCAGTTCGCTCATGGCAACGGGCACGAAGGTGACGCCCGCTGTTTCAAGCCGGCGCAAAGCGGCTCGCGCGACGTCTTCCACCTGCCTTTCGAGTCCTTCCCAGAGCGGCGCGGGCAAGCCGATACGCAAGCCGTTCAGCGTGATTGTGGGCAATGGTCCCGCGCCGGTGATCACACCGTCGAGCAGGGCCACATCCGCGACCGTGCGCGCCATTGGACCTACCGTGTCGCGTGTATGGCTGATCGGCACGACCGCGTTCGGGTCGTGATAGCGCCGCTCGGCGCCGCCGTTGCCGACCGACGGACGAAACCCGACGGTGCCCGTCAACGCGGCGGGGATGCGAGTGGAGCCGCCGGTGTCGGTACCAAGACCGGCGGGCACGATGCGCGCGGCGATCGCCACGGCGGTGCCGCCCGACGAGCCGCCGGGGATCAGCGAGGGGTCGTACGGATTGCGCACCGGCCCGGCGTGCACGGCCAGATTCGTGCTGGTGATGCCGAACGCGAGCTCGTGCATGTTGGCTTTGCCGAGCACGATCGCGCCGGCATCGAGCAGCCGTTGTACCGAGGGCGCGTTGGTCTTCGGCACGAAACCCTCGAGAGCGGGGGTGCCCGCCGAGGTCTGCAAGCCGGCCGTATTGATGTTGTCCTTCACCACGATGGGCAAACCGGCGAGCGGCAAGCGAGCTTTCGCTTCGGGTGGCAGCGCATCGAGGCGCTGCGCGGCGGCGAGCGCGCCGTCGAGATCGAGCGTGGTGAGCGCGTTGAGGCTCGAGAGGGCGGCGGCGCGCGCCAGCAGCGTGGCCATATAGTCGGCGGCCTTGAGACGCCCCGACTGGATCGCCGCGACTGCCTCCATGGCGGTTAGCGCCAACTGTTCATCGACGGTCCATGTCATCGCCGGCGTCTCCTTGAACTTGAAGTGTCGCCTATTCTGGCACAGCCGCTTAACAATCGACGTCGGGTGAGGAAAGATGCCTGAGTTCGCAGAAAGACCCGTCGGCGCTTCGCAGGGCGACTGGCCTGGTGGTTTGGTTTTGCGCGGTGGAGCGATGTGAGCGCCGCTCGGGCGCATCGGGCGCTCTTGGGCGGCCCTGTCGCCGTTACTGCCGGTTGTCGATCCACATGCGTCCCCAGCGGAACGCATAGGCAAGCGCGTGCTCTTCGTCGAAGAAGTAATCGAGCGCGTCGAACGAGTAGGCCTGGCCCGGGCTTGCGGGGCTTTTCTCGATGGTCAGGTTGGCGGCGAACAGGCCGTTGGGCAGCCGTTGCGCAGCCGGTGCGACTTCATAGCCCTTGTAGCGAATATTTGAATTCATGGTCGTGGCAGTGAGTGTGCCCGCGTGTGTTGCCAGGGAGCCGGCACGCGGAACGCAACCCTGTGCGTCGGGCAACCGGTGGTGAGCGGGCAGATCAAGCGTAAGCCGCGCCGCGCAGCGGGTGAACCAATCTTTCGTCGTAAGCAAATCAGCGAGCTTCGGGAACGGTCTTCAGGAGACCGGATCGGAGCATAGTCGCTGGATGTGACAACACTATCCGGCCTTGTTGCCGGCTGGTCTGTTATGTGGCGCACGGTTTGGAGCGGGGCGGCGCGGCCGCGTCGAGGCAACGGCCGGTAAGGAAGGTAGCGGAGCGTTCGTGGACCGCAAGCCGCGGTCCACGATGTCATGCGGTTCGCGCTTAGACGGCGTGCAGCAGGCGGGCAGGCTGTGCTGCCTTGACTGCGGGGGCGAGCGGCGCGGCGCCCGGCGTGCGATGCGCGTTGAATGCCAGCGCGAATTGGGCGGCCTGCTGGCCGACCGTGGCGAGCTGATCGACCACCTTGGCGTCGGAACAGGTATCGACGGTGTCGAAACGCGTTTCCAGCGTATTGATTCCGGCGCCGAACGGCGTAGGCCAGCCGCGCAGCGCGTGGACGATCGAACGCAGCGACGTCAGCACCGAGCCGGCAGCCTGCCAGCCATAAGCGGTGACGATACAGCCGACCGCGCGGCCATCCAGATACGGCCGCTCGTCGGCGCGCAGTTCCTCGAGCGTGTCGAGCGCGTTTTTGACGAGGCCCGAGACGCCGCCGTGATAGCCGGGCGTCGCGATGATCAGCGCATCCGCGTGGCGCACGGCTTCGATCAGTTCGAGCTGTTCGTCGGTGCGTTGCGGGTTTTCCGGCGCGTAGTGGGGCAGGCTATGCAGAAAGGTGCCGCCGAACAGGCGGGTATCCGCGCCCGCGGCTTGCGCGCCGCGCAACGCAAAGCCGAGCGCGCGCTCGGTCGACGACGCCGCGCGTGTCGTGCCGCCGATGCCGATAACGAGCGGCCGGCGGTGATGATCGAAACTGGTCAACGAAATGCTCCTTCGGTAGCGGCTCACGGCGCGCTGGCGCGGGGCTGCGCGCAGACACGCCGGGGCGAACCGGACTTTGAAGTGTCATCTTAATGACCGTCGCAACCCCGGCGAAGCGACTTTTTGTTCTAACGATATAACCGCGTGGGGTGATTGGGGGCGGAACGCGCCATCTGACGGAGGTTTCGAAGCAGATACGCGGCCCGGTGCTATGCAGTTGACGCCGCGCCGGATAAGCATATGGCGAACCATTGTTTGGGGGCGCGATGACGCACCGCTATGATTGAACCGTCTCCTCCATGACATCTCCTTGACATGGGACTCGGCCTCGCTACACCAGTGGCGAGGCCTTTTTTTCGTCTGGACTTTGTCGGGTCTTTCGCTAGCGTCAGCGCTCGCCGCTTCACGATAAAGCCGTTTTTCGCGTGCTACGATGGTCCGCCAGTAATTCCCCGCGAGGTCGAGCAAGCGATGGCAACCCTATATGACACGCTCGGTGTGCACGTGCACGCCACGGACGAAGAAATCAAGCGGGCCTATCGCAAGGCCGCGATGAAATGGCATCCGGACCGCAACAGCGGCGCCGAAGAAGTCGCGCGCGCCACCTTCCAGGAAATCAAGGACGCTTACGCGATCCTCTCCGACGCCGCGCAGCGCAAGGTGTACGACTCGGTGTACAGCGAGCAGATGCGCGGCTGGGAAGCGCAGCGGGCGCGTCAGCAAAAAGCACAAGCGGAACGCGAGGCGGCGGCGCATGCCGCGGACGAAGCGGCCTATGCGGAGATGGTGTCGCTCGCCATGCGTTTCGCCGACGACGGCCACAATCGCGACGTGTTATTCGGCGTGCTGCTGGGACGTCGATGCGAGGCCCGCCGGGCCGCGCAGATCGCCGACAGTGTGTCGGCATTGCAGGCGTCGCGGCGTGAGGCCGAGAAGGCGGAGCTTGCCGCCGAGGCGGCTGCGAAAGCGGCGGAGGTGCCCGACGTTGCAGCCAGCACGCAGGCCGCTGCGGTCAACGACGATGCCGCCAGGCGCGGCACACCAGGCAACCACGGCTACCACGGCAACCCAGGCAAGCGCGAAGAGCATGCCAGCGATGCTCACCCTGCCGGCGTAATGAGTGGTCTCTGGTTTCAGTTCCTGAATGGCTTGCGCTTTTGATGAGACGGATTTGGCCGTTAGACCAGAGACGTAGACCGAATTGATATAGAGCGCGGCCTTTAGCGTTCGAATGTCCGCTTCTAGAATCGAAGACACGTCCGTGACATGTGTCGTTCTATTGCCGAATGAAGAGCGACGGTTCCTCATTGCCACGCGTGCGGGTGGCGGACTCATTAATATGCCGGGCACGAGGTGGCTCGCGTGCTCGCGGCTCACCTCCTTGTCGCCGACTCGGCTTCCTTTGCGAAAGGCCCGCTTCGCCTGACCTCCACGTTGCAGATTCCGAGAGGCACGACGACCATGATTACCTTTATTTTTGTCGTTGCAGTGGCGGCGTTTATCCCCTACGTCGCGGCGCCTGGCATCGTGAACGGGGTCAAGGCGATCAACGCGCAGCCTGCGGCGATGCGGTTTGAAACTTCACCGGCGGCGTCCGATGGCGCAAGTGACGCGGCGAACCGGATCGGGTCCGAACGGCGCGAAGGTGGGGCTTCCGTCTGACGAGATGCCGCCACGCGAGAACGCGGCGGCGTTGAAGCGGTATGGGCGCGGGACTGGCATTCGAGCGCCACAGCGAGCGGCACACCAGGCACCACACCAGGCACCACTCAGGCGCGGCACATCCAGGCGGCACTGAGGCCGCCTCCAGACGCTTACTTGCCAACCTTCTCGCGCGGCTGGAAGAAGGCGAGACAGGCACCGACGAAGAGCGCTGCCGCAATCACATACATGCCCGCATTGGTGCTGTTTGTGACGTCCTTCATCCACCCGACGACGGTCGGACTGACGAAGCCCGCCAGATTGCCGACCGAGTTGATCAGACCGATGCCGGCGGCGGCCGCGGTGCCGCCGAGCATCGCGCCAGGCCACGCCCAGAACACCGGCATCGTGGCGAGCACACCCGCCGTGCCGATTGAAAGCGCGATCATCGCGAGAACGACGTTCGAACTGAAAATGGTCGCGGCCAGCAGCCCCAGGCTTGCCATCAGACCCGCGGCGGCGAAATGCCAGCGCCGCTCGCGCAAGCGGTCGGCGCTGCGGGCAATCAGCAACATCGCGACGATCGCACACCCATAAGGGATCGCAGTGAGCAGGCCGACGTTCAATGCATCCTTCACGCCCGCGGTCTTGATGAGCGTTGGCAGATAAAAGCTCACGCCGTAGAGACCCATCATGCAGCAGAAGTAGATCCCGGCCATGAACCACACCCGGCCGTTGCTCAACACGCTCGACAACGATGCGTGCAGCTTGCCGGCGCCATCTTCCGCGATGCCTTGTTCGAGCAAGGTCTTTTCATCTTCGGTGAGCCATTTTGCCGAGCGGATTCCGTTGGGCAGGTACTTCAGCGTGATGACCCCGAGTACGATCGAAGGAATGGCTTCCAGCAGGAAAAGCCACTGCCAGTTCGCGAGACCATGCACGCCGTTGAATGCCTCCATGATCCAGCCCGACATCGGGCCGCCGAGCACACCCGCGACCGGAATCCCCATCATGAACAGCGCATTGACGCGGCTGCGACGCGCACCCGGATACCAGTACGTGAGGTACAGCACGATGCCCGGGAAGAAACCGGCCTCCGCGATACCGAGCAGGAATCGCAACGCGTAGAACTGGGTTGGCGTGGCGACGAACAACGTGGCGGCTGAGATGAACGCCCATGTGATCATGATGCGGCTGATCCACAGCCGTGCGCCAAAGCGGTGCATCAGAACATTGCTGGGCACTTCGAAAAAGAAATAGCCGATGAAGAAAATACCCGCGCCCAGTCCGTAAACCGTATCGCTGAAGTGCAGGTCGTTGAGCATTTGCAGCTTCGCAAAGCCGACGTTGACGCGGTCGAGATAGGCCGCGACGTAGCAGAGAAATAAAAACGGCAAGAGGCGCCAGGTGACTTTGGCGTAAGCGAGGGACTCCAGTTTATGGCGGTCGGCGGCAGGGTTCAGCGTTGTGGCGTTCATGTGTCTCTAGTTGCTGTGGCAGTTTTTCAATGCAGCCCGCGGTTACCGCAGAGGCCGCTAGGCTCGCGCGCGGCTGACAGCATACAGAAAAGATCGGATTTTTGCGCTGCTACACTTCGTCGCGATGCCATCCGCAATACTCGCGCGTGATCGACCTGGTACAAATTCTCGTAGCGCAGCAATTTAGGCCATCGTAGTGTCACGAGGACGCAAGACTGGACCAGCAGAATTGCGCGGAGAGATAAAAAACTTGGGACGGGGTGAGCGTGACCAGAAAATACAAAGTGCTGTTTCTCTGTCGCGAGAATTCGGCACGCAGCATCATGGCGGAAGCTTTACTGCGTGAACTGGCAGGCCACCGGTTCGACGCATTCAGCGCGGGGCCGGAGCCCGCCGCGCGTGTTCATCCCAGTGCGATCGCGCAACTGCGGCCGGGTATTTCAGACCTCGGCGCGCTCAGTCCGAAAAGCTGGCTGGAATTCACCGGCGAATGGGCACCGCGAATGGATCTCGTCATTGCCATGGACGCGGCTGTCGCCGGGCATCGCGCGCCGCTCTTTCCGGGGGAACCCTCAATGTGTCTCTGGACTTTTGCCGATCCGCTCGCCGCTGAAATGCCCGAGCCTGAACGAGTCCGTTTGTTCGAGAAGGTCTTCTGGCAAATCGTGCGGCAGCTCAGCGCGTTCATCGAACTCCCGCAATACGCGGGGGCACAAGACACTGCCGCGAGTGACGAAGCGCCGGCTTGCGCCAGCCAGGCGCTGTAAATCTCCGCCCGCGCTTTGACAACGCCGACGAACATGTCGACCCTGCTGCTGCCATCAGGAAGTGCAGGGATATAGGACTTCGTGCCAGCGCTTTAACAGGCTGACGGCCTAGCGATTGTTCGGGCGCGCGAGCGGACTGCCGGCGAACGGGTCGTTGAGCCAATCCACCTGCTTTCTCGGCTGCGGAGCCGGGGCCGGCGCGGCCGTTAATTCGAAATGGTCAATTGATTGACCTGCACTGATTGCCTGTTTAAGCCATTGGGGCATGTCACCCTGGCCGTCCCAGCTATCTCCCGTTGCGCTGCGGTAGCGCTCAGCCTTTTGCCCCTTCGGTTCGGCCGCCAGCACCGCGGCGAGGTCTTCTGGTTTGATGCCAAACTCTTCCATGCGGTGGCGGAGATACGCAATCATGCTATCTCGCTTCCTTTCGTCCATAAGATATTCGTCCTTCTAAAGCGTCCGGCGTTCTGTCAATTGCAGATTGCGAGGGAACCCGCGAAAGCATTGAATCCAAGTGAATGGAGTCTGCTCGCGGCAAAGTTATTGATTGAAGGAAATCCCAGTGGCAACGCCAAAAACGGTGTTCCATAAATGCGTTGGTGCATATACCTGGCCGGGCCGCCTGGACGGCTGCCCGTGCCGATCGGTATCAATCGCTACCAACCGGTGGCAATCAGTGAATATTCAAGCGCTCCGCCGCGCGGCAGGTACGGCTGCATAAGCCGGATAGCCGCTATGGAAAAGACGGTGATGACGATGCACTGATCGCGAATGGCCTGTCTCATGCCCACGCTCCGTCTCTCGCCGGTGCCTCGCGCGGGGCTGATTGTGTGTGTTATTCCAGCATCATAGCGCACTGTTCGGGTAAAGCACGCGCTGGCCCGACTGATTTTTGTTGTCGAATGCCTTTGAATGTCCCTAATAAGGCTCCTGCCGACGCCGCTAACCCAGTGCGCATCGCCGGGATTGAAATCCTGGGTGGCCGACCTATAACGAAACTGCGGAGCGACAATCTGCGTTTCCAGCCTGATGGCGACCGCTTCCGGCATGCCATGCGTGGCCGCCCGACATTGGTTTCAGTCTGGCAACTATTTACTCGTTTAGTTCGGTGACTCGCGGCAGCAGTCCCACATAGGCATTCGCCCGTCCGCCTGTTCGATTGGTGACGTGACGTTTTTCGCGGATCGATTCTTTTTGGAGGGGATGAGCGCTGCTGCGCCGGATTCGAGGAGTCTGGACATGAAATTACGTTTATTGATGGCGCTGGCCAGCATCGCGCTCTTTCTGGCGCCGAACCCGGCCGGCGCGCTGGATGGTCCGCAGGACGAAGCGGTGTCCGGCCGGGCGTTCATGCAGAACGCGAACGAATCGGCACAGGCCAGCACCGACATGTCGTTTGGTGAAGCCGGGCGGACTATCGTGCCGGGCGCGCAAGCGGTGCAGAACGTCTCTTATGGCGGGGTTGCCGCCGGCACGGAGGAGGCGGGAGGCCGGCATGAGCGGCCATGCTCTTCCGGGCCGCAATGCAGGGTCTATTTTGGTCGATGACCGACCGGCACTTCGGGAGGCGGTGAGGGCGCAGCACGTACCGCCTCCAACACTTCGCTGCGTGACCCCATCATGGGGGCCGCGCACTTTATCCTGATCGAAACGACGCACGAAACAACCCTGTCATCCGCGGCCGCCAAACTGTTGGAAATACCCCCACGCCCAACTGCAATTTTACGAAGTGGCCAGCGGGCGATTTAATACGATGTTATGGTGTGTTCCGTTCAGGTCTTCGCCCACTGATCTTGGAGCTGCAAATCACAAGCAGGCAAATTTCGCCTGCTTTTTTTAATCGTGATGCGCTACCCGTGAATTGATTAGTCCGGTGCGACTGCTCCAATCCCACCCGTTGTTTAGTGACTCGCAAACAATACTATGTTGATGGAAAATAATCTGCCGGCGGGCACTGTCTCGCCGGACGATAGCGCCTCGTCGTCTCTGCGTTCCTGGCTCGCTGTCGGCGCCGTGGCAATCGGTGCGTTCGCATTCGTGACCACGGAGTTTCTACCCGTTGGACTCCTGCCGCGCGTGGCGGCGGATCTGGGCGTGCAGCCCGGCACCGCTGGTTTGATGGTGACTGTGCCGGGTGTGATTGCCGCCATCTCCGCACCCGGTTCGATGCTGGTAGCCGGCCGGATGGATCGCCGGCGTGTGTTTCTGTTGCTCACCACCCTGTTGCTGGCGTCGAATCTGATCTCCGCCTTTGCGCCCAATTTTCTGCTTCTGCTGTTCGGGCGCGCGCTGCTTGGCGCGGCGCTGGGCGGATTCTGGACTCTGGCAACGGCGGCATCGGGGCGTCTCGTACAGCCGAAAGATTCGGCCAAAGCCATGGCGACGATCCTGACCGGTGTGACCTGCGCAACGGTGATCGGCGTACCGCTCGGCACCTTCATCGCGAGCTTCGCCTCGTGGCGTGCATCGTTCATGGCCACCGGCGTACTTGTCGCGATCGCGCTCGTGGCCCAGTTCGTCTTCGTGCCGTCGTTGCCGTCAAGCGCCGCATTGCGGATGCGCGATCTGGTGTCCCTGCTGCGTCGCCCGCATCCGCGCAGAAGCATGCTGATGGTGGCGCTCGCATTCGGCGCGCACTTCTCGTCATACACGTACATCACGCCGTTCCTGCTGCGCAACGCGAATTTCTCGATGTCGACCATTACGTGGTTATTGCTTGGCTTCGGCATTATTGGCTTCGTGTCGAACTTCGTCGTTTCATCCACGGTGACGCGTAACCTGAAAACGTCCGTGGCCGCGATGGTTTCCCTGCTCATGTTCGCGCTGCTGGCAATGCCGCTGTTGCAGCATTCATCGATCGGTGTCGCGGCGCTCGTCCTCGCGTGGGGTGTTTCGTTCGGGGCGCTGCCGCTCTGTTTCAGCGTGTGGATTCAACGTGCTACGCCCGATTCGCCGGAAGCGGGTTCGGCGCTGTTTGTCAGCATCATCCAGGTGGCGATTGCGTTGGGCTCGCTGATTGGTGGCGTGGTGGTCGACCATGTCGGCATTTCTGTCGACTTTCTTTTCGGTAGCGGTTTGGCACTGCTGGGGCTTGCCGCGCTCGCGAGTTTCGGGCGCAGCGAACAGAGCGTGGTGGCCGAGGCGATTGCGTGTCCGGCGTGTAGTGACTAGCGAAGGTAAAGAGCACGGTCGGCGCTTTGCTTGCGATAGCGAGCAGGCAAAACGTCGATCTGCAACGGGATGCCATTGCATGGATTTTGATCGAAGCGGCTTTTGCGTCTTGCGAAAGTGAGAGCGAGATCATTTCGAACCCCGCACGCTCGCCGCCAAGCCCCCCCGCGATCCGTTTTTGTTATCACCCTCTCCAATACACGGATTGTTGGCGCATCGCACCGCTCGTATATTTGCTGAACCAAAGCAGAAGCCTCACGGCCAGCAGAAATACAACAACTGAAAGACAAGCTGCACAGGCTTGCCACAGGAGCACAGCGATGAATCGAATCGATCTGGAAGGACGCGTGGTCGCCATTACCGGCGGCGCGCGCGGCATTGGCTACGCAGTGGCTCAACGGGCGCTGAACTCAGGCGCGTCGGTTGCGCTATGGGACATCGACGCCGAGCGCCTCGCGCGCAGCGAGCGCGAACTCGGCGAACTCGGCAAGGTAACAGCCGTCACGGTCGAACTCACCCAGGAAGCCTCAGTGGTTCAGGCGGTGGCACAAACGGTCGCCGCCCATGGCGCGATCGACGTGCTGATCAACTGCGCCGGCATCACCGGCGGCAACGGCACGACTTGGGAACTCGACCCCGAAGTCTGGCGCCGCGTGATCGACGTGAATCTGATCGGCCCGTATCTCACCTGCCGCGCGGTCGTCCCGCAAATGCTCAAACAGGGCTACGGACGGATCGTCAATATCGCTTCGGTGGCCGGTAAGGAAGGCAACCCGAACGCCTCGCACTACAGCGCCTCCAAAGCCGGGCTCATCGGCTTGACCAAATCGCTCGGCAAAGAGCTGGCGACGAAGAACATCCTCGTCAATGCGGTCACGCCCGCGGCGGCCAAAACAGAGATCTTCGATTCGATGTCGCAGCAGCATATCGACTACATGCTTTCGAAGATTCCAATGAACCGGTTCCTGCTTCCGGAAGAAGCGGCCTCGCTGATTCTTTGGCTTTCTTCTGAAGACTGTGCGTTCAGCACCGGCGCGGTATTCGACCTGTCCGGCGGGCGCGCGACTTATTGAGTCGTCAGCGCGTTAGCTGAACCGCGGTAATAGCAGCCGCTATGCAGAAGATAAAAACCGCCGGGCGCGACCCGCATGCTCGGCGAAGGAGACGTCATGAAGCCGCATTCGCCCACGTCGCTGGAGGCGATCAACAGCAAGGTCATGCGCCGGCTGTTGCCGTTCCTGCTGCTGATGTACGTATTGGCGTTTCTCGACCGCGCCAATATCGGCTTCGCGCAGAAAGCGTTGCAGCACGATACGGGTTTGTCCAATGCGGCTTTTGCCTTCGGTGCGGGTGTGTTCTTCGTCGGCTATGCATTATTCGAAGTACCGAGCAATCTTCTCCTGCATAAGGTCGGCGCGCGTGCGTGGATGTGCCGGATCATGGTGACATGGGGGCTCGTCTCGGCGGCGATGTGTCTTGCGCATACGCCGAGCGCGTTCTACTCACTGCGGTTTCTGCTGGGTGTCGCCGAAGCCGGTTTCTTCCCCGGCGTGATCTACTACCTGACCAACTGGTTTCCGCAAGCGGCGCGAGCGCGCGCGGTGGGCGTGTTTTACTTCGGCGCGCCGCTAGCGTTCATTTTCGGCAGTCCGTTGTCGGGTTCCCTGCTCGAACTGCATGGCACGATGGGTCTCGCCGGCTGGCAGTGGCTGTTTCTGATCGAGGGAACGTTGGCCTCGTTGGTCGGCGTGTGGGCGTTCTGGTATCTCGACAACCGTCCTGAAGACGCGCGCTGGCTGAATGCAGAGGAGCGCACCCAGTTGCGCAGCGCACTCGACGACGATGCGCGTGCCGCCTCCACGCACGGACCGCATCGCATTCTCGCCGCGCTGGTGGACCGCCGCGTGCTGCTGCTCTCGGCGATCTATCTGCTGATCCAGATGAGCGTCTACGGCGTGATCTTCTATTTGCCGCAACAAGTGGCCGCTTTGCTCGGCACCACCGTCGGCTTGCGCGTGGGTCTCGTGGCCGCGTTGCCGTGGGTGTGTGCGCTGGCTGTGACGTGGTACGTGCCGCGTCGTGCGGATCGCACGGGTGGTCACCGGCGCTGGGCGGTGGCGCTGCTGGTGCTCGCAGGCCTTGGCATTGGCGCCTCGGGGCTCGCGCATAACCCATCGATCGGGTTGATCGCGCTGTGCTGCGCGGCCAGTGGATTCATCGCGGCACAACCGCTGTTCTGGACGTTTCCGACGCGCTACCTCACGGGGGCCGCGGCGGCGGGCGGGATCGCGCTGATCAATTCGCTCGGCGGTCTCGGTGGATTCATTGCGCCAAGCTTGCGCACGGCGGCGGAGCGGGCGTTTTCATCGACCTCGGCAGGGCTGATCGTATTGGGCGTGTCGAGTCTGCTGGCGGCGCTGATGATCGGCACGCTGTTGCGGCGTGACGGTACAGATTCAAGCGGGTCGTTCCACCATTTACTGCACCGTGCCCGCTAGGCGCATTTTTGGCAGCACGTTCTGCGCACCAACAACGGAGCCCTTTTCATGGCCATGCCTACTATCCGGCACGTGCGTGCCTTTATCGTCCGCGGCGGCGGTGCGGACTATCACGATCAACCCGACGGACACTGGATCGACGATCACATTTCCACGCCGATGGCGCGCTATCCGGAGTATCGCCAGAGCCGCCAGTCGTTCGGTATCAATGTGCTCGGCACGCTGGTCGTCGAGATTGAAGCGAGCGACGGCACCGTCGGTTTCGCGGTCACGACCGGCGGAGAGATCGGCGCGTTCATCGTCGAAAAACATCTCGCGCGCTTTCTCGAAGGCCAGCTTGTTACCGACATCGAGAAGATGTGGGATCAGATGTATTTCTCGACGCTGTATTACGGCCGGAAAGGCGTGGTGCTGAATACGATCTCAGGCGTCGATCTCGCGTTGTGGGATCTGCTCGCGAAGGTCCGCAAGGAGCCGGTGTACCAGCTATTGGGCGGTCCGGTGCGCGACGAACTCGTTTTCTATGCGACTGGCGCGCGTCCGGATCTGGCGAAAGAGATGGGTTTCATCGGCGGTAAATTGCCGTTGCAGCATGGTCCGGCGGAAGGCGAGGCCGGACTCAAGAAGAATCTGGATAAGCTCGCCGAGATGCGTAGCCGCGTCGGCGACGACTTCTGGCTGATGTACGACTGCTGGATGAGCCTTGACGTGCCGTATGCGACGCGGCTCGCGCAGGCGGCGCACGAATACGGTCTGAAATGGATCGAAGAATGTCTGCCGCCGGACGACTACTGGGGTTACGCCGAACTGCGCCGCAACGTGCCACGCGGCATGATGGTGTCGACCGGCGAGCATGAAGCGACCCGCTGGGGTTTTCGCATGCTGCTGGAGATGCAGTGCTGCGATCTGATTCAGCCCGATGTGGGCTGGTGCGGCGGCATTACCGAACTCATCAAGATTTCCGCGCTCGCCGACGCCCACAATGTGATGGTGGTGCCGCACGGTTCATCGGTGTATAGCTATCACTTCGTCGTCACGCGGCACAACTCGCCGTTCGCGGAGTTTCTGATGATGGCGCCGAAGGCGGATGAAGTGGTGCCGATGTTCACGCCGCTGCTCCTCGATGAGCCGGTCCCCGTGAATGGACGGATGAAGGTACCGGAAACCCCGGGCTTCGGTGTGCGATTGAATCCGGAATGCGCGCTGGTACGCCCTTATCCGCGGTAAGTGCTCGATGGTCGCGTGGTGAATCCGCCGGGATGAATGCGCCGTGAACTCAGGCCCAGCCTGCAAGACAGAGTATTGACCCAGCCAACAGGAGAATGACGTGTTGCTCAAGGACAAGGTCGTGATCGTCACCGGTGGCTCGCGTGGTATTGGCCGCGCGATAGCGGTTGCATGCGCAACCGAAGGCGCGGATGTGGCGATCAACTACTGGGGCGATAACGACGCATCGTACGGGCGCCGCTCTGCCGTTGAGGAAGTGGTCGGCGAAATCGAAGCGTTGGGGCGGCGTGTGATCGCGATCGAAGGCAATGTGGCCGCGCGCGAAACCGGTCACGAACTGGTTCGCCAAACCGTCGAAGCCTTCGGCAAAGTGGACGTGCTCGCGAGCAATGCCGGCATCTGCCCGTTCCATGCCTTTCTCGACATGCCACCTGAAATATTGGAGTCGACGGTGGCCGTCAATCTGAACGGCGCGTTCTACGTGACGCAAGCCGCCGCGCAGCAGATGAAAGCACAGGGCACGGGCGGCGCGATCGTGGCGACGAGTTCGATCAGCGCGCTGGTAGGCGGGGGCATGCAAACTCACTACACGCCGACCAAGGCGGGTGTGCATTCGCTGATGCAGTCGTGTGCGGTGGCATTGGGGCCCTACGGCATTCGCTGCAATTCGGTGATGCCCGGCACGATCGCCACCGACCTGAACGCCGAAGATCTCGCCGACGAAGCCAAAAAAGCCTACTTCGAAAAGCGCATTCCGCTGGGCAGACTCGGCCGCCCGGAGGATGTCGCCGACTGCGTGGTATTCCTCGCGTCTGAGCGCGCGCGTTACGTAACAGGCGCCGCGCTGCTGGTGGACGGCGGCCTGTGCGTCAACTTGCAGTAACGCGCGATGCCGACGTCAATGAACCGGTGCGGAGACGATCACAGGCGCGGCCGCGGTCACGGCGGAGTCGTCGCGTGCGAGCTTGCGCGAGAAGCCACGCAGCAAATCGATAAAGCGCAGCGCCGGTTCGGCGAGGGCTTCTTCCTTGCGCGTGAGAATGCCGAAACCGGCGAGGCTCTTGCCGATTTCGAGCGGCAACGCAACCAGCAGCTTGCCGCGCAGATGATCGCGCACCACCGACTCGGGCAGCATGGCCACGGCGTCGTAGTTTTCGAGCAATTGCAGGGTGGCGAAGATCGATGCGCACTCGGTCAGATTGACCGGCGTCGCCAGACTCGCACGCGCGAGTTCCTCTTCGAACAGCACCCGCGCCGGACTGGTAACCGGTTGCGCCACCCACGGCCAGTCGATCAATTCCCGCAACGTGATGCGCGCGCGCTGTGCCAGCGGATGCACCGAGCGCACCACCAGCAGCAAGGTCTCGCGAGCGAGCGGCTCGAAACTGAAATCGTTGTGTTGCAACGGACTGGTCAGGCGTCCCAACGCCAGATCGACCTCGCGGCGATGCAGCAATTGCACGACCTGGTCGCTGGTTTCCCCAAGAATGCGTACATTCAGCAACGGGCTTTCGGTTTTCAGGGCGGCCACCGCCATGGCCAGCAGATCGGGCGCGGCACCCATGATGGCGCCGACGGTCAATTGTCCATGGCCGCCGCGGCGTTTGACGTCGAGGTCTTCGGCGAAGCGGGTCAACTCGGCCAACGCCCGCCGCGCATACGCCAGCGTGACCACGCCGAGCGGCGTGGGCGTCATGCCGCGCGCGTTGCGCTCGAACAGCAGGAAGCCGAACGCTTCCTCGATGTCGCCGAGCATGCGGCTCGCGCTGGGTTGCGCGACATTGATCGCCTCGGCGGCCTGATGGAGATTGCGCGCGTCGTCGAGCGCGACGAGCAGCGCGAGGTGTTTGAACTTGAGCCGATTGACGAGTGCGATGGCAGCTGAGTGTTGGCTCATGGTTCCCGGTGCGATTCGGTTTGTGGATCGCCCAATCCCAACAACGAATTGAGATGCTATCGACGCAGGAATTATAGTCGTATCAGTCGCTTCTCAGAGAAAGCGCCCGGATACGACGGGAGACAGGCCGCAATGGAAACAATCGCTTTCCGGATGGTACTCAACCCGGGCATGCGCGAGGAATACGAACGACGTCATGCGCAAATCTGGCCCGAACTGGTTGATGCATTGCACAACGCCGGTGTGCGCGATTATCGGATTTTCTTCGACGCGGGCTCGGACCATCTTTTCGCCATTCTGACGCGCGCCACGAATCACACCATGCATGAGCTGCCGCAACTCGAGGTGATGCGCAAATGGTGGGATTACATGGCCGACATCATGCAGACGGCCCCTGACCACACGCCGCTTCAGCAACCGCTCGAGCCGGTCTTTCATCTGAATTCACTGAGCTGACGTCGCGGACTGTGCTTGTGCCTTATGAGCGGAGGGTGTCGCATGCAGGTTGTCGATTCGCATATCCATCTGTGGGATCTGAAGACGCATCGCTATCCGTGGCTGGAAAAGCCGGGGGTGTCGTTCGTGGGGGACGCGCGCGAACTCAAGCACGACTATCTGCTCGACGACCTGCTCGGTGAGGCCGGCGATATCGACGTGCTGAAGCTGGTGCACGTGGAAGCGAATCACGATCCCGCCGATCCGGTCGAGGAAACCCGCTGGCTGCAATCCATCGCGGATCGTCCCGCCTCGCGCGGTATGCCGAATGCGATTGTCGCCGCCGTGGATCTGTCCGCGGCGAACGCACCTGAACTACTCGAAGCGCACGCGTCGTTCGCCAATACGCGTGGCATCAGGCAGATCCTGAACGTGCACGAGAACAAGCTGTTCGATTACGTTGGCCGTCATTTCATGCGCGAGCCGCAGTGGCGCGAACATTTTGCGTTGCTGCGCCGTTACGACATGTCGTTCGATCTGCAACTGTATCCGTCGCAGATGGAAGAGGCGGCGGCGTTGGCGCGCGCGCATGGCGAGACCATTTTTATCATCAACCATGCGGGCATGTTCGTGGACCGCAGCAGCGTTGCCGGTTATCGCGCGTGGCGTGACGGGTTGCGACTGCTCGCGGGTTGCAGGAACGTCGCGGTGAAGATCAGCGGACTCGCGATGTTCGATCATCAGTGGACGGTCGAAAGCCTGCGCCCCTATGTGCTTGAAACGATCGACACGTTCGGCGTGGAGCGCGCGATGTTCGCGTCTAACTTTCCGGTCGACCGGTTGTTCGGCTCTTATGCGGATTTGTGGCACGCGTATGCGTCAATTGTGGATGGCGCGAGCGTGGCTGAAAAAGAAGCGCTGTTCTGCCGTAATGCGGAGCGCTTTTATCGTATCTGACCTGCCGCCCCGGCATTGGCGCATCTGACGCACACTCGAAAGCGAACACTCGAAAGCGAATACGAAGGAGACAAGCAGTGCAGCAATCCCCAACCGCGGTGCCCAGGCTCGAACTCCGGCACGCCAGCAAATCCTTCGGCCGGGTCCGTGCGTTATCCGACGGCGATCTCGCGTTGTGGCCGGGCGAGGTGCATGCGCTGCTCGGCGAAAACGGCGCGGGCAAGTCGACGGTCGTGAAGATTCTCGCGGGCGTGCATCAGCCGGATACCGGCGAGCTGCTGGTCGACGGTGTGGCGCGTCGTTTCGCGACGCCCGCGCAAGCGCGCGACGCGGGCCTCGCGGTGATCTATCAGGAGCCGACGCTGTTCTTCGATCTCTCGATCGCCGAGAACATCTTCATGGGACGGCAACCGGTGGACCGGATCGGCCGGATTCAGTACGACGCCATGCGCCGCGAGGTGGATGGCTTGCTGGCCTCGCTCGGGGTCGATCTGCGCGCGGATCAACTGGTGCGCGGTTTGTCGATCGCCGATCAGCAGGTGATCGAAATTGCGAAGGCCTTGTCGTTGAACGCGAACGTGCTGATCATGGACGAGCCGACCGCCGCGTTGTCGCTGCCCGAAGTGGAGCGGCTCTTTGCGATCGTGCGCAAGCTGCGCGAGCGCGAGGTGGCGATTCTGTTCATCACGCACCGGCTCGACGAAGTCTTCACGCTGACGCAACGCGTGACGATCATGCGCGACGGCGCGAAGGTATTCGACGGACTCACCGCCGATCTCAGCACCGAGTCCATCGTCGCGAAAATGGTGGGCCGCGATCTGGAAACGTTCTATCCGAAGGCCGAGCGGCCGCCGGGCGAAGTGCGCCTGTCCGTGCGTGGACTCACGCGAGTGGGCGTCTTCAAGGACATTTCCTTCGACGTCCGCGCCGGCGAGATCGTCGCGCTAGCGGGTCTCGTGGGTGCGGGCCGCAGCGAAGTGGCGCGCGCGATCTTCGGCATCGATCCGCTCGACTCGGGCGAAATTTCCATTGGCGGCAAGCGTCTCGCCGCGGGCAGTCCCGCCGCGGCGGTGCGTGCGGGCCTCGCGCTGGTACCGGAGGACCGTCGTCAACAAGGGCTGGCATTGGAGTTGAGCATTGCGCGCAATGCGTCGATGACCGTGCTTGGACGACTCGTCAAACATGGCCTGATTTCCACCCGCAGCGAAACGCAGCTGGCCAATCAGTGGGGCACACGCTTGCGTCTCAAAGCGGGCGATCCGAATGCGCCGGTCGGCACGCTTTCCGGCGGCAATCAGCAAAAAGTCGTGCTGGGCAAATGGCTCGCCGCCAACCCGAAAGTCCTGATCATCGACGAACCCACGCGCGGCATCGACGTCGGCGCGAAAGCGGAGGTGTATAGCGCATTGGCGGAACTGGTGCGCCACGGCATGGCCGTGCTGATGATTTCGAGCGAACTGCCGGAAGTACTCGGCATGGCCGACCGCGTGCTGGTCATGCACGAGGGCCGTATCAGCGCCGATATAGCGCGCGCCGAAGCCGACGAGGAACGCATCATGGGCGCCGCGCTCGGCCAACCGATTCCACCGTTGGGGCACGCCGCATGATGCGCCATTCTCCCACTCATCCCGCGCCGGTCCGGGCACCGGTCCCCAAACGGACCGGCAGCGCGCCAGGCGGCTTCGTCGCGAGCATTGCGAAGAGCCGCGAGACGACGCTCTTCGTGGTGCTGATCCTGTTGATCGTGGGCACGGGGCTCGCCAAGCCGCAGTTTCTGAATCTGCAGAATCTGCGTGACGTGCTGCTCAATGTGTCGATTATCAGCTTGCTGACAGCCGGCATGACGGTCGTGATCCTGATGCGGCATATCGATCTGTCGGTGGGATCGACGGTCGGCGTGAGCGCCTATGCGGTCGGCAGTCTGTACGTTGCGTTTCCGCATATGCCGGTGATCGTCGCGTTGCTGGCCGGACTGGCGGTCGGTCTGGTGGCGGGCGCTATCAATGCGTTGCTGGTTGCCGTGGGACGCGTGCCGTCGCTGGTGGCCACGCTCTCCACGCTCTACATCTTTCGCGGCGCGGATTACGCGTGGGTCCACGGCGGGCAGATCAATGCAACCAGCTTGCCCGATGCGTTTTCCCGTCTCGCGACCGGTACGTTCTTCGGCATACCTACGCTCGCGCTCATCGCGATCGTCGTGCTGGCTGTGTTGGCTATCTATCTGAAGCAGTTTCGCGGCGGACGCGAACACTACGCGATCGGCTCGAACCCGGAGGCGGCGCGGCTTGCCGGCGTGAACGTCGAGCGTCGCGTGATGGCGGGCTTTTTGCTGTCCGGCGCGATTGCCGGCTTTGCGGGCGCCTTGTGGCTCGCGCGCTTCGGTACCGTCGATGCAAGCACGGCGAAGGGCATCGAATTGCAGGTGGTTGCCGCCGCCGTGGTGGGCAGTGTCGCGATCACGGGAGGGGTGGGCACCATTCTCGGCGCCACGCTCGGCGCGCTCGTGCTGGGGGTGATCAGCATCGCGCTTGTCGTGCTGCACGTCTCGCCATTCTGGGAGCAGGCGATCGAGGGCGCGCTGATCGTCGCCGCGATTACCGCCGATACCTTGCTGGCCCGCTCCGTCGCCAAACGCATGATGAGGAAACGCGATCATGGCTAAACCCGATTCCGCGTTGCTCACGCGCAAACGCGAAACACCGTTGCAATGGGAAGTGTTGCTGGTCGTCGTGCTGGCGCTGTCGCTCGGACTCGGGCGCTGGTTGTCGCCGGTGTTTCTCACCAGTGCGAATATCAGCAACATCCTCGCCGACCTGACCGAGATCGCGTTGATGGCGCTGCCCATGACGCTGATTATCGTTGCCGCGGAAATCGATCTTTCGGTGGCGTCGGTGTTGGGCGCGTCCAGTGCGTTGATGGGCGTGCTGTGGCATATGGGTTTGCCGATGCCGGTGGTGATCGTGCTGGTATTGATTGCCGGTGCGCTGGCGGGCTTGCTGAACGGCCTCGTGATCGTGAAGCTCAATCTGCCTTCGCTCGCGGTCACGATCGGCACGCTGGCCCTGTTTCGCGGTCTGGCGTATGTGTTGCTCGGCGATCAGGCGGTCGCGGATTTTCCGGCGGGGTATACGGCGTTCGGCATGGATACGGTTGGCTCGACCTTCATTCCGTTGCCGTTTGCGATCGTGATCGTCGGGGCGGTGCTGTTTACGGTGTTGCTGCAGTCCACCGCATTCGGCCGCAGCCTCTACGCAATCGGCGCGAATCCCACCGCCGCGGCGTTCTCCGGTATCGAAGTCGCGAAGATCCGGCTGCGGCTGTTCGTGTTGTCCGGCGCGATGAGCGCGCTGGCCGGTGTCGTCTATACGCTGCGCTTCACCAGCGCGCGCGGCGATAACGGCGAAGGTTTCGAATTGTCGGTGATCGCTGCGGTGCTGTTCGGCGGCGTGAGTATTTTCGGTGGGCGGGGTTCGATGTACGGTGTGCTGCTGTCGCTGCTGATTATCGGCGTGCTGAAAAACGCGCTGACGCTCGACGATGTATCGAGCGAAACGCTGACGATCGTCACGGGCGTGCTGCTGCTGGCATCGGTGCTGATTCCCAACCTGGTCGCCCGCTGGCGTGCGGCGCGTGACCGGCGTTTCATCGCGAAGTCCGCTTCTTCTTTATAACGTTCTCTTAAA
>NZ_JAXDPY010000154.1:0-17971 GCF_034668105.1 Paraburkholderia sp. | reverse complement strand
TCGGGTGGCCGTGGTCTGGGCAACGGCGAGAACTACACGAAGGTTCTGGAGCCGCTGGCCGACAAGCTGAACGCAGCGCTCGGCGCATCACGCGCAGCGGTGGATGCGGGCTTCGTGCCGAACGACTGTCAGGTCGGCCAGACCGGCAAGATCGTCGCGCCGCAACTGTACGTGGCTGTCGGCATCTCGGGTGCGATCCAGCATCTGGCCGGCATGAAAGACTCGAAGGTCATCGTCGCGATCAACAAGGACCCGGAAGCGCCGATTTTCAGCGTCGCCGATTATGGTCTGGTGGGCGATCTGTTCACGGTTGTGCCGGAACTCCAGCATGCGATCCAAGCGCAATGAAGCGAACTGGGGCGCTGCCGCCGGGCAGTCGTTGGCCAACGCTGGCTATCAATATCGGTGACCTCCGGTGCATGATTTCCGACACGCGCAGCCCGGCCGCGTAAGCGGTCATCAGGATCGTGCGCTGCTTGAGGCGGGCGATCGACTCGAAGAAGGTGGTGATCTCCTCCAGGCTCAGGACGACCTGCAGTGGTGATGCCGCACGTTCACGTATTCCATAATCGTATAGATAAGGCATTATTCTTCATTATAAAGGCATGGCGATCGTCGCTAGTATGCAGAGTCCCTGGCTGCGCCACCGCGTGAACCCCGACAGGCGCACGGCGTCCATACGCCGCGTCGCCGCGCTGGGCCGACGCGGAAAGGCCGAACCAACCATTCACTGATACGCAGCGTCGTGGAAGGCGCAGCGAGCGTGTGAGGAGGAGACTCGAACATGACAATGACCTTTCGCTGGTATGGCGACACGGACCCCGTGCCGGTGCACGAGGCCATCAAGCTCGGCAAAGCGACGCGCGACACGCTCATCGCCAACTACGGCCAGACGCTGCGTCACCTCGGCGCCTGCGGCGTGAAGGTGGTCTGCTACGACTTCATGCCGGTTTTCGATTGGCCCCGCACCTTCGCTAGAAATGCACCTGCCCGATGGATCGACGACGCTCGCGTTCGACACGCAAGCGATCCGCGAGCTCGACGTCAGCCAGGGTATCCAGCTGCCCGGCTGGGACGCGAGCTATCGGCCCGAGCACCTGCGCGCGATCATTCCGGTGGCCAAACAAGCCGTGGTCTACCTGAACTGCATCTGGGAAGGCCTCGCCAAACATCCGGCTTATCATGCGGCTGAGTAACGCCACCTTGCCTTCGCTGGCGGCGCGCGCTGCTGGCGAAGTCGTCGTTCCGGGCTACGATCGCGCGAGCCTTGCACCGGGCATTGTCCATCTGGGCCTTGGGGCGTTTCATCGCGCGCACCAGGCTGTGTACACCGAGCACACGTTGCGCGCTGGCGATCACCGGTGGGGCATCGTCGGCGTGTCGTTGCGGCGTGCGGACACGTCGGAGGCGCTCACTCCGCAAGATCATCTGTATGCCGTGGATGTGCGCGACGGTAGCGCGGATTCGTTCCAGGTGGTCGGTGCGCTGATCACTTCGCTGGTCGCGCCGCGGTCGCCCGCCGCCGTGCTCGATGCGATGGCCGATCCTCGCTGCCATATCGTCAGCTTGACGATTACCGAGAAAGGCTATTGCCGCAATCCGGCCAGCGGCGCCTTGCAGTTCGATCATCCCGACATTGCCCATGATCTACACGAGGCCGCCGCACCGCGAAGCGCGATCGGCTTCGTCGTGCGCGCGCTGGCGCTGCGCCGTGCGGCCGGTCTGGGCGCGTTTACCGTGCTGTCGTGCGACAACCTGCCGTCCAACGGCGACACGATGCGCGCGTTGACGCTGGCGTTTGCGCGCAAAGCGGACCCTCTGCTGGCCGAGTGGATCGAGCTAGACGGCGCATTTCCCAACACGATGGTGGATCGGATCGTGCCGCTCACCACCGACGCCGATCGCATGCGCGTCGCGAAGCAGCTCGGTGCCCACGATGCGTGGCCGGTGATGACCGAGCCGTTTTCGCAATGGGTGATCGAGGACCGCTTCGCGGGACCGCGGCCGGCATGGGAGCGCGCAGGCGCGACGCTCGTGGGTGACGCGCGTCCCTATGAGCAGGCCAAATTGCGGATGTTGAACGGCGCGCATTCGGCGCTCGCGTACCTCGGGTCGCTAATTGGCTATGACACCGTCGATCAGGCGATCGACGCGCCGGCGGTGCTGAACTTTGTCGAAAGCATGTTGCGCGACGAGGTGGAGCCGACACTGTCGCGGCCCGCTTTGGCCACCTATCGTGCGGAACTGTTCGCGCGTTTTCGCAATACCGCGCTCGATCACCGCTTGCAACAGATCGCGACCGACGGCTCGCAGAAACTGCCGCAGCGCTGGCTGGAAAGCGTGCGCGCCAACCTGACAAGTGGCAAGCCGACCGAACGTCTCGCCTTTGCGTTGGCCGGCTGGATCGCGTACCTCAGCGGTCGGGACGAGACAGGCCGCACCTACGTCATCGCGGATCCCCTTGCCGACACACTGGTCGAGGCGGTCCGCTCGACCGTGCACGCGGATGCCGTTTGCGCGGTAGAAACACTGTTCGAAATCGAGTCGATTTTCGGATGCGATCTGCGTGCACAGCCGCGCTTCGTCGCGCAAGTCGCACGCCATCTGGCGGCGATTCGCGCCCACGGTGCCGTCAAAGCCATGAACGCTTGTACCGCTTCAGGTCATGCACGTAGCCGCAGCGACCGTCGCGTTCTGGCGAGTAGCAACCCTAAATAACTGGAGGAACACATGAGCGAGCTGCTCGTCAAACCGACAAGGCACGCCGAAGACGGCCGAATCATCCATATCACGCCGGCGAGCGCCGGCTGGAAATACGTCGGCTTCGATGTTTTCGACCTGAAGGCCGGCGCCACGCTCACGCAGGAGACGGGCGATCGCGAAGTCGTGATCGTGCTCGTCAAGGGGCACGCAATAGTCGGTTGCGAAGGACTCGCGAGCCGCGCGATCGGCGCACGGATGTCGCCGTTCGATGGTGCGCCGTGGTCCATGTACGTGCCGCCGCATACGCGCTACACGATCGTGGCCACCGGCCACGTCGAACTCGGCATCTGCTCCGCGCCCGCGAAGGGCGGTCTGCCGCCGCGCTTCATCGCACCTGAGGAGGTCAAGCAGGAAACCCGCGGCGCCGGTGCCAATCTGCGTCACGTGCGCCACATCCTGCCGGAAACCGAGCCGGCGGAGAGCTTGCTGGTGGTGGAATCGGTGACGCCCGCGGGCAACTGGTCGAGCTACCCGCCGCATCGGCACGATACCGACGATGGCGAGCAGCAGACCTATCTCGAGGAAACCTATTACCACCGCGTCTCGCCGCCGCAGGGTTTCGCGATCCAGCGCGTCTACACCGACGACCGCAGTCTCGACGAAACGCTCGCGGCGTACGACAAGCATGTCGTGCTGGTGCCGCGCGGCTATCATCCGGTCGCCGCCGCACACGGCTACGACCTTTACTACCTGAATGTGATGGCCGGTCCGCGCCGCACCTGGCACGTACACAACGAGCCGGCTCATGAATGGCTACTCCAACCGGGCGCAAGCGTCGCGACGGACGGCGCGCGCTGAGTCCCGTTGCTGTAGGTCAATCGCTGTCGGCGTCGGGGCCTTGAGTGTCGAATCCGGCGGCCTCGCGCAGCGCTTGCAGCATCGCCCTCGCGCCCGGCGAGAGCCGTTCGCCGCGCCGTGTGACGATGCCCGCCGGTCCGAGCTTCAGATCGAGTTCGAACGGTAGTGGTTCGAGTGCACCGGCAATGCAATACGGCCGCACCGGCTCGCGCGCAAGCGGCGCGATCATATCGCTCATCTGGAGCAGACTCGTGATGACAGGCAGCGACGAGCTCTCGACCACATCCGTCGGCAACGCGAGCTGCCGCTCGAGAAAAAGTTGCGTGATCTGATTGCGCATCACGTTGCCTTTCGGCGGCAAGATCCACGTTTGCGGGGCCAGTTCGTTCCAGCTCAGCGTCTTGCGCTTGACGAGCGGATGGCCCACGCGTGCGAACAGCGCGTGCTGTGCTTCTGCGAGCGGGGCGTAGTGCAATTCCGCCAGATCGTCCGGATTGCGGATTCGCGCGACGATCATATCCAGCTTGCCTTCCTGCAGACGCTGCACCAGCACCTCGCTGAATTCCATCTCGATGTTGATGCGAATCTGCGGAAAGCGCTTCTTGAGCAGCGCCACCGCTTGCGGCACGAGGTTGGTGGCCGCCGTGACCTCGGTGCCGATCATCGCCTGCCCGGTCAGGCCGGCTTTGAGCGCGGACACTTCGTCGTACGCGTGTTGCAACTCCGCCAGCACGCTGCGTGCATGGCGGATCAGCACCTCGCCGTACCAGGTGGGCTCGACACCGCGCGGATGCCGTTCGAACAATTGCACACCCATTGTGTCTTCCAGTTCCCGCAGCAACTTGGTCGCCCCGGGCTGCGTCATGTGCGCGGCGTCCGCCGCGCGCAACACCGACCGATGAATGTCGAGCTGAACGATCAGGGCCAATTGGCGCGTCTTCAGACGCGTGGGGTCGAAGCGGCCCGCCGCGACGGTCCCCGCGCTCTTGTCCGAATGAATGGTCGCGGTCACGATGTCGCCTCCCTGTATTCCTAATCGATATAGATTTTGAGTTATTTTTCATTATATAAGCATATCGATCGATTCTACTATGCAGAACACGTCCTGCATTCCAAGGCGGGGCGGATTCCCATCATGGGCATCGAGCCCGGCTGCATCCAGCATCCGCGCATGCAGCCGCACAGGAGACGAAGAAAGCAATGAACATCCGAACCGCAGACATCCCGCCGGAAGGCATCACCACCGACGAGTTCCTCGGCCGCGTCGCCAAGGTGCGCAGCGCACTCGATAAGGCGGGCCTGGTCGGCCTGCTCGCCTTCGGCGATTGCTGGCGTGGCGCGAACATCAGCTACTTTACGGAGTTTCGTCCGCTCGACGGCGTATCGGACATCGCCAACGCGATCCTGCTGCTGCCCGTGGACGGCGATCCCGTGCTGTTCGTATCGGATCAATGCTTCGACTACGCGACGAGCGTGACCCCCTTCGAGGTGCGCAGCCTGCGTGAAGTCACGCAACAGGTGCAGGCATTTGCGGCGCGGCATCGCAGCGGCACGGTCGGCCTCGCCGGCGCCGCCTATATCCCCGCGGACCTGTTGAAGCGCCTGAGCGCCGGTCTCGGCGAACTGAAGCTCGAACCGACGATGGTGCTGGCCGAAATCAAGGCGATCAAGAGCGACGCCGAAGTGGCGCTGATGCGCAAAGCCGCCGCCTTGACCGACTCGGCAATGGCAGCGATTCGCGACGCGCTCGCCGACGGCCGTCCCTACACCGAGCGTGAACTCGCTCTTATCGCTGACCGCGCGATGCTCGCGGGAGGCGCAGACCGGACCGCGTTCGATTCGATGGTGCAATCCGGTCCGCGCTCGGCGTATAACCTGGCTCGCCCCACCGACCGTATCCTGCAATCGGGCGACCTGATCATGACCGACATCGGCGCGCGTTATCGCGGGTACGTGGCCGATGGCGGACGCGGTTTCACCTACGGTCCGGCGAGTCCCGAGAAGATGGCGATCGTCGCGGCAGCGGCGCGCGCGGTCGAAGCGGGGCTTGCCGCCGCGCGCCCCGGCATGGCGGCGATGGAACTGAACGCGGTGATCCAGCAGGCGCTGGTGAAATCGAACTACGAGCAATACTCGAGCGAAGCGCGCGGCCATGGCACCGGTCACGGCACCGGGATGGACCCGGAAGAAGAAGCGCCGTGGATCGGGCCCGGCAACAAGACCGTGCTGCAGGAAAATATGGTCTTTACCCTGAAGGCGACGATCACGGTGCCGAACGTCGGCGGTTTGCGCACGGAACGTATCGTGCGGTTGACCTCGGGCGGCGTCGAAACGCTCGACCAGTTCCCGATGGAATTGCACTGGTGAGCATAGTGTATTTATCGTAATGTGCCGGCGGACCCGCGCCGCCGACGCGCAGCAGTTCAAAACATAGAGTCCCAGAGAAGGGAGGAGACATGAATACATCGCCTGTTTCATCCGGCAACGCGCAGGTTATCAGCCGTGCGGCCGTCAACCGTGTGCTGGTCGCTTCGGTGGTCGGGACCGCCATCGAGTGGTACGACTTTTTTCTCTATGCCACCGCTTCGGCGCTGGTCTTCGCCAAGCTGTTCTTCCCCTCGTTCGATCCGATGGTCGGCACCATCGCGGCATTCGGCAGTTTTGCGGTCGGCTATCTCGCACGGCCTTTCGGCGCTGTGTTTTTCGGCCACTTTGGCGACCGCATCGGACGTAAGGCGACGCTCGTCGCGACCCTGACAATCATGGGCGTCGGCACCTTCGTGATCGGCCTGCTGCCGACTTACGCCTCGATCGGCGTCTGGGCGCCGGTCCTGCTCGTGGCGATGCGCTTCCTGCAAGGGCTCGGCGTCGGCGGGGAATGGGGCGGCGCGGTGCTGATGGTGGTCGAAACGGCGCCGGCCAGGAAGCGTGGTTACTTCGGCGCGTTCCCGCAATTGGGCGTGCCGCTCGGGCTGATGCTCTCGACCGCGGTGTTCAAAGCCGTGTCGAGTATGCCGTCAGACGTGTTCTATTCGTGGGGATGGCGCCTGCCGTTCCTGCTGAGCGTCGCGCTAATCGCGATCGGCCTGTTCATCCGCCTGCGCGTCATGGAGTCGCCGGTATTCGAACAGATCAAGGCGAGCAAGCAGGTCGTGAAGGCGCCGCTGATCGAATTGCTGCGCCGGCATCCGAAAGACCTCGTGCTGACGATCGGCACGCGCTTCGCGGTCGACATCACTTTCAACGTGATCAACGTGTTCGTGCTGGTCTACGGAACGACGCGGCTCGGCTTGTCGCGTGGACTACTGCTGAACGCCATCATTGTGGGCTGCGCGTTTGCGCTGATCACGCTGCCGCTGTTCGGCAAACTGTCGGACGTGATCGGACGCCGGACCGTCTTCATGCTCGGCGCGGTGTTCGTGGCGATCTATGGATTCGCGTTCTTTCCGTTGCTTGAGACACGCAATCCGACCTTGATTTTCGTGGCGTACGTCTGCGGTATCGCGTTGAGCCAGGCGTCGGTGTACGGCGTGCAATCGACGTGGTTTGCGGAACTGTTCGGTACGCGGGTGCGCTATACGGGTGCGTCGCTGCCGTATCAGATCGCCGGCATCATCACGTCAGGGCCGACGCCATTGATCGCCACCTACCTGTTCGCCACGTATGGCCAGACGCTGCCCATTTCGATCTATATCGCGGCGACCGGGTTGCTGAGCCTGGTGTGCGCGTTTTTCCTCGCCGAGACTTTCAGGCGGGATCTGTCCGCGGAGCCGGAAGATGAAGCGGCCGCAGCGCTGGGCGCGCGTGCGTCCGCTCAGTCGCCGCATCCTTTGCCGCGCTGAGCGCAAATCGATCCGGCTGCAATGCCGTGTATGACCTGGCCGTTTGCGGCGCCGGAGCGGCAGCCGGCGCGCAGACCGTCGAGTCGCTAACGCGGATTGAATGGACGCCTCGTTGGCCAGGTCAATCGCGGATCGGATACGGGGGGCGGCGGCGGCGGTTAGGGACGGTCCGATGGCGGCACAGTCTGCGCCTGCGGCGCAGCGCTAAAGAGAATGTTATGCGTGGTCGATGAGCGTGGGAAGTCGGCCAGCGCTTGACACTGTTCGAGTAAGTCGCTATTGTCTGACAACCTGATCAAATGAGATGCTGTTGATGCTTGAGCTTGAACGTCCCGATTCGCTTGTGCAGCGTGTGGTAGGCGCACTTCGCGCGGAAATTGATGCTGGTCATTTTCCTGCCGAGTCACGCCTGCCAACGGAGCAGCAATTGTCGGAACGGCTCAACGTGAGCCGCTCAGTCGTGCGCGAGGCAATCGCGCAGCTCAAGTCGGACGGCGTACTGGTTGCCCGGCGCGGCGCGGGATCGTTCATTTCGCAAACGCCGTCGGGTACGGTTTTCCGGCTGCCGAGCGGTGGCAAGCAGAAGCTGGATCTTGCGCAACTGTTCGAAATGCGTCTGTGGATCGAAACGCAGGCGGCGATGACCGCGGCACGCCGACGTACCCCGGAAGATCTGAAGCGTATGAGCGATGCGATCCGCGAGATGGAAAAGAAACGCCTCGATTTCGACGCGGCTTCCGCGGCCGATGTCGCGTTTCACCGGGCCATCGCCGCGGCCACCAAGAACGAGTATTTTGTCGCGTTCCACGATTTCCTGCGCGGCCAACTGGTGGCGGTGCGTCGCGCGCAGTGGGCCAACACGGCGAGCCACGCGGGCGACTACGCGCGCCAGGAACACGGCGAGCTGTACGAGGCTATCGAGCGCGGCGACCATCGGGGCGCCGCCGAATCGGCTGAGCGGCATCTGCGCGCCGCAGCCAAACGCCAGAAAATCGAGTTACCTCCTAATGATTGACGATAGATCGACGATAGCGGGCAAGAGTGCGGCCCTGCGCTCAAGCCCGCGAAGTGGTTCTCTTTTTTTAGCTAATTAGTCTGACAACCTGATAAGCGGACGAGAAAGCGTTTAGCAAGCTGAATCCGCAAAGTAGAAGCGAAGAAGAAAAACATGACTTATGACTTTTGCATCATCGGTGGCGGCATCGTGGGTCTCGCGACGGCGATGGAATTGCTGCAGCGAGAGCCCACGGCTTCGCTGGTGCTGCTCGAGAAGGAGACCACGCTCGCGAAGCATCAGACCGGGCACAACAGCGGCGTGATTCACGCGGGCATCTACTACCAGCCGGGCAGTCTGAAGGCGGAGTTGTGCAAGCGCGGCGCCGAGGCAACCAAGCAGTTCTGCAGGGAGCATGCCATTCCGTTCGACGTGTGCGGCAAGCTGCTGGTCGCGTCCAATCCGCTCGAACTGTCGCGCATGGAAGCGCTGTACGCGCGCTCGCAACAGAACGGTTTGCGCGTCGAGCGGCTCGACGCCGTCGAGTTGCAGCGCCGTGAGCCGAATATCGTTGGTCTGGGTGGTCTGTTCCTCGATGCGACCGGGATCGTCGATTACCGTCAGGTATGCGAAGCGATGGCGCGCGTCATCACGAAAGCAGGCGGCGAAATTCGCCTCGGCACGCAGGTCACGTCGATTGCCGAGTCGGGCGATTACGTCACCGTCGGCGCCTCGGAGGAACAGCAATGGCAGGCGAAGAAGCTGGTGGTCTGCGGCGGCCTGCAATCGGACCGGCTGGCCAGGCTCGCGGGCGTGAAAATCGATCACCAGATCGTGCCGTTTCGCGGCGAGTACTACCGCTTGCCGGCCTCGAAGAACGACGTGGTGCGTCATTTGATCTATCCGATTCCCGACCCGGATCTGCCGTTTCTCGGCGTGCATCTGACTCGGATGATCGACGGCAGCGTGACAGTCGGACCGAATGCGGTGCTCGGGTTCGGCCGCGAAAACTATCCGAAGCTTTCCGTGAATCTGCGCGACGTCGCCGAATATGCCGCTTTCCCCGGTTTCTGGAAAACCATCTGGCGCAACCTGGGCTCCGGCATGGGCGAAATGAAGAACTCGCTGTTCAAAGGCGGTTATCTCGAGCAGTGCCGCAAATACTGCCCGTCGCTGACGCTCGACGATCTGCTGCCTTATGAAGCCGGCATTCGCGCGCAAGCCGTGATGCGCGACGGCACGCTGGTGCACGACTTCCTGTTCGCCGACACGCCGCGCATGGTGCACGTGTGCAACGCGCCTTCGCCGGCCGCGACTTCCGCGATGCCGATCGGCTCGATGATCGCCGATCGCATTCTGAAGGCCGCGTAACCGACTGGCACACCCATCGCACGCTCATTGAGCGACACCGTTTCCGCCGACGAGGCCGGTCATCGCCTCGTTGGGTTTTTTGTTGCGTCCGCCGTGCATCGGCAAAGCGCAACTCCTCTCTGCATTGAAAAAAAGTGACTGGAGACCTCGCAGTGCATAAGTCCCTCGCAACCTCATCGAAACCTCTCGCCGCACACGTGGCATTTGCATTCGCCGCGCTTGCCGCTGCGGGAGCGCCGGCAGCAGTTCACGCGCAAAGCAGCGTGACACTGTACGGCATCATTGACGAGGGCATCAACTACACGAGCAACGTACAAACGAGCCCGGGCCAGGGCCACAGCCAGTACAGTCTGTCGAGCGGCATTCTGAGCGGCAGCCGTTGGGGCCTGCGGGGCAGTGAAGATCTGGGCGGCGGCATCAAGGCGATCTTCCTGCTCGAAAGCGGTTTCGACGTGAACAGCGGCAAGATGGGCCAAGGTTCGCTGCTGTTCGGGCGCCAGGCGTATGTGGGGGTTTCGAGCCCGTACGGCACGGTCACGCTCGGCCGTCAGTACGATCCGGTGGTCGACTACATCCATCCGCTGATGCCGAGCGCGATGTTCTCGGGCAGCATCGGCGCGCATCCGGGCGACCTCGACAACCTCAACAACACCAATCGCGTGAACAACGCGGTCAAGTACCGCACGGCCAACTATGGAGGCTTGACTGCGGAAGGCATGTATAGCTTCGGCGGCGTGCCGGGCAGCATGGGCGGCAACCAGATCTACTCGCTCGGCGCCGGTTACGCTCGCGGGCCGCTCACGGTCGGCGTCGGCTACCTGAATGCGCGCAATCCGAATGCCTCCTTCTTCGGCACGGCAGTCGGCGCGACGGCGGCCACCAACAACTTCGGCAGCTCGCCGGTGATCAACGGCTATGCCTCGGCGCAAAGCGAAGAGATCATCAGCGCCGGCGCCACATACGTGATCGGCGCCGCGACCTTGGGCGGGATTTACTCGAACACGAAATTCAAGAATCTGAGCGGTGCGGTGTCGCCGCTCAATCCGGCCGGCGTGGGCGGCACTGCGAGCTTCAACAGCGCTGAAGTCAACTTGCAGTATCAGTTGACGCCAGCGCTCTCGTTCGGGGCGGCCTACAACTACACCGACGGCAGCGGCACGAATCATGCGAAATATCAACAGGGCTCGCTGAGTGCCGACTATATCGTCTCCAAGCGGACCGATTTCTATCTGATCGGTGTTTTGCACCACGCGTCGGGCACCGATTCGACCGGTCATGCTGCGCGCGCCTCGCTCAATGGCCTGACGCCTGCGTCGGGTAACCAGCAGGCGACGGTCCGTTTCGCGATTCGCCACAAGTTCTGACGCCCGGCCGGCCACCACTTCACCGAAACCAGGAGTAAATCTGTGACCTCAGCGACCGCAGTGACTATCCCGAGCCCGCTCACTGACGAGAACCGCGCCCGCTTGCGCAACGTCAGCACGGCGACCCTGACCACTGCGCTTTTCAAGCGCGGCCTTCACAACGTTTGCGTGCAAGGCGTGCTGCCGGTCAACCCGGCGGCCGCGCGTATGGTTGGAGAGGCGTACACGCTGCGCTACATTCCGGCCCGCGAAGATCTCGATCACATCGGCGTGTTCTCGGACCGCAGCCATCCGCAACGCCGCGGCGTCGAGGAGATTCCGCCTGGTCACGTGATGGTGGTCGATTCGCGCAAGGACGCGCGCGCGGCCTCCGCAGGCGGCATTCTGATCACGCGGATGATGATGCGCGGCGTGGCCGGCGTCGTCACCGACGGCGGCTTTCGCGATACGCCGGATCTGCAGAAGCTCGACTTTCCATGCTATCAGGCGCGGCCGTCGGCGCCGACCAACCTGATCCATCACCATGCGGTCGATCTGAACGTGCCGATCGCGTGCGGTGACGTGGCGGTGTATCCGGGCGACATTATCGTCGGCGATGCGGAAGCGGTTGTGGTGATTCCGGCGCATCTGGCCAACGAGATCGCTGAAGAAGCCGCCGCGATGACGGTATTCGAAGACTGGGTCGACGCACAGGTGCGCGCTGGCCGCTCGACCTTCGGGCTGTACCCGCCGGACGAAGCGACGCGCGCCGACTTCGAAGCATGGAAAAAGAGCCCGTCTGCAAACGGGGCTGGACTATAAGCAGGGAAACGGTTACCTGTGCCGCGCAATGATGCAATCGCGAGCGCAGGTGGCCGCTCTAACAAATGATTGCGTGCGGCGAGGCCGCACGAAACCACCCGCATCAGAATTTACGACGGACCGCGCAAAAGGCGATCCGGCATGGAGACGACAGTGACCGATCGAAGCAGTGAAGACCAACTTTTTACGCGCATAGCGTGGCGGCTCGTGCCGCTGCTGATTGCGATTTTCCTGGTCGCGTATATTGACCGCGCCAATATCGGCTTCGCCAAGCTGCAGATGCTCAGCAGCCTGAAGATGAGCGAGGCGTCGTACGGGTTTGCATCGTCGCTGTTCTTCATCGGCTATCTGGTGTGCGAGGTGCCGAGCAATCTGCTGATGCATCGCTTTGGCGCGCGCCGCTGGATCTCGCGGATCATGTTCACGTGGGGCGTCGCGACGCTGTTGCTCGCGTGGACGCCTTCGGCATTGGCGTTTCAGATCCTGCGCTTTCTGCTCGGTGCAGCGGAAGCCGGCCTTTATCCGGGGATCATCCTCTATCTCGGCATGTGGTTTCCTGAACGGCAGCGCACCGGCATCATCGGCTTGCTGACGCTCGGCAGCAGCATGGGTAACATGCTCGGCTCGCTGATCGGCGGTTTCTCGCTGGAACTGCATGGCGTAGGGGGTCTCGCCGGCTGGCAGTGGGTGTTCCTGACCACCGGCACGCCTGCCGTGCTGCTGACCTTCGTCACGCTGTACTGCCTGCCCGATGGCCCGCAGTCCGCCAATTTTCTGACGGCCCGCGAGAAAGACGTCGTCGAAAGCCGGCTGCGCGCGGATCCGCCCGCGGCACGCCTTGCCGGTGGCAGTGGCTGGTCATTGGCCGCGCTCGTTACGGTGGGGCTCTTTAGCGTCGGGTACGGAACCATCTCCATCGCGATCTACGGCATCGCGTACTGGCTGCCGACCCTGGTCAAAGGCTTCGGCGTGACGAGCAGCGTCAACGGCATGCTCAACATGATTCCGTGGTTCATCACATCGCTGATGCTGCTGTGGTTGCCGCGCCGTCTGAAAACGCCGCGCCGCGTGCTGATTGCCGCGTTCTGCGCGGCTCTGCTCGGGATTCTGTGTTTCGTCGCCAGCGTGGGGCCGTTCAGCAATGCGGTGCGTTTCGCGGCGCTCTCGCTCGGCGCACCCTGTCTGTATCTGATGATCCCGTGTTTCTGGGCATTGCCGCCGCGCTTGCTGCCGGCCTCGTTCATGAAGGGCGCGGGCGGCGCCGCGGCGCTCGCGGTGATCGCGGCGGGCTCGAGCGTCGGCGGGTTCCTTGCACAAAACATCATGCCGTGGGTCGGCAAGGTAACCGGCAGCACGTCCGCGCCGATGCTGGTGCCCGCCGTTAGCCTGCTGTTGCTCGGCACCGGCGCAGCGGTGGTCTGGTTGCGGCTTGGTCTCGCCGGCCGCGGCGGACCGGAGGCCATGTCCACAGCGCAATAACGTTTAACGCCTGGCTCAATGCAACACGCCGGCCCATTTATTTCGATTCCATTCTTTCGTTTAGCAGGTCAGTCATGGCAGACACTATGCCCCGCGTCGGGGCCGCAATCGCACGGCAGCAAATCGAGGTCATCCTCGAAGCTTGGGGCATGTCGCCCGAGCAGGTCGCAGCTTCGGCCGACATCCTGATCGATTCCGATCTGAAGGGCATCGACTCGCACGGCATCTCGATGCTGATGTTCTACGACCAGTTGTATCGTGCCGGTCAGATCGACATGAAGGCGAGCCCGCGTATCGTGCGCGAGACCGCCACCACCGCGCTGATCGACGGCAATGCGGCGATGGGGCATCCGACCTCGCGTATGGCCATGGAACTGGCAATCGAGAAAGCGCTGGCGTGCGATATGGGCGCGGTCTCCGTGTTCAACTCGCAGCATTTCGGCGCGGCAGGCTACTACGCGGAAATGGCGGCGGAACGCGGACTGATCGCGATGGTGTCGTGCTCGACCCGGCTTGCAACGGTGGTGCCGACTTTCGGTGCCGAGCCCATGCTCGGCACCAATCCGTTCGCCTTTGCCACGCCGGCGGGCCGGCATCCGCCCGTGATTCTCGACATGTCGACCAGCGTGGTCGCGTCGAACAAGGTCAAGGTGTACGCGTTGCAGGGCAAGCCGTTGCCGCCGGGCTGGGCGCTCGACGCGAACGGCAACCCGCTGACCGATTCGGCCGAGGCCTACCGACTGCTGTTCGAGCGGCTCGGTGGCGGCCTCGCGCCGTTGGGCGGCGACGGCAAGACACTTGGCGGTCACAAGGGCTACGGCCTCGGTTTGTTCGCCCAGATTCTCGGCAGCACGCTGGGCGGCGGTTCGTTCTCGCCCGTGCGCAACCGCACGCAAATGAGCAATGAGCCGGACAACATCGGCCATTTCTTCCTTGCGATGAATCCGGCGGCGTTCCGTCCTATCGAGGAATACCACGCTGATCTCGACGCGGTAATCGATGCGCTGCGCGAAAGCCAGCCCGCCGACCCCTCGCAGCCTGTATTGATCCCTGGGGATCCTGAGCGTCTCACGCGCGTCGCGCGCAGCGTGGAGGGCATTCCGATGCCCGATTCGTTGCGCGAGAAGATCCGTGAAGTCGCACAGTCCGCGGGCGCGCCTTTCCTGCTGACTGTTTGAGTTTGAGGCCGAGGCGCGGGCTGAGTCTCGCGACCCTGACCACAGCGGCGCGCGCAGCGCGAAGACCTGCGAGCGCTGCTTACCACGCCAATTACCACGAGCACAAAACCAAGTGACAGCAACCATTCTCGGCCACAACTACATCGGCGGCCAGCGCAGCGGACGTGGCGATATCTCGCTGCACAGTCTCTCGGCATCGACGAGCGAGGCTTATCCGGTGGCGTTTTGCCAGGCGACCGACGCTGAAGTCGAAGCAGCCGTGGAGGCCGCGGCAGCAGCATTCCCGCGCTATCGCGCGCTACCCTCGAGTGTTCGCGCGGATTTCCTCGAAGCAATTGCAGCGGAAATCGACGCACTCGGTGACGATTTCATCGCCGACGTGATGCGCGAAACCGCGTTGCCGAATGCGCGTATCGTCGGTGAACGGGCGCGCACCAGCAACCAGATGCGGCTCTTCGCGAAGGTTTTGCGCCGGGGTGATTTTTACGGCGCGCGCATCGACCAGGCATTGCCTGAGCGGCAACCACTGCCGCGTCCCGATCTGCGGCAATACCGGATCGGCGTCGGTCCGGTTGCGGTGTTCGGCGCGAGCAATTTTCCGTTGGCGTTCTCCGTTGCTGGCGGCGATACTGCGTCCGCGCTGGCTGCCGGCTGCCCGGTCGTGGTCAAGGCGCACTCCGGCCATCTGGTGACGTCGGAGCGCATGGCGGACGCAATCGAGCGCGCGGTGCGACGCACCGGCATGCCGGCAGGGACCTTCAACATGATCTATGGCGAGCGCGTCGGCGCGCGCCTTGTGCAGGCGCCTGGCATTCAGGCGGTTGGCTTTACCGGTTCGCTGCGCGGCGGCCGGGCGTTATGCGATCTTGCGGCGGCGCGTGAACAACCGATTCCGGTGTTCGCGGAGATGTCGAGTGTGAATCCGGTGTTTGTGCTGGACGGTGCCCTGCAGGAGCGCGGCGCGGCGCTTGCCAATGAACTGGCGGCCTCGGTCGCGACGGGTTGCGGCCAACTGTGCACAAGTCCTGGTCTCGTGCTCGGCGTGCGATCGCCGCAATTCAGTGCGTTTATCGACAGCCTCGGCAAGTCGATCGAGCGGCAGGCGGCGCAGACCATGCTGAATCCGGGCATCTTCGCCAACTTCCGCGCGGGCCTCGAACGTGCGTCGAATCATGCGGGCATTACCTTGCAGGCGGCCGCGCAAGGTGAAACTCAGCAAGGCGCCGCACATCTGTTTGTCGCCGACGCCGCGTTGCTGTTCGATCCGAGCCGGCCGCTCGAAGAAGAAATCTTCGGACCGGCCACGATCGTGGTCGAACTCGGCAGCGCGGAGGATTTGCTGCGTTTCGCGTCGGCGATGCGCGGCCAGTTGACGGTCACGCTGCTCGCATCGCACGGCGATCTGCAGTCGCACCGCAAGCTGATCGCACGGCTCGAGGAAAAGGCCGGTCGTCTGCTAGTAAACGGTTATCCGACGGGCGTCGAGGTTTCGGACGCGATCGTTCACGGTGGCCCGTGGCCCGCGACCTCGGATGCGCGCGGCACCTCGGTCGGCACGCTCGCGATCGACCGTTTCCTGCGGCCGGTGTGCTACCAGAACTATCCGGACGAGTTGCTGCCGGACGCACTGAAGAATGCCAATCCACTCAATCTGATGCGGCTCGTCGATGGACAGATGACCCAGCGTTCTCTTGATCGTGCGGCCGGTCGCTAAGGAGGTTCGCGTGATGTCAAATCTGTCGATACGCACGCGTCTGGGCGCCGCGATACTTTTCCTGTCTGTGCTGCTGACGGCAATCGGCGCGCTCGGCGTAACGGGTATGGCGAGCAGCAACGACGCCAACCGCGAGACCTATACGAATCAGCTCGCCAGCACGCGGCTGATCGGCGACGCGGAACTCGCGATCAGCCGAGAGCGCACGACCGTCGACCGGATCGCTTTCGATCCGGCCGCCCCGACGGTCGAGAAAGACATTGCCACTTACCGCATGCTCAAAGGGCAGGGTATGGAGGCGTGGACGAAGTATCTGGCCTTGCCTGCCACATCGGATGAAAACCGTCTTGCCGCCGCGGTCAATGCCAGGCGTAGCCACGTGCAGAACCAACTCGATGCTTTTGCGGATTCGGTCAAGGGCATGGATGATGCGGCCGTCAAGGTCGCGTTGAAGAAAATCGCGCTTGCCAATACGGACTATGTCACGGTGAGCGCTGATCTCAAGCAGTTTCAACGCGATCGGGCAAAGGCACAGTACGACGACTCGGAAGTGAGTTTCCGGCGCTTTCGAGCAATAACGATCGCCTCAGTCGTATTTGGGCTGCTCGGCGGTGTCTTCACGTTCGTGTCGCTGCGGCGCGCGATCGGCCGTCCGCTCGGTGAGGCGCTGGAACACTTCAACCGGATCGCGACGGGCGATCTGTCGCAACGGATCGAAGCGCGTTCGCACGATGAAATGGGCATGCTGCTGCATGGTCTTTCGCAAATGCGCGACGGCCTCGTAAGAACCGTCACAACGGTGCGTCGCGCAAGCGATGCCATCGCCACGGCCGCCCAGCAGATCGCGTCGGGCAATCTCCATCTGTCCGCACGCACGGAACAGCAGGCTGCGTCGTTACAGGAAACCGCGGCCAGCATGGAAGAGCTGACCGGCACGGTCCGGCAAAACGCCGAGAATGCACGTCAGGCGTTGGCTCTCGCTGCCAATGCGGCCGACATGGCCCACCACGGCAACTCCGTGGTGGGCGAGGTGGTGACGACAATGAAAGAAATCGACCAGAGCTCGGGACGTATCCGCGACATCATCGCGATTATCGATGCCATCGCGTTCCAGACCAATATTCTGGCGCTCAATGCAGCGGTCGAAGCTGCCCGCGCCGGAGAACAGGGACGTGGCTTCGCGGTGGTGGCTGCCGAGGTGCGCATGCTGGCGCAGCGCTCGTCGGCTGCCGCGAAAGAGATCAAGGAACTGATCGAGACGTCGAGCGAAAAAGTACAGGCGGGCGGCACGTTGGTGACCGAGGCAGGCGGTCGCATGCAGGCGATCCTCACCGGGGTGCGGCGCGTGGCGGACATTATGGACGAGATATCGGCCGCTTCGTCGGAGCAAAGCACGGGTATCGAGCAGGTCGCCGACGCCGTCGCGGAAATGGATTCGGTCACGCAGAACAACGCCGCGCTGGTCGAAGAGGCTGCAGCAGCGGCGCAGTCGCTCGACGAACAGGCGCGAATGTTGAAAGAGATGGTGGCGGTGTTCAGGATTTAGGCTCCGGCTAGACTCACTTCCGGAACCGGCAAGGCAGAAGTACTCTCTCGCCGAGGTGCAAGCTGCTCTCAGGTTCCGGAAGAAGTTGAGAACCCGAACGCGGCACGAGGCCCAGCCAGAC
>NZ_JAXDPY010000153.1:0-4395 GCF_034668105.1 Paraburkholderia sp. | reverse complement strand
TGCTGACTAAAACGCGTCTTGGGCTGTTCGTGCGCGCCGTCACGCAGAATCGGCGGATGGCGGCGTGTGTCGGTGTAAAGACCGCGCGCGTCGATTCGTATGCGTTCGCGTTTGGCGCGGGCATTGCCGGTTTGGGCGGCTGTGCGTTGTCGCAGATCGGCAATGTCGGACCCGACCTCGGCCAGAGCTACATCATCGATTCGTTCATGGCCGTGGTGCTCGGCGGTGTCGGCCAACTGGCCGGCACGGTGATCGGCGGCTTCGGGCTCGGGCTAGTCAGCAAAGCGATCGAACCGTTCTGGGGCGCGGTGCTCGCGAAGATCGCGGTGCTCGTGCTGATCGTGCTGTTCATCCAGAAGCGTCCGCAGGGCATGTTCGCCCTCAAGGGCCGAAGCGCGGAGGCATGAGATGACATCGGCAACCTCATCGGCTCACGTCGGCACAACGGGCGGCGGTGTCACTGTCGGACGCGACACGCAGTCCGGCTTCGCGCTCGGCTTGCCGCCGCGCCCCGCGCTGCTGTCGCGACGTGCGTGGCTCGCACTGATCGCCCTGATCATCGTGTTCGGTCTCGGCGTGCCGTTCGCGACGCTGGTGGTACCCGAGACGAGCGCGCTGCATCTGTCCGCTTACGCGATGACGATCACCGGCAAGTTCATGTGCTACGCGATCGCCGCGCTGGCACTCGATCTGGTGTGGGGCTACTGCGGCATTCTGAGCCTGGGACACGCGTTGTTCTTTGCGTTGGGTGGCTACGCGATCGGCATGTACCTGATGCGATCGATCGGGCACGACGGCAAATACGGCACCGATCTGCCCGACTTCATGGTGTTTCTCGACTGGCATCAACTGCCGTGGTATTGGCAAGGCACGCAGCATCTCGGTTATGCGCTGCTGCTGGTGGTGCTGGTGCCCGCCGTTGTCGCGTGGGTGTTCGGCTTCTTCACGTTCCGCTCGCGGGTGAAAGGCGTCTATCTGTCGATCATTACGCAGGCGATGACGTTCGCGGCCATGCTGCTGTTCTACCGCAACGAAACCGGCTTCGGCGGTAATAACGGGTTTACCGACTTCAAGCGCATCGGCGGTTTTCCGATTACGCATCCGGGTACGCGGACTGCTCTGCTGCTCATCACGTTCGCCGTGTTGATTCTGGCCTTCATTGGCGCGCGGGCAATCGTCACCTCGAAGCTCGGCCGCGTGGTGACGGCTGTGCGCGACGGCGAGACCCGTTTGATGTTTCTCGGTTACAGCCCGCTCGCGTACAAGCTGTTTGTGTGGACCGTGTCCGCTATTTTGTGCGGGATTGCCGGCGCGTTGTACGTGCCGCAGGTCGGCATCATCAATCCGGGCGAGATGTCGCCGGGCAACTCGATCGAGATGGCGATCTGGGTGGCGGTGGGCGGACGCGGCACGTTGATCGGGCCGATCATCGGCGCGTTCGCGGTGAATGGCGCGAAGAGCTTTTTTACGGCGAACTTCCCTGAATACTGGCTGTTCTTCCTCGGTCTGATTTTCGTTCTGGTTCCGTTGTTGTTGCCGAACGGCATCATGGGGCTGATCGAACTCGTGACGCGCAAGAGGAACCGCACATGAACGAAAACCCGATGGTTCCAGATCTTGCGTTGCCTGAAGACCCCGCTGAAACCTCGTTGAGCGGCGTCGCGAGCATGGGCCGTGCGGTCGTGCCCGGCGAGATCGACGTGTCGCACGGCACGATCCTGTACCTGGAAGACGTGACCGTGAGCTTCGACGGCTTTCGTGCGTTGAATGCACTGACGCTGACTATCGACGCCGGGGAATTGCGCTGCATCATCGGGCCGAACGGCGCGGGCAAGACGACGATGATGGACGTCATCACCGGGAAGACCGAGCCGGACTCCGGCAAGGTGTATCTCGGGCAGTCGATCGATCTGACGCGGATGAACGAGCCGTCTATTGCTCGCGCGGGCATTGGGCGGAAGTTTCAGAAGCCGACTGTTTTTGAGCAGCATCCTGTGTGGGAGAACCTCGAACTGGCGATGAAGGCCGACAAAGGATGGTGGGCTTCTTTGCGCGCGCGGTTGGATCGGGATGCGCAAGCGCGAATTGAACAGACGTTGGCTTTGATTGGACTTGAGAGTGAGGCTCGGCGTCTTGCCGGCGAGTTGTCGCATGGGCAGAAGCAACGGCTGGAGATTGGGATGTTGTTGATGCAGCAGCCTGCGTTGCTGTTGCTGGATGAGCCTGCGGCTGGGATGACTGATGATGAGACTATGCAGTTGGCTGTGCTTCTTAATCACTTGCGTGGGACTTGTTCCATGATGGTTGTCGAGCATGATATGGAGTTTGTGGCGGCTTTGTCTGGCGACGCTGGGAAGGTGACCGTGATGGCCGAAGGGCGTGTTTTGGCCCATGGCACGTTGGATGAAGTTAAGAGAGATGAGACTGTTATTGAGTCTTATCTTGGACGGTGAGGGTTGTTTTTGCTTGCCGGGCGGCTGTTGGCTGTATGCCTTCGGTGTTGGCCTTTTCTTGATTTCTTATTGGTCTATTAGCGTTGCCCCTGTGCGGGGCGGCACTTACTTTCTTTGCCGCCGCAAAGAAAGATAAGCAAAGAAAGCGGCTCAACCCGCTAGCTCATAAGCGGGTCCCTCGCACAGCCACGGTAGTGGTGCATCTGGAATCCGTGCCGTCGCACACTCGACGTGAGTGACAACGCACTCATCAGCTCCCACTCCGCACTACGTGCGTCGCGGATGGGTTTGCATGGGAAACCAGGCGCTTCGTTCGTGCGCGGCGGGAGCCTTCGGCTTCGCCTCGGCACCGCGCCCGTTGCTCCATGCACGGTTCGCTAACAGACGCAGCGACGTCCAACAACATGAATTTGCAGGTGCAAGTACAGGTGCATGGGAGTGGGAGCCAAGTGAAGCATTGACAGATTGAAGATGTGAAATGCGGTGATGCCGCCGAGCGTTCGCCGCTCTTTTGGACTAGTTCGGGGTCGGTTAGAAACGACCCGATGGTGTGATGACGTGAGCTTCGGCGCGCGGAGCGCCGCCGGAAGTATGACGGCTTTGTCACTCACGCCGAATGTGCGAGAACACGGATTCCAGATGCACCACTGCCGTGGCTGTGCGAGGGACCCGCTTATGAGCTGGCGGTGTGAGCGGCTTTCTTTGCTTATCTTTCTTTGCCGCGGCAAAGAAAGTAAGTGCCGCCCCGCACAGGGGCAACACTAATAGACCAATAACAATTCAAGGAAAGGCCAAAGAGCCAGATCAAGGAAAGGCCAAAGAGCCAGATCAAGAAAAAGCCAACGCCATAGGCAGCCAAACCAAAGCGCCGCGCAGGCAAAAACCCCCGATAGGATCACCAAAATGCTTGAAGTAGAAAACCTAAACCAGTACTACGGCGGCAGCCACATTTTGCGAGATGTGAAACTGACCGTCCCCGACGGCAAGCTCACCGTTCTGCTGGGCCGCAACGGCGTGGGCAAGACCACGCTGCTACGTTGCCTGATGGGCGTCGTGCAAACGAAGAGCGGCTCGATCGCCTGGCGCGGCGCGCCGATCACCAAATTGCCGACCTACTCGCGCGTGGAAAAGGGCCTCGCATATGTGCCGCAAGGCCGCGACATCTTCCCGCGCCTGACCGTCGAAGAAAATCTGATGGTGGGCGCCGCCAGCAAGAAGGCGCCCAGGAAGATCCCCGATCGTATCTACGAACTGTTCCCGGTGCTAAAGGACATGCGCAGCCGCCGAGGCGGCGATCTCTCGGGCGGTCAGCAGCAGCAGCTTGCGATTGGCCGCGCGTTGATGAGCGACCCGCAACTGCTGATTCTCGACGAACCAACCGAGGGCATTCAGCCGTCGATCATTCAGGACATTGGCCGAACGCTGCGTCAACTGGTCGAGGAAATGGGCATGACCGTGCTGCTCGTCGAGCAGTATTACGACTTCGCCAAGGAGATCGCCGATCGGTATTGGGTGATGAGCCGTGGCGAGATCATTGCGGGCGGCGAAGGCGCCAACATGGATGCAGATGGCGTGCGGACATTGATCGCCGTGTGAGCGGCACGCACAAGCGGACGTGCTATTCTCGCCGCATCCTGTGGCAGCGCGGTTGAGCGTTGTCTGACGTGCGCAGGCACGCTTTGCTTCTCTTCGTCCGGTCGCATTCCATTCGCATGTCGCTTCACGAAAATCACGTCACGCTCGCTTCCGCGCAAGCCAGCGCTCATTCGCAATGGCGCGCGCGTCTTGCACTTGGATTCGTCAAGGATGGTGAGCGGACCACGCTCAAGCATCGGCTGCATGACGGGCCGCTGCGAGTTCAGAGGCCGCTTTATCCCGAAGGTCACGGTATCTGTCATGCGGTGATCGTGCATCCGCCGGGCGGGATCGCGGGTGGGGATAG
>NZ_JAXDPY010000152.1:0-3385 GCF_034668105.1 Paraburkholderia sp. | reverse complement strand
TTCCGAGAAGTGGGCGAAGAGATCATCGCCGCCAGCGTCCGGAGTAATAAAGCCAAAACCCTTGCTATCGTTGAACCACTTGACGGTACCGGTATCCATAAGAATCCCTGAAATAAAAATAACAGCTCCGGTGCGGAGCGACAAAAACTTTCAAGGAAGAAGAGAGGACAGCGAGTACCGCGCAGATGAGGCGGAAAATGGTGATCAGCAATCGAGCTTCTTGAATATTTCGAGACTCACAATATAGTGCCGGAGTGGGTCTGTCAATGCTTTTCGTCGTGGGCTCCTCGCCCGCCAGACAATCCGCCCGCGCCCATACTCCGACCTGTCGACGTCGACGTAGACGTCGTTACATGCTTACCCGTTGTCGTCCCGTACGTACCAGACATTCCCGGGCAGGCAGGAATCACTGAGCCTGGAAATCGACAAGCCGGCGCCAGTATTCATCCTGTCGCCCTTCGGGACTGCCTTCCTGCTGCCATAGAACGTAGGCCCGCTCCCGAAGATGCTGGTCAAGCGCGCGATCCCAGTATTCTTGCGCACGCCCGTCGGGGCGTCCGTCTTCCTCCCAGAGCCGGTAAGCGCGTTCCCGGACAGCCTGCTCCAGGCCAACTTTCGTTTCCGAATTTTTCTGAAGGTCATCGGCGTAGGGAGCCATCTGACCGCCCCGGGCCGTGTGCATCCGGGCCGTCAGGGTGCCCAGTCTATCGTCCGGGACAAGCCGGCCCTGCGCTGCCGCTTCCAGTGCCTTGGCCAGGTATCCGGACTCGTCGGCATTGCCCGCCTCGCCCAGCGTGATCGGGTAGGTATGCAGGACATTACCGCTGCCATCCATTACGTCAACCAGTCGCTCGGTCATGATGTCTTCCTGATGTTGTCCGTTTGATATAGGGGGTGGCCCGACCCCGGGCTGGAAAGCCGATACCGCCCTGCACGATCTGCGTATGATGCGGATGCACTGGCGCGGCGCTTGCTCATCGGTAGGTCGCGTTACGCGCATTTACAGCGCGGCGTGACGAACCGCTAACAGGGCGCTGCCCCGCAAAAGACCATGACACATCGCACACCGCCCCCGGGGGAAATTCCAGGAGAAGAGTCTTTCCAGCTTCTCGTGGCCGGCATCAGGGACTACGCAATTTTCATGCTGGACCCGGATGGCATCATCAAAACCTGGAATGCCGGCGCCGAACGCTTCAAGGGCTATGCGGCCAGCGAAATCATCGGTCAGCACTTTTCCGTTTTTTACCCGCAGAGTGAACAGATTGCCGGTCGGCCGGCGCTTGCCCTGCGAACCGCCCTTGAAGAAGGGAAGTTCGAGGACGAGGGCTGGCGGGTGCGAAAGGACGGCAGCCAGTTCTGGGCGAGCGTGGTCATTAATCCGCTGCGCGACGATTCCGGCAAGCTCGTCGGGTTTGCGAAGATCACGCGCGACATCACGGATCGAAAGGTCGCCCAGGATGCGTTATGGGAAAGCGAGCAGCGCTTCAGCATGCTGGTTCAGGGGGTTACCGACTACGCGATCTTCATGCTGTCGCCCTCTGGCGAGGTGACCAACTGGAATGCGGGCGCCGAGCGCATCAAGGGCTATTCGCGCGACGAAATTCTCGGCAAGCATTTCTCCTGCTTCTATACCGAAGAAGACCGCGCCGGCGGTCTGCCTGCGCAGACGCTGGCCATCGCCCGCACGGAAGACCGCTTCGAGCGGGAAGGCTGGCGGGTACGCAAGGACGGCACCCGCTTCTGGGCGCATGTGGTGGTCGATGCCATCCGCGATGAAGCGGGCGAGCTCGTCGGCTTTGCCAAGGTGATACGCGACGTGACCGAGCGCAAGCAGGCCGCGGAGGCACTGGAGCGCGCCAACGCGGCGCTGTTCCAGGCACAGAAGATGGAATCGCTGGGCCACCTGACCGGCGGGGTCGCCCACGACTTCAACAACCTGCTTGCCGTGATGTCGAACGGACTCGATGTGCTTTCGCTGCGCGGACAGGACCACGCCGATCTCAGGATGCTCGAGACGATGCAGCGCGCGGTCGCCCGGGGCGCGAGGCTGACACAGCAGCTGCTTTCATTCGCACGTCAGCAGCCGCTGAAGGTCGAAAAATGTAACGTGACCGCGGTGATCCGCGGTTTCGAGGCGGTTCTCCGGCGGGCCGCCGACGGCGCGATCGGGCTTGAGGTCAGGCCGGAATCCCGGCTCCGGCCGGTCCTGCTCGACGCAGCCCGGTTTGAGGCGGCACTGCTTAACCTGGTCGTCAATGCGCGCGAAGCCATGCCCGACGGCGGGACAATTGTCATCAGCGTGGAGAACGTCGAACTCGGCGAAGGAACGGTGGGGATGCTCGCGGCCGGCCCATATGTCAGGGTGTCCGTCACGGACACTGGCTCAGGGATGTCCCCCGAGGTTGCGGCGCGTGCTTTCGATCCGTTCTTCACCACCAAGGAGGTGGGCAAGGGCACCGGCCTGGGCCTGAGCCAGGTCTACGGTTTCATTGCGCAGTCGGGCGGCGACGTGCTGATTCAGAGTGAGCCAGGCCAGGGCACGGCTGTCAGCATCTACTTGCCGGTAGCGGGAGACCCCTCCGGCGACGCTGACAGGTTGACCGGCCCGGCGCTGGATACCGTGCTGCTCGTCGAGGATGAGCCGGATCTGCTGGAGGCGACGGCCGAGCTGCTTCGCAGCCTGGGTTACGAAGTACTGACCGCGAGCAACGGGTCCGAGGCGATGGATGTGTTGAGTCGGCGCGACAGCATCGGCGTCCTGTTTACCGATGTCGTGATGCCTGACGGAATCGATGGCATCCAGCTTGCGCGTTCGACGCGCAGCCTTCATCCTGATATCAGGATCGTGCTCGCGTCCGGATATCCCCTTCCTGCCCTGAAGGCGCAGCACGGCAATCTCAGCGACTTCGCATTTATCCACAAACCGTACCGGCTGGCCGATCTCGTGCGGGCACTGGGCATGGCGACGTAGCTGCGACCGCATTATGGATTCTCGGAGATGGCGGGTGCTGTGGCCGGTCGGGTTACCGCACCTGATGAGGAAAGAAAACAGCATCGCTGGTGTGCTGTTCTGCAGAGCGACGGGTGGGCCAGGCGGCCGTGGGGAGGTCGGCCTGCATTGATAGAATCAGGTCTTCGGGACGGTAAGCCTTTGATCGCTGTTCCAGCCGGTCGCTACGCCACCCGCCGATCCGGCCAAGATATGCGGGACGACCGCAACCGGGAAGCCCCACAGACATCTGGATATTCAGGGAATGACATGCGACTGGCTGATTTTATCGTGCGCCATATGGAGCGCATCCTCGTGCAATGGGAGGCGTTCGCCGTGACGTTGCTGCCTGCGGCGGCGAGCATGGATTCGCTGGCGTTGCGTGACCATGCCCGG
>NZ_JAXDPY010000151.1:0-7920 GCF_034668105.1 Paraburkholderia sp. | reverse complement strand
GAGCCTTCCATGGCGCATGAACTGCTTACCCCCGATTCCTGTGCTCTCGCGTTGATCGACCATCAGCCACAGATGTTTTTCGGCACCCATTCGCACGAGCGCACGGGCGTGATGCACAACGTCCAGATTCTGGCCAAGGCCGCGAAGCTTTTTAAAGTGCCGACCATCCTCACGACGATTGCCGCCGACACATTCAGCGGCCATCTCGTTTCGGAGGTGCAATCCGTATTTCCCGAGCTGAAGCCGATTGACCGCACATCGATGAACTCTTGGGAAGACACCGCTTTCCGTAAAGCAATCGAAGCCACGGGTAAGAAAAAAATCGTCATTGCCGGTCTGTGGACAGAAGTGTGCGTCGCGTTTCCGAGCGTTCAGATGCTCGCGGAAGGCTATGAGATCTACGTGCCGACCGACGCCTGCGGCGACATCACGGAAGAAGCCCACGAGCGTGCAGTCCAACGCATCATCCAGGCCGGAGCTGTGCCGATGACATCGCTGCAGTTCATGTGCGAACTGCAGCGTGACTGGGCACGCAGCGAGACGTACAACGGTTGCATGGACATCTTCAAGGCGCATAGCGCCTACGGTATCGGCGTGCGCTATGCGCAGCAGATCCTCGGCGCACACGCGAGCGAGGCGGGCTAAGTCGCCTAAGCCGCATTAGCGAGTGCATCGGTCCGGCGTATTGTGCGCCGGGCCTTATCGTACGAGGGTGACATGACAGTACCGAACGATGCCGCCGTTTACGCGGACGCCGTTTTCTTCAATGGCAAGATTGCGACCCAGGATGACCGACGTTCTTTCGTCACGGCGCTTGCAGTGAAAGACGGCAAAATTCTCGCGACGGGCAATGACGCAGCCGTGATGCAGCGCGCCCATTCAGCGACGAAGAAAGTCGACCTGAACGGTCGCACCGTCATTCCGGGACTCAACGATTCACACCTCCATGTGATTCGTGGTGGCCTCAACTTTAATCTTGAACTGCGCTGGGACGGTGTTCCCTCGCTGTCAGACGCGCTAGCGATGTTGCGCCGCCAGGTCGCGAAGACCCCGGCTCCGCAATGGGTCCGCGTGGTCGGCGGCTGGAACGAACTTCAGTTCGCCGAGCGCCGCGGTCCGACGCTCGAGGAAGTCAATGCGATTGCGCCGGAGACGCCGGTATTCATCCTTCACCTCTATGACAGCGCCATCCTGAACGGCGCGGCGCTGCGTGCCGTGGGCTATACGAAGGACACGCCCAATCCTCCAGGCGGTGAAATTCAGCGCGACAAGCAGGGTAACCCGACAGGCATGCTCATCGCGAGGCCGAACGCGGGCCTCTTGTATGCCACGCTTGCAAAAGGCCCGAAGCTGCCTCTTGCGGACCAGACAAATTCGACCCGTCACTTCATGAAGGAGCTGAATCGTCTCGGCGTGACGAGCGCGATCGATGCCGGCGGCGGCTACCAGGCCTACCCTGACGACTATGCCGTGATCATGGACCTCGCCAAACGTGGCGAGCTCACCCTGCGCATCGCCTACAACCTCTTTACTCAGAACGCGAAAAAGGAAATCGACGACTTCGCGAGCTGGGTGAAGATGACCAGACCCGGCGAAGGCGATGACTTCCTCAGAATGAACGGCGCCGGAGAGATGCTGGTTTTTTCGGCCGCGGACTTCGAAGACTTTCTGGAGCCGCGCCCGGACCTTCCGGCATCGATGGAAGAAGAACTGGAAGCGGTCGTGAAATTACTCGTGCAAAACCGCTGGCCGTTCCGGCTTCACGCGACCTATGACGAGTCCATCGACCGCTTCCTGAACGTATTCGAGCGTGTCAACCAGGACGTGCCGTTTGCAGGCCTGCGCTGGTTCTTCGACCATTGCGAGACGATCACTCAACGGAACATCGACCGGATCGCAGCGCTCGGTGGCGGGATTGCCGTACAGCATCGGATGGCGTACCAGGGTGAGTACTTCATCAATCGCTATGGTGCGGAGGCGGCTGCTCGAACCCCACCCATTCAGAAAATGCTGGCAGCGGGTCTTCCAGTGGGTGCGGGCACTGACGCAACCCGTGTCGCGAGTTTTAATCCGTTCGTGTCGTTGTACTGGCTGGTGTCCGGCAGAACCGTGGGAGGCACTCAGTTGTACGGCGCCGACAACCGGCTCGATCGCATGGAGGCGCTGCGCCGCTACACGGTGGGCAGCAGTTGGTTCTCGGGCGAAGACGACCGCAAGGGCGCACTGATCCCGGGTCAGTTCGCTGACTTCGCCGTACTGACAGATGATTACTTCACCTGTGACGAACTGCGGATCAAGTATCTGACGTCGGTGCTGACGGTAGTGGGTGGCAAGGTCGTGCACGCAGACGAGGATTTTGCCGATCTCGCTCCTGCGCCATTACCGGTAAGTCCTTCATGGTCGCCCGTTGCCGAGTTCGGTGGTTACAGCCGGTACAAACCCGCTGCGATCAATAGCCAGGCCTGTGTCGACGGTTGCGTGAAGCTTTGCGGAATCCATGCGCACGGGCACGCGTGGGCATGGCGCAGCAATGTTCCGGTTGGCGACAGTAACGCCTTCTGGGGAGCGCTCGGCTGTAGTTGCTTCGCGTTCTGACATTCCGACAGTCCAGGGTTCCCAACCGAAGTGCGCCCGCCAGAAATGCCGGGCGCACAAAGCGAAATCCTTTTCAATCCGGGCCGCATATGCAGGCTGAAAAAGCTGACACAAAGGTGTTTCTGGTCGATATGGGACTGTTGTATCTCAGGATTGCGGCAAGTATTCTCCTGCTAGCCGTCCACGGCCTGCCGAAGGTTCTGCACTACTCGAGTGAGGCCGCTGCAATTGAAGATCCCTTTCACTTCGGCAAGACCTTGTCCATATCCTTTGCGATTTTCGCCGAGGTGATATGTCCACCACTAATCATTCTGGGAATTGCGACGCGCCTCGCCGCGTTGCCGATTCTGTTCGTCACAGTCATCGCGCTTGTTTTTGTGCACCGCGACTGGACTTTGGCTCAAGGTCAGTTTGCGTGGATGCTTTTGATTCTGTTCGGAACCATAGCGATTGCGGGTCCGGGCCAATATCGAGTGAGTAGATGGGGAAAATGGCAACGACCCGCCGGTGGGACCGGCGATAGACGTTCCGAATCCGGCCGTCGCGAGATCTAACAATGCGCGCGCGCTGTGGCCCAGCGGAAACGATGAAGAAGAATGTGGCGGCTAAAGGTGGATGGTGCGTGCGTACCGGGTTATAGGAGCGCCCTTTAGCGAGTTCAAAAAGTCGGAGATTACGGCCAAGGAGAGGGGCTATGACGGTGACGATTGCAGGAATAGCAATCCCGGACACCCCAATGGCGCGCGCAGCCACGATAGCGGGGCGCGGCAATGCGCCGGATATCCTGTTTCGACATTCGTCGCGTGTTTTTCTGTTTGCGTCGTTGCTTGGCGCGCGCAGAGACGCGACGTTCGACCCGGAGTTGCTTCACGTCGCTGCTACTTTTCAGAACTTCGGACTGGCAGCGCGGTTCCGCGATTCGAAGCGGCGTTTTGAAGTGGACAGTGCCAACGCCGCAAGGCACTTCCTGCTCTACTACGGCATTCCCGAGCGAGAGATCATTGAAGTATGGAACGCAGTTGCACTGCATACGACCTTCGGCATCAGCGACCATCCCTGCGCACTCGTCGGACTATTGAGTGCCGGCGTGGAGACTGACCTCATGGCATTGCACTTGGACGAAATAACGGAAAGCCAGCGACGCGAGGTACTACTCGCGTTTCCGCGCGAACGTGGCTTCAAATCCCTCGTCATCGAAGCGTTTGCCGAGGGTATGTGGTGGCGGCCGGAAACGACCTTCGGGACTGTCAATGCGGACGTACTCGACCGCTGCGACCCGAACTACAAACGCATCAACTATTGCGGACTGATTCTCGGCTCCGACTGGGCCGATTGAAGTCGATTGTGAATGTCCATCATTCTGGCGTTGCAAGAGGTAGCCAATGAACTGTCCGCCGGCGCCAGGTTCAATCAGATAACTTTTTAAATGCAAGTGGCCGGACGATCCGCCCGCACATCACGTCACTAACGTAGGTCAGGAGTTCTTCATGGCACACCAGTCACCCTCCCGCCTGTTCATCTCGGCAGGCATCGCGTGCGCGCTAGCGTTGAGCAGCTTCGCTCCGTCGACGGCTAACGCAGAGGCGGATTACCCGACAGGAACGTCAACGACGCCGGTCGTCTCTGTCGGTCCGCAATACGACACCACGCACGTGTACGTTCCGAACGACGACATCGACGCCTTCGTCAACAGCTTCATCGGCACGTTCGGCGGCAAGGCATCGCCGCGGGCCGTCTTTACGGTGACACCGACCCCGAGTAAGACCGCCTCGCAATACGTGCAAACGCCGGTTGGCATGTTGTCGGTGTTCGCGTTCCAGACGCCGATTCCCTATCCTTTTGGTGCGGAACGCACGGGCTACCTGGTGACGGATATGGATAAGGCCGTGCGCGCAGCGCGGGCGGCAGGTGCCGACGTCATGGTGGAAACCTTCGACGACCCGATTGGGAAAGACGCGCTGATTCAATGGCCGGGCGGCGTCAACATGCAGTTGTACTGGCATACGAAGGCGCCGTCGTATGCGCCTCTCGAAAGCGTGCCGGACAACCGCGTATACGTCTCGAAGGGTGCGGTGGAGAAATTTGTCCGCAGCTTCGTTCGCTTCTCACATGGGAAGGTCGTCTCCGATAACCGTCACGCCGATGCCGGGACGATCGGCCGGCCGGGTGAGACAGTGCGTCGTATTCGTATCGAATCGGGCTTCGGGCGGATGGTGGTGTTCGCCACGGACGGGAAGCTTCCTTACCCGTTCGGCCGTGAAACGACGGGTTATCAGGTTCAAGACCTTGCCGCCGCCCTCGACAAAGCGCAAGCAAATGGCGTGAAGGTGCTGTTTCAGCCGTACCAGACGGACAGCGGCAAAACCGCAGTCGTCGAGTTCCCCGGCGGCTACGTCGCCGAGATCCACGACGTGGCGGCACAATGACGAGTGTTCGGTCGAGGCCGCTTGCGTACGCCAATACGGCTGCGGCCTTGTATCTCGCCGCAGCGGGAATGGCCTTCGGCGTTGCCGATGCAGCGCGTGCCGACACCGACGAGCCGACCGCACCCGCCGCCGCGAATGCGCAAGCAACCACGTGCACGGCGCAACGGCCTTCGGTGATGTTCAATCGCTGGCAGGAGAACTGGTCGGTACTCGCGAATCCGTGTGTCCCGCGTGCGCCGCTCGATGGGCTGAAATACATCCCGCTCGGCGGTGACCCGAATTCGTATCTCTCGTTGGGAGCGAACCTGCGCGAGCGTCTCGAAGTCAACGATGCGCCGCTCTTCGGCATCGGCTCGGGCCGTTCGGACACCTACCTCATACAGCGGGCACAGGTCAGCGCCGATGCTCGTATCGGGGAGCATCTTCAGTTTTTTGTGCAACTCGAAGACGCCCGCGCTTTCGGTAAAGACGCGGTCACTCCCGTCGACAAAAACCCGCTCGATCTCGAGCAGGCGTTTGTGGCGTGGGTGAGCCCGCTCGGCGGAGGGACCGTCAAGTTTCGGATCGGGCGCCAGGAGATGGCGTTCGATTTGCAGCGCTTCATCTCAGTACGCGACGGTCCTAATGTCCGCCAAACCTACGACGGTATCTGGGCGGACTACGAATACGCGAAATGGCGCTTCATCGGTTACGCGACGCAGCCCGTGCAGAATCGCGATGTGACCGCTTTCGACGACGTGTCCAACAGGAACCTGACATTCAGTGGCGTTCGCTTCGAGCGTCAGGGAGTCGGGCCCGGTGACCTCTCCGGTTACTATTCGCGCTACAACCGGAGCAACGCCCGGTTCCTCGACGCAGTAGGCGACGAACATCGGGACGTGTTCGATTTGCGTTACACAGGCAAGGTGGGACGCGCGGATTGGGACGTGGAGTCCATGCTGCAAACGGGGCACGTCGGCGACAGCACCATCGGTGCATGGGCAGTGGGGTCGCTCGCGGGTTATACGCTGGACGCGCCGTGGACGCCCCGCATCGGCATTCAGGTCGATGCCGCTTCGGGCGATAGACATCCGGGAGACGGCCGTGTGGAGACATTCAACCCGCTATTTCCGAACGGCTACTATTTCACGTTGGCCGGCTACACGGGCTACGCCAACCTGATTCACATCAAACCCTCGATCACGCTGAAGCCGTCGAACCGGCTTTCATTGCTGGCTGCGCTTGGCTTTCAATGGCGCGAGACCACCGGCGACGCGGTCTATGCGCAGGGCAATGCGGTCGTTCCCGGCACCGCTGGAAAAGGCACGCTTTGGACGGGAATGTACGTTCAGCTCAGAGCCGACTGGACCATCGCGGCCAACCTGATTGGCGCGGTCGAGGCCGTGCATTTCCAGGTGGGCGATTCGATTCGCAACGCGGGTGGGAGCAACGCCGATTACATCGGCGTTGAGCTGAAGTATGGCTGGTAATGCTTCGGCTGCGTGGATTAGCGAGTGGATTGACGCTTCGATCCGCGCATGGATCAGATATAGGAAATGAAACGGTCGATGAGGTCGGGAAGGTCCAGTTGCTCGACCCACCATTGCAGCGCCCGGCCGCTCTCGTCGTCTCGCCACGCCAGGTAGCAATAGGTGACCTCGCGCATGCCGTTCACTCGTTTCGGTACCAGCCTTCCCTCTTCGATTGCTCGTGCTGCAATACACTCCGGAAGTGTTCCTGCCGCCAATCCCTCGCACTGCGCCTCCAGCTTCGCCGCAAGAGTCGGCACGGCAATGCACGGCTGGTTCGCGCCAGATGCCACCGTTCTGGGCGCCAGTTCGCGCGAGGTATCACTAATCACGGCGCCGCGATATTGCATCACGATGTCCATCGAAACAGGTTCGGGCAACGCGGCGAGCGGATGGCTGGGAGCAACGGCGAAGATATGGCGCAACGAACCAATTGGACGCGCCACCAGATGAGGCAGTTGCGGGGGCTCGCCCGCGGCGCCAATCACAAGGTCCGCGCGTCGCGTAATCAATGCGTCCCACGTTCCGCCAAGCACTTCGCGTGAGAAGCGCAGGTGCGTATCCATGTCGAGGCCGTAGAAATCGTGGACGTATGGCCACATCGCCTCGAATGGCAGGATCTCGTCCAGGCAGATCCGAAGTTCTGCCTCCCAGCCGTCCTGTACCCGTTTGGCTTTGCGTTCGAGCTGTTCACCCGCGAACAGCAAACGTCGCCCTTCTTCAACAACGACCCGCCCGGTGTGAGTGAGCTTGACGCGCCGGCCGCTGCGGTCAAACAACTCCACGTCGAGGTCGCTCTCCAGCTTCTGAACCAGATAGGTAAGCGACGAAGGAACACGGTGCAGCAGTTCGGCGGCCTCGGTAAACGTACCGGTCCGGTCGATGGCATCAAGCGCCTCGAGCACCTCAAATGACAACTTCATCACTGGTTTCCTTTTAGATCGATTCCATCAGAGTCGATGTCTGACTCACCCAAAAGCGCTTATCGGCAGCACGATGTCACGCATCAACGCATCAGCTTGTCACTTTGAATGCATGCGGAATGGCGCGCAATGGCAGAGGTCGGAACTTCATAACTTTTCAGGTCATTGCAGGGGCATTCAGCGAGGCGCAACGTACGACTTCGAAAGGGCTGCCGCGCGATGCTCCCACATCATGTCTCGATCGCCTTCAATCATATGATCAAAATCCGACGAAGACGATGGTCTCAACCGGGCCAGTTCCAGCGCAACGTCAAGAGGCAGTAACTAAGTTAATTCAAGGATGTTTAAGGTGCAGCTTAGGACTTTAAAGCCTCGTTTCAATAACATTGGGAAACCGAACGTCCCAGTGAGTTCTGTCGTCTGAAATTAGGAACCGGTCAGTTCACAACACTATGGCACATCGTCGCG
>NZ_JAXDPY010000150.1:0-11741 GCF_034668105.1 Paraburkholderia sp. | reverse complement strand
CACGAAATGCGTCAACCAGCGATACGGCCAGCCATGCCTGCATCTTCGCGACGAACGCGGTGGTCGCCGATTGCGGCACGCGCCGCAACCACGCCAGCGCGACGTCGATCTCGCCGTGCCCGGCCAGCAGCCGCGCATAGTTGAACTGGCCGCGAAAATCGCCGCCCACCGCGGCGCGCCGGTAATAGTCGAGCGCGATGCTTGCGTTGGCATCGACTTCCCAGCCGTCCTCGTAAAAGCTGCCGATAAAATTGATCGATTTCACGTGACCCATGTCGGCGGCGCGCCGGAACCACTGCAGTGCCTGCGCGCGATCGCGCTCCACACCATTGCCGAGCGCCAACGCCGACGCATAGTTGTACATGCCCCAGTCGAGTCCGGCCTGCGCCGCGAGGCGATACCAGTAGACCGCCACGGGCGCGCACGCAGCGGTGCCCCACCCGTGTTCGTAGCATCGGCCCAGCATGTTCATCGCCATTGGATGATCCTGCCGGGCCGCATGCTTGAACCAGCTCAATGCTTCTTCGGCATCGCGCTCCACGCCGTGCCCGTCGAGCAGATACTGGCCATACACCGCCTGCGCTTCGACAATGCCGTTATGCGCGGCCGCCGCTACCCACGCGGCGGCTTTGGCGGGCGGCCCGGCGAGAATCGCGGTGAACTGGTCATGCGACACGCTCGCCAGCGCCTTCAGCGTTACCTGTTCCATCGTGCTGTGTCTAGTAATGCGCGTTGAGCGTCAGGAAGGCGGAACGGCCGGCTGCGATCGACGCGTAGTGCGCGGGATACGCCTGGTCGTAGTACGTACGGTTGAAGAGGTTCTGCACGTTCAGTTGCAGATCGACATGCTTGTTGATCCGGTACGCCGCCATGCCGTCGAAGCGCCAGTACGACGGCACCGCGCGCAGATTGGCCGGGTCGCCGTACACCTGCGACATGTAGAAGGCGCCGCCGCCGATCGTGAACTTCGGCAACACGTCGTAATTGGTCCACAGGCTGATGCTGTTCTTCGGCGTATTCGGGAACTGATGGCCGTTATCCGACGTGGTCTTGCCGTTGTCGCGCAACTCGCTCTTCATGTACGTGTAGCCGCCGAACACTTGCCACTTGTTCGTCAACTGACCGGCCACGCCGAATTCGAAACCTTGCACACGCTTGTTGCCGACCATCGCGTATTCGTTGTTCGGCAGCGTGACGCGGGCGTTGGTCGTGTCGATCTGGAACAGCGCGCCCGTCAGCGAGAGCGTGTTGTTCAGCACGTTCCACTTGGTGCCGAGTTCGACGCTGCGATTCTTTTCCGGCGAAAGCTGGTCCGCGTTCGCGCCGACTCCGCCGCGGCCCGGGATCAGCGATTGCATTTCGCTGCCCTGGCCGAGCAGGGCACCCGCCGGCGTCGACGAAGTCGCGATCGACGCATAGATGCTGCCGTTCGAGGCCGGCTTGAAGACGAGGCCGAGCTGGTAGTTGAACAGCGTGTCGTCCCGCGACACGCCCTTGCCGCCATTGGCCACCGTATTGCGGAAATCGGTCGAATAATCGTCGACGCGCAAGCCGACGTTGGCCTGCCAGCGTTGGGTGAATTCGATCGTATCGAACGCGTAGAGCGATTTGGTGGTGGTGCGCTGCTGGCTCGGGTCATGGGCAAGTTTCACCGAGCCGGCCCACGGGTCATTCGGATTCGGCGACCACAGACTCGTGCAGTTATAGCCCGACGCCGCGCCGATGCCCTTGGTGTTGCAGATCGCGCCGGTGGCCGCGGCCACGGCGTACGAATCGTTCACGCTGGTTTCGCGCGACAGTTCGAGACCGGTGGTGAAACTGTGCTTCAGAAAACCCGTCCTGAACTCGCCGAACAGTTCAGTCTGGTTCGCGAGACTATAGACGTCGCTCGCACGCGTATTCGCGCGGCGCCACACCATGCCGTTGACGACATTGCCCTGGCTGTCGTCCGGCTGCGTCCAGATGTAGTCCTGGGTGGACTTCGTATAACGCGTGGTGTTGCGGATCGTCAGGTCGCTGTTGAGGTCGTGCTCGATGCGCACGGTGCCGACGTCCGAGGTCGTCTTGCGGAAGTCGCGGTCGATCAGGCCGTAAAAGTTGTGGCGGTCCACCTTGGCCGGATAGATCGTGTCGACGTTGGCCGGTTTGTTGGTGGTCGTGTAGAAGTACGGAATACCGCTGTCGGGCAGGTCGTCGGTCGAGAGGTGGTAGTAGCTCGCGGTGACGCGGGTCGGCGTGCCGAGGCCGTACGTGAACGACGGCGCGATGCCCCAGCGCTCGTTGTTGACCGCATCGCGGCCGGGCACGTCGTTGTTGTGGCTCATCACGTTCAGGCGGAACGCCGCGTGATCGGCCATCTGCCAGTTGCCGTCGGCCGTGAAGCGGCGGTAGCGGTCGGAGCCGAGTCCCGCGCTGCCGTCCGCGGAATTGCCCAGATGCGGGGTCTTCGTGATCAGGTTGATGCTGCCGCCCGCGCCGCCGCGGCCGCCGTAGGCGCCGTCCGACCCCTTGGTCACTTCCACGCTTTCGATGTTGAACACTTCGCGGGTGGTCGCGCCGATGTCGCGCATGCCGTCGACGAAGGTGCTGCCCTGCGCGTCATAGCCGCGAATGAAGGGGCGGTCGCCGAGCGGATTGCCGCCTTCGCCGGCACCGAAGGTGATGCCGGGCACGGTGCGCAGCGCTTCGGTCAGCGTCGAGGCGCCGGTACTCCGAATCAACTCCTGCGGAATCACGGTCACCGACTTCGGCGTATCGACCAGCGGTGCCGTGAATTTGACCGACGCCGAGTGGTCGGTCTTGAAGCCGTCGTCTCCCTGGCCTTGCACGGCGATCGGCGCGAACTGGTTTTCCCTGTCCGGCGGCGCGGTGCCGGCCGTGCCCTGCGCGAGGGCAGGGCCGGCCGCCAGCATGCTGCATAGCGTGGTGCTGATTTTGCCGAGCTTCGGTTCGTCGGACCGCAACTTCATTTTTATCCCCGTCGTTGAGTGTTGGTGTTCCGGTGGTCCGGGACGGTTGGCTAACGCGTTCCTTACCCGGACATTCCATGTTTATTACAAAGTGTTTTCGGCGTGCATTCTATGCAATCTGCTTGTAATTGAGAAGCGTTCTCATCACAAAATCTCGGCGCACGGAGTCGAGGGCGCGAGCAGCCGTATGGAATTGACGGGTTGATCGGTGAAGATGGGAGAAGAAGTCGTGGGTTTAACCGCCGCATGGCCGCGGCGATGGGTTTGCATTGCGTCGCTCGTGCGGCGTTTTTGAGGCGTCGTGGTAACGTTTCGGGCCGGTCAACGCGTGGCGGTGAATCCGTACTGGATCGCCGATGAAACCGTCCGATTCGCACCGCGAGCGGTGGCGGCGCGGACCTCGCGTTCGACATGGTCGGGCAGGCCGCCGACGCGAACGCCACCCTTGCCGCATTACGGAGCCTGCGCCGCGACGGGCGCCTCGTGCTGATGGGCAGCATGCAGGTGGATTTGCCGATTCCCTACGGTGAGATGTTGCTGAACAACTGGGCGTCGATTGGCCACTTCATGTACACGCGTGCGGACTACCTCGCGCTGGTTTCGCTCGCGACGTTCGGGCAGATTCCGCTCGAGGCGCGGCCTGCAGCGTCGATTGCCGCTTCGAGCTGGGCGAACGGCCAGGACTTCAGGGTACTGAAGATGGATAGCTGAATACCAAAGCGGCCTTGCGTGTGAAATCGCAAGGCCGCATTTTTCAATTATCAGAATCCTGGTCAATCGATGCCGTGAAACACCGCATCGTCCGGACCAAGATAGGCGGGCGGGCGCCACGCGGCGTCGCGCATCGAATGCTGGACCAGTTTTTCGACACCCAGCAGCACCGCGAAAATCGCCATCCGCACCGGAATGCCGTTATCGGTTTGGCGGAAAATCGCGAGACGCGAATCATGGTTCAGATCGACGCTCAGATCGTTCGCGCCCGGCCGGCTGTCGCGCGGCAGAGGGTGCATGATCAGCGTGTCGGCGCCGCATACGCTGTCCATCAGCGCCTGATTGATCTGGAAGTCCGGCGTATAGCCTTCGAACGATTCGTCGGTGAAGCGCTCTTTCTGGATGCGTGTGGCGTACACCACGTCGGCGCCGCGCAGCCCGGCGGGCAGATCGTGGGTCTGCTCGATCACGTGATCGTTACGCGAGATCTGCTCGATGATGTAGCTCGGCATTTCGAGCATGGGCGGCGAGATCAGCGTGAACTTGATGCCGCGATACAGCGCCAGCAGCTTGACCAGCGAATGCACCGTGCGGCCATATTTCAGATCGCCGACCAGCGCGATGTGCGCACCGTCGACGATCTTGCCCAGCCGCGAAAACTCGCGCTGGATCGTGTACAGGTCGAGCAGCGCCTGGCTCGGATGCTCACCCGGGCCGTCGCCGCCGTTGATCACCGGCACGTTGGTGGCGCGCGCGAATTCGGCCACCGAGCCTTGCTCCGGATGGCGGATCACCAGCGCATCCACGTAGCCGCTCATCACGCGGCTGGTGTCGTAGATCGACTCACCCTTTGCCATCGACGAAAACGTGAAGCCGGTGGTGTCGCACACCGAGCCGCCGAGCCGGCAGAATGCCGCGCCGAAGCTCACGCGGGTGCGGGTGCTGGCTTCGAAGAACAGATTGCCGAGTACCGCGCCTTCCAGCACGCGGGAAATCTTCCGGCGGCGTGCGATCGGCTGCATGATGTCGGCGACGCGAAACAGCGCCTCGACGGAATCGCGCGAGAACTGATCGACCGACAGCAGTTGCGGCTTGCCTTCAAACAACATCTGGCTTGCGAGCGATTGCGAGTCTACGCTTTGCGTATACTTCTCGCCCGGCTCACCGTGGACGGCGATTTCCGACACGAAACGCTCGACAATCTCGGGCATCGCCCGCGATTCCTGCGAATCGTCCGGCAGCAACCAGGTGTCGAGCGCCCGGCGCGATACACCGATGCGGCTCGCGAACGTGTCGCGGGTCATGTTCATGCGACGCATCGCATCTCGTAGGAAAGCTTGTTGCGGGACGCTCATGCAGGCACCTTTGGGAAGTGGGTCGCGCACTCGTCATGTACGCGGTGCGTATATTAGTTTCCCTGTCGCAGAAGTCAAGCAATTTTGCGCGGGTTTTGCAAACCCCGCTTTGCAAACCCCGCCGCCCGCTGCGGAACGCATGCTCACGCGCTGCCGGTGCTGGTGGGGTGTCGGGCAATCACACGGCAAGCATGCGCGAGCGCATCGAGCAATTGAACGCACTGCCGACAGCCGGTGTGCTGATGGCCGCGCCGTACTACATCCGGCCCTCGCAAGCGGGCATCGTCGGGCATTTCACGGCGCTTGCCGATGCGAGCGACAAGCCCGTCGTGCTATACGACATTCCCTATCGAACCGGCGTGCGGCTCGAACTCGACACGCTCCTGACGCTTGCCGCGCATCCGCGGATTCAGGCTGTGAAGGACTGCGCCGGCTCGCTCGACACCACGCTTGCGCTGATCCGCGACGGCCGCTTGCAGGTGCTCGCCGGCGAAGACATCAATATTTTCAACACCTTATGTCTGGGCGGAAGCGGGGCGATCGCGGCCTCGGCGCATGTGCGGCCCGAGCAGTTCGTCGCGCTGTATCGCGCGCTATCGGCGGGGCGGCTCGACGAAGGACGGCGCATTTTTCAGGAACTCGCGCCGCTGATCCAGGCGCTGTTCACCGAACCGAATCCGGCGCCGGTGAAGGCGCTGCTCGCCGCGCTTGGTCTGATACGCGACGAGTTGCGTATGCCGATGACGCGCGCCGGCGGTGCGCTGGTCGAGCGGCTCAGAGCGCTGGAGGGGCTCGACCGGAAAGAGCCTTACGTGACTGCAGAGCCGGTGTGAATACGGATTCGCTGAGGGCGGCCGCTGCGTAGTTCGGCAACTGGCGCATCCGGCTTAGGTGACCTGGCATCGCGCACCGTCCTCGGTATTTGAGATGATGGTTCGTGATGCCAGGCGATAATCGGCGCCCTTTGTCCACTCTCTCCACCGGTATGTTGTCCGGTTGATGCCGCATGCAGTTAGTCTCGTCCGCCGATCTCCCGTCCCGCTTTAGCGCACTCAATATGGTTGGCGCGTTCAGCGCTTTCAACACGCCGAACACGCCGAACACGCTGACCATGCCGAACGTACGTCGTGCCGCGCCTGTGAAACCGCGCTCCCGCCGCCTGGCGCGCGCCGGGAGCCGCTGATGTCTTCCGTGTTTCGCGCCGGGCGTCAGCTTTCCAGCGGCTCGATCAGCTTCGTCACACGCCGTACCGCGCTGACCATCGCGGTAAGCATCGCATGCGGCGCGGCGGCGCTCGCGCTCGCCGCGGGCATCGCGATCGGCATGCACTGGCCGGCGCACAGTGGCTCCAACGACCAGACGACGAGCCGTGTCGAGCACGACTATGCGATCGATCAACTTGGCAAGCTGAACGCGTCCGTGGCGCAGATCGAACCGCGCATCGAGCGCCTGACGATGCAGGTCGGCGCGTTGCGCAACTTCGAAGCACGTCTGAATACACCGCGGCCGGCGCCGCGCGCAGCCGCCACGCCGGGCGCAGCTTCGGAACCTGACCCATCCGCCACCGACAGCGAAGGCGAGGGCGGTCCCTCCCTGCCGCCGCGTCGCTGTACAGATGTCATGCCGCCAGCCCTCGAATACATAAAACCTGAAAGCCGGGAGGATTTGTCCGCCGGACAGCCGGAGGCGTCGCGCGCTTCGCCCGTTCATGCCGATGCCGGGCGCACCCGGCAACAACTGGATTGCATCGCCGCGACGCTGTCCGCGCTCGAGCAGCAAGCCGCCGGCCACGCAGTCGCGTACGCCGCTTTTCCCGGTCGCATGCCCGCCGACGGCGCCCGCTTTGGCTCGCCGTTCGGCAACCGCACCGATCCGTTCACGCATCGGTTGAGTTTCCATCCGGGCATCGACCTGGTCGCCAGAACCGGTACACCGATTCTGGCGGCGGCGGGCGGCCGGGTGATCTTCGCCGGCGAGAAATCGGGCTATGGCAACGCGGTCGAAATCGATCACGGCAATGGCCTCGTGACCCGTTACGGTCACGCGTCGCGCGTCGTCGTGCGGGTCGGCGATCTGGTGCTGCCGCGCCAGTATGTCGCCGACGTCGGCTCGACCGGCCGCTCCACCGGCCCGCATCTTCATTTCGAAGTGCTGGTCAACGGCGCGCCGGTCGATCCGGCCGCCTACCTCGCGCTATTCGCGCCCACACCTCATGGTTGAACGACGTTTTCTCCGCGATGCCGGCAGTCTGAGCCAGTGCGCCTATACGTTGCAGCCGGCGCGGCCGCTCATGCTTCGCGTGATCCAGTGGGCTGTGGTGTGTGCGCTCGGCGCGGCAGGCGGTGCGGCGGCCACGATGGCCTGGCACGCGCAGCGCTCCGGCACAGCGGTTGATCAATGCAACGCGGCGTCTTCGGATGAGGGCGGCGAACAGACCGAACTCGCCCGTACGCGGCTCGCGCTCGCGCAGGAATCGGCGGCGCGCGCCGCGGTGCAGAAAACCGCGGACGGCGCCGCTGCCGACGCCGCGCGCCTGAACGCCGAAGTGCAGTTTCTCCGCGGCCAGAGCAAGACGAGGCCGCCGGCGTCGCGCCGCTGACCGGCATTCCGGAGCGTCGCCCGGATGGCATCAGGCGACAAACATTTTCATTTCCAAGAGAGACTTATGTTCGGCAAGAAAAAAACCGCGGGCATCCAGCAGACCAAGCTCGCCACCCTTATTGCACACGACGTGCGGATCACGGGCGACCTCCTGTTCAGCGACGGCCTGCGCATGGACGGTCACGTGAAGGGCAACGTGAGCGGCGAGCCGGGTACCCAGACGCTGCTGGTCCTGAGCGACCGCGGCTCGATCGAGGGCAACGTGCATGGCTATGACGTGGTGGTCAACGGCAGGATCGTCGGCGACGTGATCGCCGATCACTTCGTCGAGTTGCAGAGCAATGCGCATGTGACGGGCAACATCTACTACCAGCAGTTGCGGATGGATTGCGGCGCCTCGGTCGACGGCAAGCTCACCAAGCGCGAAGCCGCGCAGGCGATGACGCCGATTCTTGTGTCGGTGGCCGACACGCCACGTGGGGAGCGCAAGGCCGGTTAAGTGGGCTTGCGGTCAGCCGGCCCAGTGCTAAAGGGCAAACGGCAAACGGCAAACGGCAAACGGCAAAGGGCAAAGGGCAAAGGGCAAAGGGCAAAGGGCAAACGGCAAACGGCTAACCCGCCGCGCGCCTCATCAAACAGGCCCCGCCAGCGTCTGGCCTTGCGCGGGGGTGTCGTGGCCGAGCGCATCGCGGTGCGCCCACCGTGCATCGACGATTGCGCGCATTTCCCGCGTTTCGGCGAGACGCTCCAGCGCACCGCGGTCAAGTGTGGCGAGCATGTCGCGTTCGACGATCAGATGGTGCAACGCCAGCACGATCAGGCCGATAGTCAGCAGCAGATCACCCGCAAATACCACTGCGTAAAGCGCCGAGGTGGTGCGGGGGTTGCCATAGAGCAGCGTCATGTTGGCGCGATCGAGTAGCACGAGCACGAGCGGCACGATTGCACTGAGCGTCGCGATGCCGCTGCCCGCCGCCACCAGCACGCGTGCCGGGCCAAGTTGCGGACGACGCCGGCGGACCACTTCATACAGCGTTCCCGCGCGGCACGGCACGAAAAACAGCGCCAGCAGGCCGGCGCGAACCGCCAGCGGCGCATTCCATGCGAGCGTGCCCGCATGCAGCACGCAGAACACGGCAGTGACGACGAGGCCGGCCCGCCACGGTGCCGATGCGCCGAACAGGTCGCGCGTGCCCGCCCAGATCAGCATGCGGCTTTGCAATGCCAGCGTCGCGGTGGCCACCAGCAGCAGATCGCTGTTCCAGATCGCGTGCAACGCAAAGCAGGCCGTGGCGGCGGCAAGCAGATAAAAGGCAACGGCCCACAAGCGGAATGCGCCGACCTGCGCAAACACGCGCGCAAGCGCCGTCGTGATCAGCGCGCTGCAGACAAACGTGATCAGCCATACCGTTGTGAACGTCGCTACGTCAATTTTCATGAAGTCTCCAGCAGCCAATCGGTCGGTTCCTGCTTATCGGTAAAACGAGGCCACCTGCATCGCCACGGTCTCGGTGATCTCGAACATGGTCTGCTCGCATTGCACGCCTTCGGCTTTCACGATCTCGAGCATCGTCGCGACGAGGTTGGGTTGCGACAACTGGCGTGGCGACAGGTTGATCGCGACTCTCATCGGCGGCAGGTGTTGCTCGGTCCAGCGGCGAATCTGCTGGGCGCCGAACTAGTCGCCATAAACCTCGATCCGGTTGCGGCCGCGCTCTTTTGCCCGATACATTGCCTTGTCGCCACGAGACAGCGATTGATAGGCGCCGACATCGGCCGCGTGCATCGTGTCGACGCCGACGCTGACGGTCAGCACGATGGGCTCGGCGCGGCACAGCAAGGGGGTTCGCGAGGTCCGCTGCTGGACGCGCCGCGCAAGCGCGATGGCCGCGTCGGTATCGGTGTCCGGCAGCACCATCGCGAACTCCTCGCCGCCAAGGCGCCCGACGATATCGCTGGCCCGCACTTCGGCACGCAAGATCTCGGCGAAATGACTGAGCGCACGATCGCCGACCTCGTGTCCCCAGCGGTCGTTGAGCGCCTTGAAGTTGTCCAGATCGAACATCAGCACGGCGGCGACGCGACTGTCAGCGCGCCGCACGCGCGACAATTCCGCCTCGCTTCGCATCATGAAGTGGCGGCGATTGGGCAACTGGGTCAGGAAATCGATGGTTGCCGATTCCTGCAGCTCGGCCTCGATGTGCTTGCGCTCGGTCACGTCCGTGATGAAGCCGTGCCACAGCGTGCTGCCGTCGGCCAGCTGTTGCGGCCGGGCATCGCCCTGTCGCCAGCGCAGGCCTTGGCGCGGCAGTTGCACGCGATATTCGAGGTGCCACGGCGACAGGCTGGTCGCCGATTCCTCGATCGACTGCCGGTACGCGGCCAGATCGCGCGCATCAATCAGCGCGTCGACTGTCTGCGCGCTCGTCGTGGCCTGCTGTGGCGTCAGCTCGTAGATGTCGCGGATTCCGTCGCTTGCATAGGGGAAGAACGCGCGCCCATCGGGCATCAGCCGGTATTGGAAGACGAGGCCCGGCACCTCGTCCGTCAGGTTCGTGATCAGCTCGACGGACTGCTGCAGCCGCGCGGCCATCTCCCGCAACGCAGTAATGTCGGTCGTCGTACCGACCATGCGTAGCGCACGCCCCTCGCTGTCGCGGTTGACCACTTTGCCCCGGCTGCAGATCCATTTGTAGCTACCGTCTTTGCAACGGATCCGGTGCTCGACCGCGTAGCTGTCGGTTCTGGATTCAAAGTGGGCCTGCATCGTCGCCGCGACGTCCGCGAGGTCGTCCGGGTGCAAGCGCAGATAGGCGTCTTCGATCCGGTTGCTGAGCTCATGCTCCTCGTAGCCGAGCATCGCCTTCCAGGCAGGCGAATACTCGATTTCGCCGGTGACGACATTACGGTCCCAGACGCCGGTCCCGCTGCCGGCAAGGGCCAGCGTCATGAGTTCCGCGCCGGCCTCAAGTTCTTTCACGCGGTCCTGCAGCGTCGAGAGCGCTTGCGCGTGTTCGAGGCGGTGCGCGATCAACCCGGCGAATTCACGAAGGAACGCCCGTTGAGCGGCATCGAGGCCACGGGGCAAATCGTCCAGCAGGCACAGCGCGCCCAGATGGAGGCCGGCGGCGCTTGTCAGGGCACAGGCGGTGTAAAAGCGCGGCCCTCGCGGCGCGACGCCGCGCGCATTGCCGCAAAAGCGCGCGTCGACCCATGTATCCGGCACGACGACCAGCCCGTCGGTCACCGTGTCTGCTTGCAACGATGGCCCCGATAGGTCCGGAGGCAGGACATCGGGCAAAACGCCGTCGACCGCTTTAAGCCGCTGTCCATGAGCGTCGGACAACATGACCAGGGCGGTTGCGACGCCGAAATGAGCCCGCGCGAGTCTTGTCAACGCCTGGCATTCCGTGTCAGCCGGCGGTGGTGCGACATCGCCGCCAGCGGGGGCGGCAGACGGCACGCCGTCTTGGTCGGAATAAGTGCAAACCAGCATAGGGATGAAGACGTTTCCGTGACGGGCCGCAAGTCGCACCAGGCACCTGTATAACGGCACCGAATTCCGTGAGTTTAGGGAAGATGACTTACTGCGGGCGCTTTCCGGCGTGTTTTCGCGCAGGATTGACCGGGCGCTGAAGCCTGGCCAATGCGATCAGTGGCGGGCGCAGGCCCGGACGGACCTCAGCCGGAAGGCACGGCAGGATATCCCGCACGCTTGGCAGACTTCAGCGTTTCGTTCCAGTTGTCGCACACCGGTTGTTTGCCCATTATTGATTCCCATGGACACGCCGCTGGTTACGCGCTGATCGGATGCATTGCACTCCGTAAATTGTGTTTCGCGGACGGGCAGTTGAGCGGATGTCTACATCAATCGCTTCGATAGGTGTCAGGAATTCAGCGACGATTGCCGAACCCTGGAAGCACGCATACGCGCCACCCACTTGCCAACTGAGGAACCGGAAAATGACCACCACGATTGCAGGCATCAAGATCCCCGACAGCGCAATTGCGCGCGCGGCCACCCAACTGGTACGCGATACCGAAACCGATCTCTTGTACAACCATTCCCGCCGGGTATTCCTGTTCGGCGCGCTGAGCGGCGAGC
>NZ_JAXDPY010000149.1:0-2785 GCF_034668105.1 Paraburkholderia sp. | reverse complement strand
CGGCCATCGTGCGCGGCGTTTGAACTTCAGCGGCGGGAACAGCGGGCGCGGGCGGCACACCGGCGGCTTTGAGTAGATCCGCACGGAGGTCTTCGGCGAGACGCGTCGCCGCAGCGCGGGCGCTGGGTTTATCGATGCTGGCCACTTGTGAAGCGGTCGGTGCGAACGATGCGGCAGGCGTCGCCGGCGGGGTGTGTTGCACTTTGGCGGCGCCCGTCGACGCGGCATTCGGTGCGGCGGCAAGTTTCGCGGTGGAGACCGGGGCATCGTCGGCGCCCGTGTCGGCGTAAGCCGCATGACTGCTCGTATTCTCGGCGCCCGCTTCCGGGCTTGCGCCGAACACCGACGAGAACACATCAGGCATGCCGCTCGCATACGGGTTGGCTTGCATCGCGCGCGGTGCGACGAGCGTGGGCTGCTGTGAAGCCATTGCATTCGTCGGCGCGGCCAGCGCTGCGGCTGCGTTGCGTCGCGGCGTCTTCGGCGTGATGGCGGCGAGGTCGCTGTCGGCCAGCGCGACGATTTCGACGCTGCCGTCGTCCATCGTGTGATTGGACAAAACGACGGCATCCGGGCCCAAGGCTTCGCGCACGAGACGCAGAGCATCGCGACTGGTAGCACCGACAAATTTACGAATGTTCAAGCTGGACCCCCGAAGAGCTAAACGGACTTACGGACTAACGGACCGGCAACATACCGCTTCCCATTGAGGCCATTATTGCGAAACGCGTCGAGTGACGATCGATGGATAAAGACGGGTAAAGGCGGGCAATTCGGGCGATGGAAAGGTGCGTCGAGCCACACGCGCCATGGTTTGAGACAGGCTTTCCGGCGGCGCCGGAGCGCGCTTTCGGGAGCTCAGCATGTGCTCCGACGGCTGCTTGCTACACGAAGATTCAGGCGTCGAAATGAAAACCGGCGCTCGAAGGAGCGCCGGCGGAAGCCATCGGTCTGGATAAATGGCGTCTAACGATCTATCGGGTACAACTGCGCGGCGTTTTAACCATGCGCCCCGATCAGATTCACCACCTTGATATTGCGCGTATCCGGCACTTCCGCATAAGACAGCACCTTCAACTGCGGCAAACTGCGGCGCAGGAAGCGCGCGAGCATCGGCCGCAGCGCGTGCTGCACCAGCAGCACTGGCGCGAGCCCGAGGTTTTGCTGACGCGTCATCGCCTTTTGCGTTTCGTTCAGCAGCGTATGCGCGAGGCCCGGTTCCAGGCCCGGGTTGGCGCCAGTAGAAAGCGCCTGTGACAACACCCGCTCCAGATTCGGGTCGAGGCCCATCACCTGCATGTCGCCCGGCCCCGGGAACCACTGCTGCGTAATCGCCCGGCCCAGCGCGAGGCGCACGGCGGCGCTGAGCTCATGCGCGTCGGTGATCTTCGGCGCGTGTTCGGACAGCGCTTCGAGAATCGTGCGCATATCGCGGATCGGCACGCCTTCTTCCAGCAGGTTTTGCAGCACCTTTTGCAGCGTGGTGAGCGGCAGCGACTTCGGCACCAGATCGTCGACCAGCGACGGCGTGTCCTTCTGCATGCGCTCCAGCAGCGCCTGCACTTCGCGGCGGCCGAGCAGTTCGGACGCATGCGCGACCACCAGGTGATTCAGGTGCGTGGCCACCACGGTGCTCGAATCGACTACCGTGTAGCCATACACCTGCGCCTGTTCGCGCAGATTCGTATCGATCCAGATCGCCGGCAAACCGAACGCCGGGTCTTGCGTCGGCGTACCCGGCAGCGCGGCGGCCACCTGCCCCGGGTTGATCGCCAGCCACTGCCCCGGATACGCTTCGCCGACGCCCACCTCGACACCCTTGAGTGCAATCCGGTAGCCGTTCGGCCGTAATTCGAGGTTGTCGCGGATATGGATCACCGGCGGCAGGAAGCCGATTTCCTGCGCGAACTTCTTGCGGATGCTCTTGATCCGCTTCAGCAATTCGCCGTCCGAGTTCTGGTCGACCAGCGGGATCAGGCGGTAGCCGACTTCAAGACCGAGCGTGTCGATCATCGTCACGTCGTCCCAGCTGGCTTCGGTGTTTTCGACCGGCGCCATCGCGGCCGGCGCGACGTCGACCAGCGTCGTGCTGGTCTTGCGGTCCTCGCTGCGCTTTTTCATCGTGCGGCCGAGTTGAATCAGCCCGCCGCCGAGAAGCAGAAACGCGAAGTGCGGCATGCCCGGAATCAGGCCCATCAGCACGAGAATGCAGCCGGTGATCGCCAGCACGCGCGGATTCGTGAACAACTGCCCCGTCAATTGCGTGCCGATGTCTTCGTTGGTCGCGACGCGCGAGACGATTACACCGGCCGCCGTCGAAATCACGAGCGACGGGATCTGCGCGACGAGCCCGTCACCAATCGTCAGCAGCGTGTAGGTCTTGCCCGCGGACGCGAAGTCCATGCCGTGCTGAAGCATCCCGACGACCAGGCCGCCGAGGATGTTGATCACCATGATCAGCAAACCGGCGATCGCATCGCCCCGCACGAACTTGCTCGCGCCGTCCATCGAACCGTAAAACTCGGCTTCCTGTGAGACTTCCAGCCGGCGCTTGCGGGCCTGATCCTCGTTGATGAGGCCGGCGTTCAGGTCGGCGTCGATCGCCATCTGCTTGCCGGGCATCGCGTCGAGCGTAAAGCGCGCGGACACTTCCGCGATCCGCCCCGCGCCCTTGGTGATCACCATGAAGTTGATCACCATCAGAATGACAAAGACGACGATACCGACCGCGAAGTTGCCGCCCACCAGAAAGTGGCCGAATGACTCGATCACCTGGCCGGCCGCG
>NZ_JAXDPY010000148.1:0-5532 GCF_034668105.1 Paraburkholderia sp. | reverse complement strand
GCGCATCAGCGCTGCAAGTTCAAAACCGTTCATGCCGGGCATATTGACGTCGAGGATCGCCAACGCCACTTCGTGCTTGAGCAGCAGGTCGAGCGCGGCAGTGCCCGAGTCGGCGACCAGCACGGAGACATCGGGCCGCGTCAGCAAGGCCTAGAGCGCGGTGATGTTGTGAGCGATGTCGTCGACGATCAGAATGTTCACGGGTGAGTTCGACATGGCATCGGGTCAGAGAGAGGCCGGCAATGCTGCAAGCCGCCGGGCCATGGTTTCGGGAGAATAGATGTGATCCACCGCGCCGCGTTCAATCGCGGCGCGCGGCATTTCCGGAGAACTGGCGCTGTCGGGTGCCTGCACCCACGCGGTGCCGCCTAACGCCCGCACGCGCTTCATGCCGCGCGCGCCGTCGTCGTTGGCGCCGGAGAGCAGAATTGCCAGCAAACGCTCGCCATATACAGAGGCCGCGGAATCGAACAGCACATCGATCGACGGCCGTGAAAAACGCACGGCGGCATCGGTCGAAAGCGCGACGGTGCGATCCACTTCCACCAGCATGTGATAGCCAGGCGGCGCGACATGCACGCGGCCCGGCATGATCTGCTCGCCCGCGTCGGGTTCGAGCACGGGCAACGCGCAGCGATGCGCGAACGCCTGCACCAGGTAGCTCGGCGAATCCGGCGGCAAGTGGGTGACGATCATCACCGCTGGCGCAAAGCTCGCGGGCAACGCGCCAAGCAGCACGTTCAACACTTCAATGCCGCCAGCCGAGCCGCCGATCACCACGAGCTCGAAGCCGCGTGCTTCGGCAGCACCCGGCTGGGATTCGACGGCTGGCGTGGCGATTGAACGGGACATATTGACCGTGTTAGCGCTTCTGATAAATGCGTTCGCTCGGACGGAATTCGTCGAACGCTTCGTAATGGGTGGAAAAACGCAAACTTTCCTTGCTGCCCAAGCCGAGAAAACCGCGCCGCACCAACGCGTTTTCAAACAGACCCAGCGCGCGATCCTGCAAGTCGCGATCAAAATAGATCAGCACATTGCGGCACGACACCAGGTGCGCTTCGAGAAAGACTTCGTCAGTGGACAGGCTATGGTCGGCGAAAACAACCCGATCCTTCAGCGACCCCGCGAAGCGCGCGCCGCCATACGCCGCATGATAGTAATCCGATAACGACCGCTTGCCGCCAGCCGCCAGATAATTCTGCGTGAAGCCCTGAATCCGGTCGAGCGCATAGATGCCGGACTCGGCGCGCGCCAACGCGTCAGGGTTGATGTCGGTCGCGTAAAACAGCGTGCGTTCGGTCAACCCCTCTTCGTCGAAGAGAATTTTCAGCGACCATAATTCCTCGCCCGTGCTGCACCCCGCCACCCATACCTTGATCGACGGATAGGTGCGCAGACGCGGCAGCACATGTTCGCGCAGCGCGAGAAAATACAACGGATCGCGGAACATGTCGCTGACCTGCACCGTCAGGTACTGGAACAGCCGCGAAAACTCGTCGCCGTTACGCATGATACGGTCCTGCAACTGCGACAACGTCTTCAACCCGAACTCTTCGAGCGCCTGCGACAGGCGGCGGCGCAGCGACGACATCGCGTAATGCCGGAAATCGTGCTGGTATTTGAGGTAAATCGCCTCCAGCAGCAATTTCAACTCAATGTCGAAATCGCTGATGCGCTGCGGCACGTCAAACTCGGACTGGCTCATCGTGTTCCTGCGTTGTGTTCCCGCGTCGTATTGCTTGTTGCTCAATTACCGTTGCCGCAGCCACACGCGGCACAGCGAAACCAGCTTGTCCACGTCGATCGGCTTGGACACGTAATCGTCGGCGCCGGCTTCGAGGCAACGGGTGCGGTCGTTCGCCATCGCCTTGGCGGTCAGCGCAATGATCGGCAGATGCGCAAAGCGCGGATTGCGGCGGATCTCACCCATTGCCGTCAAGCCGTCCATCTCCGGCATCATGATATCCATCAGGATCAGATGCACTTCAGGACCGTTTTCCAGCGCTTCGAGCGCTTCGCGTCCGTTGCGCGCAATCTCCAGTTTCGCACCGAGCGGCTCAAGAACGTGTGAGAGCGCAAAGATATTGCGCACGTCGTCTTCGGCCAGCAGGATGGTGCGGCCCTCGAAGGCATTGTCGCGCTGCCGCACCGTGCGCAGCATGCGCTGCTGCTCAGGCGCCAGCGACGACTCCACGCTGTGCAGAAACAGCGTGACTTCATCGAGCAGACGCTCGGGCGACTTCGCCCCCTTGATGATGATCGATTTCGAATAGCGGCGCAGGCGGTGCTCTTCCTCGTCGGACAGCATGCGGCCCGTGTAGACGATCACCGGCAGCGCGGCGTGCGCGGTGTTCGCGGCTAGCCGTTCGAGCAGATCGTAGCCGGTGCCGTCGGGCAGCGCGAGGTCGGTCACCACGCAATCGAAGCTGAACTTCGCCAGATACTCGAGCGCCGCCGTCAAGGTTGCAACCGCAACGATCTCGGTGTTTTCGTTTTGCAGCAACGCGCGGATGCTTTCGCGCATCGGCGCGTCGTCCTCGATCACCAGCACGCGCTTGAGGCGCTGTTGCAGGCGCGCTTCGAGACGGCGGATCGCGGCCTCCATCGTGCTGCGCGCGGTCGGCTTGAGCGTATAGCCAATCGCGCCGAGGTGCAGCGCTTTGTCAGCATGATCGGTGGCCGAAACGATATGGATCGGAATGTGGCGCGTGAGCGGATCGTTCTTCAGCCACTCCAGCACGGTCAAGCCGGAGCGGTCCGGCAAGCCGACGTCGAGCAGCACCGCGGCGGGGCACATGTCGCGCACCAGCGCGAGGCCGGTGGCGGCGCTGCTGGCGTGGACGAAATCGAAATCGAGCTCGTGCGTCAGGTCGCGCAGGATTTCGGCAAAGGCGAGATCGTCTTCAACGGCGACGATCAGCCGGCCGGCACGCGTGCGGTTATCGCGGTCGTCGGCGATCGGGCCGCTGGTGGCTTCGGGCGCGTTCCCCTCAGACAAGCCGTTGGCGGCCGTGATGACGGCCGGCTGGGCACTGCTCGCGGGGGTGCGTGTCAGCAGCGGCTCAGGCGTCTTCTGGACCGGGCTTGCCGCGGCTGCCGCCGCCTGATTCTGCGCAAACGCCGGCGCCGGCATTTGCACGTTCCGGCTGCCCGCCAACGCCGCCTCGGCGTCGAGCGGCAACCAGAGTGTGAACACACTGCCCTTGCCCACTTCGCTCGCCACCGTGATCCGGCCGCCGAGCAGACGGGAAAACTCGCGGGAAATGGACAGGCCCAAACCACTCCCGCCGTATTGGCGGCTGGTGGAACCGTCGGCTTGCTGGAATGCTTCAAAGATCATTTCCAGCTTGTCCGCGGGAATGCCGATGCCGGAATCGCGCACATCGATACGCAGCATATGGTCTTCCGCGGGCGCGACCGACAGTGCCACTTCGCCGTGTTCGGTGAACTTCACGGCATTCGAGAGCAGGTTACGCAGAATCTGCGTGACCCGCTGGCCGTCGGTAATGAAAGTGTCGGGCGTGCCCGGCAAACGGTCGAAGGCAAGGCTCAAGTGCTTGGCCGCGGCCATCGGCTTGAACATTTCCTGCAACGACTGCAGCGTTGCATCGACCGATACCGTTTCGAGTTCGACCGTCACCTGGCCCGCTTCGACCTTCGACAAATCGAGAATGTCGTTGATCAGCACCAGCAAATCGCTGTTCGACGCGTGAATCGTCTCCGCGTAGCGCACCTGCTCTTCGTTCAGGTTGCCGGAGCGGTTCTGCTGCAACAGCTTCGCGAGAATCAACGAACTGTTCAGCGGCGTACGCAATTCATGCGACATATTCGCGAGGAACTCGGACTTGTAGCGGCTCGACTGCTCGAGGCGCGCTGCGTTGGCGGCGAGATCGTCTTGCGCGCGCAGCAGATCCGACTTCTGGCGCTCGAGACGCTGGGCGTATTCTTCGAGCTGCACGTTGGTCTGCTCGAGTTCGGCCTGCTGCGCCTCGAGGCGCGTTTGCGACTCCATCAGCGCGCGGCCGCGTTCTTCCAGGCCCTCGTTGGAGACGCGCAGTTCTTCCTGCTGGACCTGAAGCTCTTCGTTCAACTGTTGCGTCTCGACCAGCGCATCTTGCAGACGTTCGCGATACAGCGCCGCTTCGACGAAATCGCCCATGCTGTTGCTGACCAGATTCATGAACTCCTGATCGCGCGCCGTCAATTGGCGGATAAAGCCGAATTCGACGACGCCATTGACCTGGCCGTCGTTTTCGATCGGCATGATCAGCAGATTCTTCGGCGCGCTTCGGCCCGTGGCGGAAACCACTTGCACGTAGTTATCCGGCACGTCGCGCAGCACCAGCATGCGGCGTGCGACCGATGCCTGGCCGATCAGCGTTTCCGATTCCTCGACGTTGCGCGCGGTGGCCTGCTCGCTCTCGCGGCTGAAGCCATAAGTGGCGATACGACGTAACGTGCCGTGCTGTTTGTCCCGCACATAGAGCGCACCGACGGCGGCATCGAGATATTGCGCGAGGAAGTCGAGCATCGCGCGGCCGACCAGTTGCGGAGTCGCGTGGCCGACAACCTTCTCGGCAAGCAGGCGCTGGCCGGAGCGCAACCACACTTGCTCCTGCAATATGTCGGTCTGCTCGGCCTGTTTGCGCAACACGCCGTCATAGGTGGCCGACAGACCCATCAGTTCGCGGCGCCCCACCCAGGCAAGCAGGCCACTCACGCTCAGGCTGAAGAGCAGGAACACGCTGACCAGGGCGGTGGTGACGCGGCGTGTCGCCTCGGCGCGCTCCTGGCGCAGGCGCAGTTCGACGTCGAGAAATTCACCGAATTCGCGGCGTGTTTCGTCGAATTCAGTCTTGCCGCGATTGCTCGCCACCGCGCTTTCGTAGTCCTGGTTCCGGCGGCGCGCGTCGATCAGGGCTTCGGCGATATTGGTCCAGCGTTGCTGGGTCGCTTCGATCTGCTTGAGTTTTTCGACTTGCGGGGGATTGTCCGAGACCAGTTCCTGGAGCCCCTCGATCTGCGCCTTGAAGTTGCGGCCGCCGGTTTCGTAGGGCGCGAGGAAGCTTTCGTTGCCCGTGATCAGGAAGCCGCGCATCGAGGACTCGCGGTCAACCGCGAGACGCAGCATTTCGTTCGCCTGGCCAATCACGCGTTCGGAGTGCTCCGCCCAGTTCATGGTTGAAACCAGGTATGCGATCAGGCCGACGAAGACAGCCATCGTGAGGAGGCCAACGCCTAAAGGCAATGCGATGTTGCGGCGGATGATGCTGCGAAAACGGTTCTGATCGACGGCCTGGGATGCGGTCATTTTTTCTGTCTTCGGCGTGGGGTCGGAATTTTTTTCGGGTATTCGATGGGGTTGATCTGGTCGCTGGGCGACGGGCGTAATCATACAGGATGAGGGTCTTTTTTTGAGGGCTTTGGAGGGTGGGGGGCCATGCTGGGCGCGGGTTTGGTTTGGTTTCCTCTCATTGCATGAGGGGCTTTTTTTTATTTGGGGTTTTTGTTGAGCTGGGAGTTGGGGTT
>NZ_JAXDPY010000147.1:0-5376 GCF_034668105.1 Paraburkholderia sp. | reverse complement strand
GCGGCATTGGTGATCATCGTGCCGGTCTTGGTCAACTCGGTGAAGCCGATGATCGATGCCAGCGCCGTGCTTTTCACAACCTGCACGAGAAAGCCGACCGTCGGCGCCACAGCGATCTTCAGCGCCTGCGGCCAGACGATATAGCGCAGTTGCTGGCCGAACGTCATGCCGAGACTCGCCCCCGCGGCCCATTGACCGCGCGGCACGGCTTCCACGCAGCCGCGCCAGATATCGACCAGATAGGCGCTCGTATAAAGCGTCAGCGTGACGGTCGCCGCCACCCAGGGCGAAACATCCACACCCAGCAACGGCAGCCCGAAGAACGCCAGGAACAGTTGCATCAGCAACGGCGTGCCCTGAAACACTTCCACGTACACGACGACGATCCGGCGCAGCCACGCGATCGGCGACACGCGCATCGCGAGCAGGATCAGCCCGACCACACCGCCGCCGACAAACGCGATCAACGACAACAGCACCGTCCAGCGGGCGGCGAGCAACAGATTGCGGGCGATGTCCCACAGCGTGAATTCGACCATGATCAACGCTCCGTGGGCAGAGTGCGGGCGCCGCGCCACATCAGGCGGGTGCGCCAGTTACGCGGTGCGTTGTCCGCACCTCGCGCCGCGCGGCCGGCAAACAGTCCGCGGCCAAACCGGTTCAACAACTGGCGCAACAGTATCGACAAGGCCAGATACGTTGCGGTGATGATCAGATAGCTCTCGAACGAGCGGAAGTTGCGCGACTGAATGAAGTTGGCCGCGTAGGTCAGATCGGGCACGGAGATCTGCGAGACCACCGCCGAGCCGAGCATCACGATCAGCACCTGGCTCAGCAGCGCGGGAAACACGTTGGCGAGCGCCTGCGGCAGGACGACGTAACGGAACACCTGGCGTCCATGCAGGCCGAGTGCTTGCGCTGCCTGCACCTGGCCACGCGAAATCGAATCGATGCCGGCGCGCACGATTTCGATCGCATACGCGCCGAGATTGACGGTCATCGCCAGAATCGCGGCCTGCACCTCGTCGATACGAATGCCGAGGCTCGGCAAGCCGAAGAAGATGAAGAACAACTGGACGATGAACGGCGTATTGCGGATCAACTCGACGTACGTCGCGACCACCCAGCGCGCCCACTTCGGGCCGGCCACCGCGATACTCGCGCCGCCAATCCCGACGAGACCGCCGAGCACGGTGGATATGGCGGTCAGCCCAAGCGTGACGGCGACGCCGCGCGCGAGCAGCCCCGCATAGAGGCCGAAGCCGCTGAAATCGAACGCATAGGTCATGGTGCGGCGCTCATCATGAGGTCAAACTCCGACGCAACCGCCCCGCGGGAAGTCCCGTTGGGAACATCCGAAGGAACGCCCCGTGTGGGGCACTCCGAAGGACGTTCCCGAGGGAACCGGCGTGGACGGTGCGCGCAATAAAGGTTCAGAGATCGGCCGGCAGCGGCGCACGCAGCCATTTCTGCGAAATCGCGTTCATCGTGCCGTCCTTGCGGGCCTTGGCAATCGTGTCGTCGACTTTCTGCTTCAGACGCGGCTCGTTCTTGTTCAGTCCGACGTGGTCCGGCGAGCTGAACAGCGAGAACTTCTGCTCCGGATCGTTCGCCGGATGACGCGCGAGAATGGTTGCGCCGACGTCGTTGCCGACTACCATCAACTGTACCTGACCAGAAAGAAACGCCGAAATAGCGCCGTTGGGATCGTCGAAACGTTTGATGTTCGCCGTGGGCGGCGCGATCTTGGTGACGCTCAGGTCTTCCAGCGTGCCGCGCGCGACCGAAATCGACTTGCCGGCGAGGTCGGCGGCGTTCTTCACGGGCAGCGCTTTCGGGCCGAAGACAGCGAGGTAGTAGGGCGCGTAAGGCTGCGAGAAGTCGATCACTTTTTCGCGCTCCGGCGTCTGGCCGACTGAAAGCAACATGTCGGCTTTGTGATCGGCGAGGTAGGCCATGCGGTTGTCGCCCGTCACTTGCACGAGTTCGACTTTCGCGTTCAACGCCTTGCCGATCAGATTGGCGACGTCGATGTCGTAGCCCATCGGCTTCATATCCGGGCCGATCGAGCCGAACGGCGGATAATCCTCGAATACGCCGATGCGCACCGTGCCGGACTTCGCGATGGTGTCGAGCGCATCGGCTTTGGCGGCCGACGGAAACGCGCACAAGGCACCGAGGCCGGTGAAGGCGAGTGCCGCGGCGAGAGTGGCGACGACGCGGCGGGTGCTGTTGCGGGCAACTTGCGGTTGATTCATGGTCTTTCCTCTGTCGAAAACTCGGTATTGGAATGGGTGTCGATGAGCGCAGGGGTAAGCGCATCCGCGAGCGCTGCGCGGATTAACGAGCTTAATGTGCCGCCCGCGCGGCAATCAGTTTGCACGCGTGCGGTGGCAATTCCGCGAGCACCGGCATGCCGGGCGTCAGTCCCGGCGTTTCGCGCGGGGTGGTCGCGGCGGTTAGCGTGAAGCCGGCGCAATCGATCGTCGCTTCGAGCGACGCTCCCACGTCGCGGATAAAAGTCACCGTGCCCGCGAGCCGGTTCGGCGCGGCATCCGCGGACGCCGACTTGACGCACACGTCCTCCGGCCGGATCAGCAGACGGATATCGCCAGTGGACTCCGGCACCCGCGCCGGTTGCGCAACGGCGATGCGCCGGCCGCCCGGCAAACTGACACTGCCCGCGCCGTCGTAGGTGACCGGCAGGATGTTCCCCAGACCGATGAAATCAGCGACGAATTCGCTGACCGGGTCGCGATAGATATCGAGCGGTTTGCCGACCTGCGCAATCCGGCCTTTCTCCATCACCACGATTTCGTCGGCCATCGTCATTGCTTCGCGTTGATCGTGCGTGACCATGATGGTCGTGATGCCCAGGCGCTGTTGCAGCAGCCGGATTTCGACCTGCATCGCTTCGCGCAGTTTGGCGTCGAGCGCGGAGAGCGGTTCGTCGAGCAGCAGCAGTTTCGGTTGCGACGCGATTGCGCGCGCGATCGCCACGCGTTGCCGCTGGCCGCCGGAGAGTTGCGTGACGGGCCGGTTCGCCATATGCGGCAACTGGATCAACTCCAGCAATTCGGTGACGCGGCGCGCTTGCGCGTCTTTCGCGGTCTTGCGCAACCTGAGCGGATACGCGACGTTTTGCGCGACCGTCATATGCGGAAACAGCGCGAGCGACTGAAACACCATGCCGAAGTCGCGCTGATTGGCGGGCAGGTGCGTGATGTCGCGGCCGGCGAAATCGATGCTGCCCGAGCTCGGCGTTTCCAGCCCGGCGATCATCCGCAGCAGCGTGGTCTTGCCGCAGCCGGATGGCCCGAGAAAGCACACCAGCTTGCCGTCGGGCACGCTCAGATCGATGTTGTCGACGGCATATGCCGCGTTGAAGCGCTTGGTCACGGCCTGCAAGGTCAGATGGGTCATCGAATGCTCCAGCAAGAAAGCGTCAGCGCAGCGCGAATTGAAACGTGGTCGAGGGTGGTCAAAGAGCCACGCCTTCGTCGCCGATCAGCTTTTCAAGCAGCCAGATCAGCGCGAAGTCGATCGCGACGATGAATACGGCAAAACAGAACACGGTCGGATCGAGCGACGACACCGTGCGGCTGTAGAGCCACACCGGCAAGGTCATCGTGTCGATGCCGTACAGGAAGAACGTCACCGTGAATTCGTTGAACGAGACGATGAACGCGAACAACATGCCGGCGAGAATGCCGGGGCGCATCAACGGCAGGATCACGTCGAGCAGCGCGCGGGTCGGACTCGCGCCCATCACGCAGGCGGCTTCCTCGAACTCGGGGCCGATCGAGGCCACCGACGCCGCGCAATTTTTCACGGTGAACGGCAGCGCCAGAATCACATGCGCGATGATCAGGCGGAATACGCCGAGTTCGACCGGCAGCACGTTGAACACCAGCAGCAGCGACAAGCCGAGCATCACCAGCGGATAGACGAGCGGCAACGCCACCAGTTGTTCGACCGCGGGCTTGCCGCGGAAACGGTAGCGGCTCAGTGCGTAGGCGGCCGGCACCGAGACGAGCGTGGCGATCACCATCGTCGAGAGCGCGACGATCAGGCTCGTGCTGAGCGCGGCGCCCATCGAGAGCGAGTCGCTCGCGTCCGGCGAGACGAAGCTGTGCCACGCCGCGCGATACCAATGCAGGCCGTAGGCGTGCGGTGGGAATTCAAGCGTGTCGGCGGCGCTGAACGACATGGTGATCATCGTCAGGATCGGCAGCGCGGCGAGGAACAACACGATCGCGGCGAGCAACGCGGTGGCCTTGCCGAGCTGCCCTGGCATGGTATTCGGCAAACGCGGCAGGCGTGGTGAACCCGGTGAGCCCGATGTACGTGTCAGGCGCGGTGTCTGGATCGGCGTGCTCATGCGTGAGGCTCCTCGGCGAGACGTTGCGTGCGGCGCACGAGCCGCTGCGACAGCGCCATCACAGTCAGCGTCGCGATCATCAGGACGACGCCCGATGCGGACGCGGCGGGCCAATTGAGCAAGGGCGCGACCTGGTCGTGGACCAGCACGGCGAGCATCGGCACGCGGCGTCCGCCCAGTAACAGGGGCACGGCGAAAGCGCTGGCGTTGTATGCGAACACCAGCAGGGCGCCGGACACGAGTCCCGGCATAGCGAGCGGCAGCAACACGTGACGCAGCGTTTGCCAACGCGTCGCGCCGAGCGTGGCCGCGGCTTCTTCATACGAGCTCGAGACCGCGCGCATGGCACTCGACAACGGCAGCACGGCGAGCGGGAACGCCGTCTGAATCAAACCAAGCAACACGCCGTGTTCGCGATACAGCCACATCACCGGACGATCGACGAGGCCGCTGCCGAGCAGCGCATGATTGAGCAGGCCGGCCGGACCGAGAATGATCAGCCAGCCATAACCTTGCAACAGCAGATTGACGAGCAAGGGCAGCAGCACGCCGGCCAGCAGCAGCCGCCGCGCGAGCCGCGATTGGGTGCGCGCCATCGCCAGAGCGACGGGAATCGCCAGCAGCACGGCGCAGACCATGCTCTGGAACGCGAGCTTCAACGTGAGCCACAACGACTTCAGGAAATAGCCGTCGAGGAGATCCGCGTAGTTCTGCAGCGTGAAGCCATGCCATTCGTTGCCTTGCGTGCCGAAGCTCATGCGCAGTACGACGAGCGCTGCCGCGCCGAGGATGGCGAGAAACAACAGGATCGGCGTGAGCAGAATCCAGGGACGCGCTTTCGTCAGCATGGCGGCGGCGGGGTCGGGCGATGCGTCGGCAGAGATGCCGCGCGCGGCGGGGGCAGTGTCGGACATCATTCCCGACGCCGCGTCGGACGACATTCTGGAAGCGGTGTCTCGAGCAGCTTCCGAGGCCGCTTCTGAAGTCACTTCCGA
>NZ_JAXDPY010000146.1:0-3384 GCF_034668105.1 Paraburkholderia sp. | reverse complement strand
GGTCGATCGCTTCGATCAGCGCCGAGCGCAAGCTGTCGTCCAGCAGCGCCGACAGCGGGTCCGAATGATCGACGCAGTAACGGTCGAGAAACGGCTCGTCGTCCGCGGAACGGTCGAAGTCTTCGTAATAGATCAGCTGGCTGCCGTGCAAGTCCTGGAGCATCGACTGATATTCGTCGAGCGGCATCTGCAGATGCTCGGCGATTTCCGTTTCGCTCGCCGAGCGGCCCAGACTCTGTTCGACCTTGTGCACGGCCGTTTCGACTTCGCGTGAAGTGCGCCGCAAGCTGCGCGGCAACCAGTCGTTGCTGCGCAACTCGTCCAGCATCGCGCCACGAATTCGCTGGCTGGCATAGGTCTCGAACTGCGCGCCCTGGTCTTCCTTGTAGCGGCTCGCCGCGTCCAGCAGCCCGATCATGCCGGCCTGGATCAGGTCATCGAGATCGACGCTCGCCGGCATCTTGGCAACCAGCTGCAAGCCGAGCCGACGCACCAGGGGCGCGTACTTCGTCAGAACCTCGGCCTGGGAAATCTTTCCCTGAGCGTTATACATCGTGCTCCCCTTGTCCCTGTGCCACCTCTCAGGCGTGCTGCACGGACGGTTGGTCGGCGTGTTGCGCCGCTGTAACTGTCGCAGGCGCCATCCAGGACGTTTGCGACGACATCGCTGGCCGCATCGGCCAGTACTGCAATTCGGCGGCAAGGTGCCGGAAGTCACGCGCGGCCGGTGTCGATGGGAAAGCATCGACGACACACCGCGACAATTCCAGGGCTCGCGCCATCCGCGCATCGGCGGCAATGCAACCGGCGTCTTCCAGCGCTACCGTCAGGTAGCGGCCAGCCACGCCGGCCAGGTTGACAAAGGCGGTACGGGCGTCGTCCACGCTCTGCACGTGGTTCACCAGCACGCGAAACTGCGCGGTGGCGTGCGCGTAGTGCAGACGTTTCATGCACGCGTACGCCTCGGTGATCGCTTGCGCGGCCACCCTTGTCACGATCATCACGTCGTGCGCCTGCATCGCGAGCGGCGACAGCTGACCCTGCTGGTCGAGTTGCGCATCGATCAGCACGATGTCGGCGGAACCGCGCAACACCACGCCTAACTGCGCGGCCGTGTAGCCGGCGCAGTTGTTGTGCGAACCGCTCAGCACGGAGAAGCCCAGCGCGTGGCGCGCGGCGGCGGCGTCGAGCGTCATCTCGCCGCGCAGCACCGCCGCAAAATTGCCCGCGCCGCGCACGCCGCCGAGCATCGCGCTCACCGATTTCGCGCCGAGGCACTCGTCGATCACCAGTACATCCTTGCCCTGCTGCGCGAGCGCCGCAGCAAGGTTCACCACGGTCGTCGTGCAGCCGACGCCGGCCGGGCCGCCCGTCACCGCAAGCACGCGCGAGCCGCTTTGCGTCAATAGCCGCCGCAGACCTTCTGCCTGATCGGCCATGAATTTATCCAAAGCGGACCTCGTGCAGTTCGGCCGTCGAGCGCGCGGACAGCGCGGACAGCAACGCTGGAATGTCGTCGTCGTGCGGCACGAACGGCGAGTTATCGCGCGGAATGCAGAACGTGCTCTTGATCAGGAATTTCTTCGTCGCGACGTACAGGTTTTCCGGCACCTTCTGACCGGTCGACACGTAGTGCACCGGCAGCTTGTAGCGGATCACCGTGTCGAGCACGCCGCCCAGATTGGTGGCTTCGTCGAGCTTGGTCAGAATGCAGCCGGCGAGCGGCTGTTTATCCGGCGCGCGCTGATAGGCCTGCACGACTTCGTTCAAGGTGTCGCCATGGCTCGTCGCGTTGAGCAGCAGCAGACGCTGCACCGGCTGACCGGCGCGGCACAGCATCGCGATCTGGTCGGAAACCAGACGGTCGCGCTGGCTCATACCGATCGTGTCGATCAGCACGATGTGCTTGTTGCGCAACTCGGAGAGCGCGAGTTGCAGATCGCCACCGTCTTTCACCGCGTGGACCGACACGCCGAGAATCTTGCCGAAGATGCGCAGTTGTTCGTGGCCGCCGATCCGGTAGCTGTCGGTGGTGAGGAGCGCCACCTTGCTGGCGCCGAAGCGCATCACGCAGCGCGCGGCGAGCTTGGCGGTGGTCGTGGTCTTGCCGACGCCCGTCGGGCCCATCAGCGCGAATACGCCGCCGCGCTCCATCAACGCGTCTTCGTCTTCCATCACCGGCAGATTCGACTCGAGCACCGAGCGCACCCAAGCCATGCCGCCGTCCATGTTGTCGACGTCGTCGGGCAGGTTGTCGACCATCATCTGCACGAGCTGCGCGGAGAAACCGGCGGCGAACAGATGCTTGGTGAGCGCGGCGCGTGCCGGGCTGCGGCGCTGACGATCGCCCCACAACAGGCCGGCGAAGTGTTCTTCCATCATCCCGCGCATCGACGAGAGCTCGCTCATCACGGTGTCGTTGACGACCTGCTCCATGCGGCTCTTGATCGCTTCAGCGACCGAGGCGGGCGTGCGGGCGTCGTCGCCCGTCGGCAGCGGCGGCGCACTCTTCTGAGCGGTGCGGCGCGCCGCGACTTGCGCGGCTTCGCGGGCCCACTCGGGGGTATCGCCGGTGTGCGGCGCGGCCGGTCGGGCAGAGGCCGCTTGCGTGTCTTGCGGGCCCGCTTGTACAGCGGATTCGACCGCGACGCCAAGGCCCTTGGCCGTGGCCGCAGCCGGTGTCATCGCCGCGGGACGCGCGCTGTACGCGCCCTGCTCCTGCTGTTCGGCGGCGATGCGGCGAGCGTGGTCGATTAGCCAGGGATTCGACTCGGCCATCGTGCGCGGCGTTTGAGCTTCAGCGGCGGGAACGATGGGCGCGGGCGGCACCCCGGCGGCTTTGAGCAGATCCGCACGGAGGTCTTCGGCGAGACGCGTCGCCGCGGCGCGGGCGCTGGGTTTATCGATGGCGGCCGGTTGTGAGGCGCTCGGCGCGGACGAGGCGGCAGGTGTCGCCGGCGCGGTGTGTTGCGTTTTAGCGGCGCCCGTCGGCGCCGCTTTCGGTGCGGCGGCAAGTTTCGCGGTGGAGACCGGGGCATCGTCGGCGCCCGTGTCGGCTTGAGCCGCATGGCTGCTCGTATTCTCGGTGCCCGCTTCCGGGCTTGCGCCGAACACCGACGAGAATACATCGGGCATGCCGCTCGCATACGGGTTGGCTTGCATCGCGCGCGGTGCGACGAGCGTGGGCTGCTGTGAAACCATTGCATTCGTCGGCGCGGCCAGCGCTGCGGCTGCGTTGCGTCGCGGCGTCTTCGGCGTGATGGCGGCGAGGTCGCTGTCGGCCAGCGCGACGATTTCGACGCTACCGTCGTCCATCGTGTGATTGGACAAAACGACGGCATCCGGGCCCAAGGCTTCGCGCACGAGACGCAGAGCATCGCGACT
>NZ_JAXDPY010000145.1:0-13257 GCF_034668105.1 Paraburkholderia sp. | reverse complement strand
CGCCACAGGTCGGGCAGGATCGCATCGTCGAGATTGCGGACGAACGCGTGGCTCGGAACTGCGCCCATGAAAACCTCCATAAAGGGGTAGGACAAGGAGCGCGGGGAGCTTCGACTGAAGGCAGGGTACGGAGTGTTTGAAACGGAGAGCCGCGCTGGAACGTGAAGCCAGTATGGTTTCCGGCGGCGCCTTCGCCTATATGGATTAAGTGGTAGCTGATGGGTAAACTGCCGGGTAAACCGTCCGCGCGTCGGCCCTGTTGTTTGTCTGTTCGCCGTTTGAAACCGTGCGCTGCACCAAAAGGCCGCAGCGGCGCTGCGCAGCATCGCAACATCTGTGTACGAGCGCCTGCGTGGTATGCCAGGCCTTCCGTGCCCGCGTCGATGCGCTTGCGTTCTATGCCATCGAATCCGCCGTGGCCGTCAAAGGAGAGACCGCATGATGCGGGCCGACCCCATCCAGCGTGCAATCGACGAAGACCTGGTGCGCGTGCTGTACGCGCAAGATCCGATCGCCTTCTTTTCGCACTGGTTCTCGATCGCGGTGCTGGTGGCGATCTATTGGCCGAATGTGCCGTCGCCACCGCTCTTCATCGCGTGCTTCGGGTTTTATGCGGTGGCCAATTGCTGCAGCCTCGCGCTGTGGATCTGCAATCGCCGCTACCCGCATCTCACGACGCCGCGCGGCTGGATCAACCTGCACGCAGTGCGTGGCGTGCTGCTGTACAGTGCGCCAGGCCTCGCGGTGTGGTTCGCGTTCCAGAGTCCGCAAACCGATTTGCCGCTGCTGCATACCGTGATGCTCGTCACGCTGGCGGCCGGCGTGTTCATGTCGAACGGCTTCGACCTGCTGAACTTTTCGACCGCGATTCCGTTTCTGCTGTTTCCGACCATCGTGCTGCATTTCGGCGCGCATACGTTCGACCGCACGATTCTCGCGATCGTCCTCGCGTTCTTCTTCTGCGCGATCAACGTCTATGCGCTGAGCTACCGCAAGCTGTTCCAGCAGGTCGTGCAGGCGCGCGTCGATCAGCAGTACCTGGCGGAGTCGCTGGCGGCGCAAAAGCGTGTCGCCGAAGAGGCCAGTCTCGCTAAAACGCGCTTTTTTGCGGCCGCGAGCCACGATCTGCGCCAGCCGCTGCATGCGATCGGCCTGCTGGCGGCTTCGCTCAACGACCCGGCGGCGACACCCGTGCAGCATGCGAAGACGGCGCAGCACATCGTCTATAACGTCGAGGCGTTGAATCAGCTGTTCAACCAGGTGCTCGATCTCGCCAGGCTGGAAAGCGGCGTGACCCAGGTGATCCGTTTGCATTTCCGGCTTTCGGAGCTGTTCGAGCGGGTCGGCAGCCAGTACCGCCCGCAAGCTGCGGCCAAGGGCCTGGCGCTGCGGATCGCGCCGGCCTCGGCGGTCATACATGACGATCCGGTGCTCCTCGAGCGCGTGCTGAGCAACCTGCTCTCGAATGCGGTGCGCTACACCGAGGAAGGCGCGATCTGGGTCGGCTATCGCCGCGCCGGGCGTCGTTCGGGCGGTTATATCGAAGTGCGCGACTCCGGCATCGGCATTCCGGCCGAGGAACATGAGCGCATCTTCGAAGAGTTTTACCAGGTCGCCAATCCGCAGCGCGACGCACGCCAGGGCCATGGTTTGGGCTTGCCGACGGTGAAGCGCCTCGTCGAGATGCTCGGCGGCGAGTTGCAGATGCGCTCGGCGCCGGGCCGCGGTTCGGTGTTCCGCTTTCCAGTGCAGGCGGGCGACGCCGGCGGGATCGTCGCCAGCCTGAACGAGGCGGTGGCGGGCGGCCCGTCGGCGCAAGGGCGGCGCGTCCTGTGCATCGACGACGAACCGTCGATTCTCGAAGGCCTCACCAGTCTGCTGGGACGCTGGGGTTGCATCGTGCATGGCGCGCGCGACGAGGCCGACGCGCTCGCAGCGCTGGAACAGGGCTTCGTGCCGGACGCCGTGTTATGCGACTACCAGTTGGCGAATCACCGAACCGGCGCGCAGGCGCTCAGCGCCGTGCGCAATGTGCTCGCAAGGGCGGGGCATGAAGGTGTCGTGACGTTGCTGATTACGGGCGATATGGCATCGGCGGAACTGGCGGCGCTTGCCTTGCAAGGCATTCCGGTGCTGCATAAGCCGGTCACGCCGGCGCGTTTGCGGCGCACCCTGGAAATGCTGTGGCAGCAGGCGGAACTGGATAAAGGCCGCCCGGCGCCCACGCTGGAAATGCGGGCGGGCGAAGCGCAGAGCGTGCACAACGAAGCGGGAACGGGGCTGAAAATGGGCACGTTGAAGGACATGACGTGAGAATCCGAGTTCGCCGCTCGCCCGAGCTCAACCGCAAATCAATCCCAACGCGAGCTGTAATGAGAGGCAGCCTCCCGCAGGCCCGCGCCGCCAGCCCCGTATTACAGGGTTTTCCCGGCCTCGAGCCAGCCATTGATCACGGCGATCGCAGTGGATCGGTTGTGCACGCCGAGCGCCCGGAAGATCACCGATAGATGCACCTTGACCGTCCCTTCAGCGACACCCAGCTCGCGCGCGATCATTTTGTTGGTCCAGCCGCGATGCACCAGCCGCATGATGTCCTGCTGTCTGGGCGACAGGTTCTCCAGCAAATGCTGCTGGTGCGGTTGCAGCGCCTGGATTTGCGTGATCGGTTCGGTGAGCCCGGCGCCGGCCTGAGTGGTGGCGTGCGCAGTGCCCTGAGCGGCAAGCTCGTCGGGCGCGCCGGCGTGCGCCGGTGCGCTCTGCGTCTCGCGCGAACCCAGCAGGCTGAGCGCTTCCATCGGCACGTAGGCGCCTCCCGACAACACCAGTTCGATTGCCTTGAGCATGACGCTGGCGGGTTGCCGCTTGGGCACGAAGCCGAGCGCCCCGGCGGCCAGCACCGCGCGCATTTCGTCGGGCGATTCTTCGGCGGAAAGCACGACGACCGGCAACGCGGGATTCGCCTTCAACAGCATTTCAAGCGACGACGCGCCGCTCATGCCCGGCATATGCAGATCGACGATGGCGAGGTCGTGATTGGCGTCGGGCCGCGCGGCGGCGGCAAGTGTTTCCCAGCTATCGGCCTCGTCGAATTGTGCGTCGGGATCGAGGCCGCGCAGCAGCCCTTTGACGCCTTGCCGGATCAGTTCATGGTCGTCGGCCACAAGGAACTTCATGATGTCTCCGCGAGTCGGGCCTGCGCGTGGTGGACTGCCGCCGCTGTGCTGCTGCCTTCAAAGCGTGTGGCGCTATGGCTTGTGGCGTTACTTGCCGTTTTACTTCTATTTTCGAATCGCGTCATTGCCGGCTACCCCGCGTTTCATATGCCGATCGACGGCGCGGCGCGCCTTACGGTTTGCCGCCCATTTAACACGCTATTTGTATGATCGCCGGCTGGTTCGCTGCACCCGCATGGTTGTAGCGCAGATCTCCCGCGCATAGGTTCCGGCTTGCTACGAAGACGAGCCGCGCGCCTCGATTTTTAAGCCGTCCACGCGAGAATTCGAAGGTTATGCCCGCCGGATGAAATCACGCAAAAGCAGTATTCATTGACAGCTTCATTTGACTGCGAACAGCGTCGCATTCATCAGAAGCTTGAACGCGAAACCGAGCGACACGGCGCAGGCCACGCCGAAGCACCAGAGCGCGATGAACCACAGCCAGCCGGGCAGTTTGCGACCGGGGGTTTGCGAAGCGCTGCCCGCGGCGTGACTGCCCGTGGTCTGACTGCCCGTGGCATGGCCGCCCGTGGTCTGACTGCCCGCGTCTTTAGTGATAGTGATGTTGGTCGTCATGACGCACCTTGCCACGAAACACCCAGTAACCCATCGTCGTATAGGCGATGATGATCGGCAGAATCACCGCTGCGCCAACCAGCGTGAACATCTGGCTCGAGCGCGGCGCGGCGGCTTCCCAGAGCGTCATGCTCGACGGAATTGCATACGGCCACAGGCTCACCAGCAGCCCGGCATAGCCGAGCAACACCAGCAGCAGCGCCAGCACGAACGGCGTATTGTGATGCCGCTCACGCACCGCGCGGTACATGAAGAACGCGCAGATCGCCACGAGGAACGGCACCGGCAGCAGGCGGTAGAACAACTCGTCATGGAACCAGCGTTGCGCGATATTCGGATCTTGCAGCGGCGTCCACAGACTGACCATCGCGATGAACCCGAGTAGCACAAGCGTCAGCGGCCACACCACGCGATGCAGGCGGCGTTGCAGATCGCCTTCGGTTTTCGCGACCAGCCAGCAGCAGCCGAGCAGCGCGTAGGTAATGACCAGACCGAGACCCGTCAGCAGACTGAACGGGGTGAGCCACCCGAAAGGCTCGCCCGCATAGCCGCCGTCGATCACCGGAATGCCTTGCAGGAACGCGCCCAGTACGATGCCCTGGAAGAACGTCGCGCCCGCCGAGCCGCCGATGAACGCCAGATCCCACAGATGCTTCGTGCGTTTGGCCTTGGCGCGAATTTCAAACGATACGCCGCGAAAGATCAGGCAGACCAGCATGAAGATCAGCGGCAGATAGAGCGCCGACAGCACGGTCGCATAGACCACCGGAAACACCGCGAACAGCGCGGCGCCCCCGAGCACCAGCCAGGTTTCGTTGCCGTCCCACACGGGCGCGACGGTGTTCATCATCAGGTCGCGTTCCTGCTCGTCGGGGAAGAACGGGAAGACGATGCCGATGCCCAGATCGAAGCCGTCCAGCACCACGTACATGAATAGGCCCAGGGCGATGATCGCGGCCCACGCTACGGTTACGTCCATTTTGTTTCTCTTCGGCGGTGAAGTTAGGCGGCGTCGATCATCTGATCGGCGGCGGAGAGCGGTCGGCGCGCGGTCCGGTTCGGCGTGTGTTCAGGCGCGTCGTGCGGCGTCTGTCCCGGCAGCGCCGGACCCGAGCGCATCAGCTTGAGCATGTAATAGATGCCGGTACCGAACACGAGAAAGTAGACGCCCACGAACGCCATCAGCGAAATGCCGACCTGCTGCGTGGTGAGCGGCGACACTGCCTGCGAGGTGCGCATCACGCCGTACACCACCCACGGCTGACGGCCTGCTTCAGTGGTGACCCAACCTGCCAGCAGCGTAATGAAGCCGGTCGGACCCATTGCCACGGCGACACGCTGAAACCACTTCGCTTCGAACAGCCGTTCGCGGCGGCGCAGTATCCATGCGGCGAGAGACATCAGGATCATCAGCACGCCGAGCCCGGCCATGATGCGAAAACTCCAGAACACCACCGTCGAGTTCGGCCGGTCTTGCGGCGGGAATTCCTTCAGGCCGCGAATCTCGCCGTCCCAGCTATGCGTGAGGATCAGGCTGCCGAGGTGCGGAATCGACACGGCATAACGGGTGGTCTCCGCTTGCATGTCAGGAATGCCGAACAGATTCAGCGCCGTGCCGCCTTTCTCGGTTTCCCACAGACCTTCGATTGCGGCGATCTTGGCGGGCTGATACTGGCGCGTGTTCAGACCGTGCTGATCGCCGACGAATGCCTGGATCGGCGTGAGGATCAGCAGCAGCCAGAGCGCCATCGAGAACATCTTCTTGACGGCCGGATCGCGCCGGCCGCGCAGCAGATGCCATGCGCCCACCGCCGACACCACCAGCCCCGCGACGATGAAGGCCGCCAGCGCCATATGCGCGAGCCGGTACGGGAACGACGGGTTGAAAATGATCTTGAACCAGTCGAGCGGCACGACGTGGCCGTCGACGACTTCAAAGCCTTGCGGCGTTTGCATCCAGCTATTGGACGCGAGAATCCAGAAGGTCGAGATCAGCGTGCCGATCGCCACCATCAGCGTGGCGCCGAAGTGGGCGCGCGCACTCACGCGCTGCCAGCCGAACAGCATGATGCCGAGGAAGCCCGCTTCGAGGAAGAACGCGGTCATGACCTCGTACATCAGCAGCGGTCCGGTAATCGGCCCGGCGAAACTGGAGAAGCCCGACCAGTTAGTGCCGAACTGATAACTCATCACGACGCCGGAAACCACGCCCATCCCGAAGGCGACTGCGAAGATCTTCGACCAGAACAGGCAAAGATCTTTGTAGTACGCCTTGCCGGTTTTCAGCCAGCGCCATTCGAGGACAGCGATGAAGCTGGCGAGGCCGATGCTGAGCGCCGGAAAAACAATGTGGAATGAGACCGTGAACGCAAACTGAATGCGGGCGAGATCGAATGCCGATAGAGCGGAGTTCATGAGCGTGAAGTGCTTTTATGTGCGTGGTGCCCGAAGGTGGACTACGCGCGTCGACCGCTGTCGGTGCGCACTGCCATGAGCAGATGGCGCAAGAGTAGGGGAAGGAGGATTTTTTTGCTGCGATGCGAGGTGCGTCAAAAAACCGCGTTGTTGTGCGGCGGTTTTCGATTTTGAGACGGCAAGGCGTTGATAGGTATCAAGTTTTCCTCAATACGTCTTTGAGGGTTTTTTCCTGGCCGGGCGCGGGACTGCGGCAATAGACCGCGCGGCAGCGCAGCTAACCAAAGGCGCAACGCCGCGTGAGGAGGGCAGCTGATAGGAGTACCGGATTTTCAACTCCCAAGGTCAACTGAGCGACCTTCCCATTGACGGATGCTTTTGCGCGGGTCGATTGAATCGACGCAGCGGACCGGAGTCCACTCGTCAGCAACCGACAATAACTCCGTTCGCGCAGACTTTCTATTAGCCGGTCAGCTAGCCAACCGGCTAGTTTGCTTCTACCATGCAAGCAGCCAACCAGCGGTTCATATCGGCTTGCTGCAGACTCGAAAAATGAGCGAGCTTCGCGTCGCCATCCGGGCCTTCATTTCTGAAAGTCATTTCGAATAGCACGAGAACCGATTCGGTTCTTCGTCAGTCCGTCATCAAAGTGTGTTGCAGACCGTGCCATGCTTGAATCAGCGCTTCATCGCGCATCGACCGGTCACTTTTCTCCCATGTTCTCCGTGAATGCGCGTCGAGTTCGTCGTGGCATTCGCTGTTAGCGGTTTTCGTCGGGCGGCACTGTTTGTGCCGCCCGAATGGTTTGAGATGCACGCTTCATCCACCTGCCGGCAACGGCAGACTTCATCCAAAGGAGTTAGCAGATGAGCACAATCACCACGAAAGACGGTACGGAAATTTTCTACAAAGACTGGGGCAAGGGGCGCCCGGTTGTCTTCTCACACGGCTGGCCGTTGTCCGCGGACGCGTGGGATGCGCAGATGCTGTTCCTCGGCAACAAAGGGTTTCGCGTGATCGCGCACGACCGGCGCGGCCATGGCCGTTCGGCGCAGACCTGGGACGGCAACGACATGGATACCTACGCCGACGATCTCGCGACGCTGATCGAGCATCTCGACCTGCAGGACGCCACTCTGGTCGGTCATTCGACCGGCGGTGGCGAGGTCGCGCATTACATCGGCCGTCACGGTACGAAACGCGTGGCGAAGGCGGTGCTGATCGGCGCGGTGCCGCCGCTGATGCTCAAGACAGAGAGCAATCCCGAAGGCACGCCGATCGATGTGTTCGACGGTATTCGCAAGGGTGTCGAGGCGGATCGTTCGCAGTTTTTCAAGGACCTGGCGCTGCCGTTTTACGGCTACAACCGTCCGAACGCGAAGGCGTCGCAAGGGGTGATCGATTCGTTCTGGGCGCAAGGCATGGTCGGCTCGATCAAGGGCTTGTACGATTGCATCAAGCAGTTCTCCGAAGTCGACTACACGGAAGACCTGAAGAAGATCGACGTGCCGACTTTGGTCCTGCACGGCGACGAGGATCAGATCGTGCCGATCGACGCCGCAGGCCGCAAGACGGCGAAGATCGTGAAGAACGCCACGCTCAAGGTCTACCCGGGCGGCGCGCATGGCATGTGCACGGTCGAGGCGGACAAGGTGAATGGCGATCTGCTGGAATTCATCGGCTCGTAACGCGTTGACGTAACGCGCGCGGCTTGCGTGTGGCGATTGCCATGCGTGGGCCGTGCTGCTTGCCATGCAGCATGGCTGCATCAGTCAAGCCGCTGATCGGCCGATGCGCGCCCCGCTCGACGCAATGCCGGGCGAACCACCAGCCGGTGGAATGGCGCGATGGCGAAAACCTCGATCGACGTCGGCGCGTCTTCGAGCGCCCGTGCCGGTCGAGTGCCCGGACAGAGCCGGTGAGGTCTCCGGTTTGCCTTCAGTTTGCGCAATTATGTTGTATGACGTCACATAATAGGTAGAGGCCTATACGTCTGTTTATCAAAGACAGTTTTCCCGACATTGAGAGTAAATACGGGTAATTGCCTAGTTGAAATCGGCTCCGCCATCGTTGATAGTACGTTATCGTACAACTACGCGGCCCAATCTTGGTCCGTTGCCGCTACGGCTAACTGCTAGTCGTCCTCCGGCTCTCATCGCGCGCGGCGCTGTAAAGGAACCCCTATGAAGAAGATTGCCCTCAGTGGAGCCGGCGGCCAGCTCGGCTCGGTAGTACGCGCGGCGTTGATCGCACGCGGGATTCCCTTGCGGTCCGCCGCGGGCTCCAGGGCCCTCGCGCCGCTGGTGGAAGGCGAGGACGTGATGCATGGCGACCTGCGCGACCCGGCCGTCGTCGATCGTCTGCTGGAGGGTGTCGACGTGCTGATTCATTTCGCCGGTACGAGCGTGGAGCGGCCTCTGCCGGAGATCATCGACAACAATCTGCGCGCCCTGGTTGAAGTGTACGAAGGCGCGCGCCGGCAAGGCGTGCGGCGCGTGGTGTTCGCGAGCTCCAACCATGCGATCGGCATGTATCCGGTCACCGACCATCTCAATCTCGACTGCGCGCTGCGCCCGGACGGTTTCTATGGCCTGAGCAAGGTATGGGGCGAAGCACTCGCGCGCATGTACTGGGATAAGCATGGCATCGAGAGTATTTGCGTGCGGATCGGCAGTTGCCTTGAACGGCCCACCGAGCAGCGACACCTGAGCACCTGGTTCGGTCATCGCGACCTGCTGCATTTCCTCGACCGCTGTGTCGAAGCAGAGGACGTCGGCTTCATCACCGTGTGGGGTGTGTCGGCCAATCAGCGCAGCTGGTGGGACAACAGCGGTGCCGAGCGTTTGGGTTATCGACCGACGCAGGACGCCGAGGCCTATGCCGAGGACATTCTGGCGCGGCCGAATCCGCTGGATGCCTTGGGTCAGCGTTACCAGGGCGGCAGCTTCGTCGGCATCGACTACTCGCGCGACGCCGCCGCGGGCAGCGACACCACGGGCCGGCCTGTCTGATCGATCGAGGAATACGAGGAGACGTAGTCATGAAAATCAAGGGTATCCGCTGGTGGATGGTCAGTCTGGTCGCGGCCGGGCTCATTATCAATTACCTCGCGCGCAATACGTTGTCGGTGGCGGCGCCGACGCTGATGAAGGACCTCGACATCACGACCGCGCAGTATTCGCACGTCGTGGTGGCCTGGCAGCTTTGCTATGCGTTCATGCAGCCGGTCGCGGGCTACGTGCTCGACACCGTCGGCACCAAGATCGGCTTTGCGGCGTTCGCGCTGGCCTGGTCGCTGGCGTGTGCCGCGGCGGCATGGTCGACGGGCTGGCGCAGCCTCGCGTTCTTTCGCGGCGTGCTCGGTATCGCCGAAGCGGCGGGCATCCCGGCCGGCGTCAAGGCGACGAGCGAGTGGTTCCCGGCCAAGGAGCGTTCCGTCGCGATCGGCTGGTTCAATATCGGTTCGTCCATCGGCGCGCTGCTGGCGCCGCCGCTGGTCGTCTGGGCGTTGCTGCACGGTCAATGGCAATGGGCTTTCCTGATTGTCGGCGTGGCGGGGATTGTCTGGAGCGCGCTGTGGATGCTGCTTTACAAGCACCCGCGCAATCAGAAGCTGCTGGGCGACGCTGAGCGCGATTACATCCTCAGCGGACAGGAGGCGAAGCACAGCGAAGCCGGCGCGGTCAAACGCAGTTGGACCGCCATGCTCGGCAGCCGCGACTTCTGGGCCATCGGCATTCCGCGGATTCTTTCCGAGCCGGCCTGGCAGACCTTCAACGCGTGGATCCCGCTGTACATGATGACCGAGCGTCACATGAACCTGAAGGAAGTCGCGCTGTACGCGTGGATGCCCTTTCTGGCGGCGGATATCGGCTGTGTGCTCGGCGGCTACCTCAGCCCGCTGTTTCATAAGTACGCGAAGGTCTCGCTGTTCACGTCCCGGAAGATGGTCTTCGTGGTCGGCGCGCTCTGCATGGTCGGGCCCGCCTGCGTCGGGTTGGTGGCAAGTCCTTACGCGGCTGTTGCGCTGCTGTGCGTCGGCGGCTTTGCTCACCAGACCTTGTCGGGCGCGCTGTACGCGATCACTTCCGACATGTTCGGCAAGAACGAAGTCGCCACCGCCACCGGCATGGGCGGCATGGCGGGTTATCTCGGCGCTGCGGCGTTCACGGCGCTATTCGGCGTGCTGGTCACGCAGATCGGCTACAGCCCGTTGTTTGTGGTGCTGGCCGTGTTCGACATCATCGCGGCCGCCGTGGTGTGTCTGCTCGCGCGAAGCACTGACAAAGCGCCGGATCCGCGCTGGGCGGCACCGAGTGCGGTCGTAAAGTAAGCTGTGGTCTGATCCGGCGGCGAGGCGCGCCGGGTAGTGAAAATGGCGGTGTCCACTCGGGCGCCGCCATTTTTTTACCTCCCGCTTAACGCTGATCGACGACCGTCGTGTTGTAAGTCGTCGAACCGATGATCACGTTTTTCAACGTGATTCCATTGACGTTGTAGGCATGGATCGGCCCTGGCGTCGTCGCGCTTGCGGGTCCCCTGCACATTGGAAATGTTCACATTCTGTATGACCGCGGGGCGAGTGCGATTCGCATCGTTAGCCGGCTGATAGTCGCAGTCGAACGTGATCAGGCCGCCCTGCGACGCGGAAGGATTGCCCGCCGTCGCCGTGACGACGCCCACCGGCACCGTGCCATTGATCGGACTGCCGCTCAGAAACGCGCTGCCGTAGCCGCCGCCTTTCAGATTGACACCGTTGGGCGGCGTGACCGTATCGACATAGAAGTTCTTCACGAAGCCGCCGCGATTCATATTCGTCTTGATACGGATCGCGATGTTCAGCGGATTGGTGGCCCAATTTGTAATAAAAACTTTATTGGCGAGTGGGATCCTTTGTCGTAGAGATTCGTGCGGACGCGAACGCCGAACGCCGAACGCGCGCCGCTCCACCTTCTCTATCTGCATAGAGCAAGCGGAACGACGTCGCGGGTCAGGCTGCGCTTACGTGGTCGGCTGGCCGATTTCGTGATTGGCGAGCATTTCGAGCGCGCGCACCATGGCGGAGTGATCCCATGCCTTGCCGCCATGCGCCACGCAGGCATTGAAGAGCGCCTGGCAGGTGGCCGTATTCGGCAACGAAACGCCGAGCGCCTGGGCCGTCGAAAGCGCGAGATTCAGATCCTTCTGGTGAAGCTCGATCCGGAAGCCTGGATCGAAAGCGCGTTTCGTCATCCGTTCACCGTGTACTTCGAGGATGCGCGAGGACGCAAAACCGCCCATCAGCGCTTCGCGCACGCGCGCCGGATCGACGCCGGCTTTGGAGGCGAGCAGCAACGCTTCGCCGACCGCCTCGATCGTCGCCGCGACGATCACCTGATTGGCGACCTTGCACACCTGGCCGGCGCCGACAGCGCCGATCAGCGTGACGTTCTTGCCCATCATGTCGAAGAGCGGCTTGACGCGCTCGAAGGTCGCGGTTTCGCCGCCTACCATGATGGTCAGCGAACCGGCCTTGGCGCCGACCTCGCCACCGGAAACCGGTGCATCCAGATAGTCCGCGCCGTGCTCACGCACGCGGGCCGCGAACTCGCGCGTGGCCATCGGCGAAATCGAGCTCATGTCGACCACGGTTTGTCCCGGACGCAACGCGTCGGCGAGGCCTTGTTCGCCGAACAGCACGCGTTCGACGTCCGGCGTATCCGGCACCATGGTGAAGATCACGTCGGCCTGCGCGGCCACAGCGGCTGGGCTGTCGCATGCGAGCGCGCCGGCCTGGGTGAGGTCGTCGGGCACGCCGCTGCGGGTAAACGCCGCGAGCGTGACGCCGTTCTTGAGAAGATTGGCGGCCATGGGCTTGCCCATGATGCCGAGTCCGATAAAGCCTGCTTTTTGCATGGAATCCTCCGGAGATGTCATGGCGGCCGTGTTTACGTCCGGTCCGCCTGTTTCTGCATGAAGTGTTTTTGAACCGCCTGCGCGCCGGCTTTCAGCAGCCCCATGTCCGCACAGACCGCGATGACGCGGCAGCCCATGGAGAGATAGCGCTCCGCGTCGGCCTGCACGGTGGCGAGAATGCCGCTCGGCTTGCCGGCGGCCTCGGCGCGCTCGAACACGTGCGCAATCGCCTGTTGTACGTCGGGATGCCCGAGGTTGCCGAGGTGGCCGTAGGACGCCGCGAGATCGGACGGGCCGACGAACACGGCGTCGATGCCGTCCACCGCAAGAATTTCGTCGATATTATCGACCGCCTTGCGGCTTTCGATCTGAACGATGACGCAGACGTTGTCGTTGGCGATGTCGAAGTAGTCGGGCACCGTGGCGTAGCGATTGCCCCGGTGGCTCACCGACACGCCGCGGATACCCAGCGGCGGGTAGCGCGTCGCGGCGACGGCGCGGGCCGCGTCTTCAGCGCTCTCGATGAACGGCACCAGAAAATTCGAGAAGCCGCTATCGAGCAGGCGCTTGATGAATACGCTGTCGTTGGCGGGCGGCCGCACTACCGGCGCGCTCGGGCTGTCTTTGAGCGCCATCAATTGGGGGATCAGCGTCAGAACGTCGTTCGGTGCGTGTTCGGCATCCAGCAGCATCCAGTCGAAGCCGACGACGCCGAGCAGTTCGGTGGCGATCGGACTGGCCAGCGAAACCCAGCAGCCGATCAGGGTTTCGCCGCCGCGGACGGCGCGGCGAAAGCTATTGGGTAAAGGCTGATAAGGCGTGGCGGCTGTCATGAGGATGTCTCCTGGAACTGGGTTATCCGGGCAAGCTGCGGTGGCTGAACTGGTTGTTATAGGTCGTCGTACATCTAGCGCAGAGTAGCATCGGCTCTGTAGGTTGTAACGGGCACGTAAACCCGAATTCCTCTTTGAGTATGGGTTGCAGGTTGCCGAGGACCTTGCGGTGTTGTAGGATGACCTATATCGGGGACGTCCATTCAAGGAAAGTGAAATGTCTATTACCGGCGAAATGCTGATCGGTCGCAAAGCGGTGCGCGGCGAGGAAAAACCACTGCGTGCATTCAATCCCGCCACGGGATCCGAGATCGCCGAGCCGG
>NZ_JAXDPY010000144.1:0-6148 GCF_034668105.1 Paraburkholderia sp. | reverse complement strand
AATTCGGGCGGTCGTCCGCCCGGGAACGCCGGGGGGCATCCCCCCGGCGGGCCGCCAGGCGGCAATGCCGGCGGTCGCCCGCCGGAAGGCAACGGCGGTGGTCATCCGCAAGGTAGTGGCGGCAGACCCCCAGGTGGAGGAAACGGTGGTGGCGGCGGTGGCCGGCCACCGGACCAGCACGGCTGATCGAGGACGCGCCGTGGCGATGGTGCCGTTGCCGCATTGGCTGACCGGCTAGCCGGCCGGTTTATGCCGTTGCGGCATGCATCGCGATTAAAGTGGGCAGCCCTCGCGTAAACCCCGGTGCGCCGCGTACACTAGCGTGCCGATGTCGGGTTAGGGGGCGCACAAATGACACGCGAAGCGACATCAGATAGCACGATGGGAGCAACGCCGGAGAGCACCCACTATGGGTCGAATCTGGCCGAGGGGGTGTTGGCGTCGGAGCGTACGGTGTTGCGGTTGATTACCCGCAACACGCCGCTGCCGGAATTACTGAATGAAGTCTGCCGCCGCGCCGAAGCGCTGCTCGGCGCTGGCGCGTCCTGTTCGATCCTATTGCTGGATGCGGACGGCGTTCGCGCGCGCGTGGGCGGCGCGCCTTCGCTGCCGGCGCATTTCGGCGCCGCGATCGACGGCGTCGCGATCGGGCCACGGGTCGGGTCCTGCGGCACCGCGATGTACGAGCGGCGCATGGTCGCGGTCGAAGATATCGAAACCGATCCGCTGTGGGCCGACTTCCGCCACCTCGCGTTGCCGCTCGGCTTGCGCGCGTGCTGGTCGGTGCCGTTTGAAAACGATGCCGGCGCGGTGCTGGGCGCGTTCGCGGTCTATCACCGCACGTCGCGCCGGCCGACCGCCGAAGAAGAGGCGATGCTGTACGACATCAGCCACAGTGTCGGTCTCGCCGTGCATCAGGACGCCATGGCGCAACGCCTCGCGCGCAGCGAGGAGCACCACCGGCTGGTCGTCGATCATCTCAACGAGGGCATCGTCGTGCAGTCGCGCGAAGGCGTGGTGCTGGCCTGCAATCCGAGTGCGCAACGGATTTTGCGGGCGAGCGCCGATCTGATCGGCCGCGACATCATGACCGTGCTGGCGCGTTCGTATCACGAAGACGGCTCCCTCGTCACCGAAGCGGGCCGTCCGACCACCCAGGTGTTGGCGACCGGCAAGCCCCAGCTCGGCATCACGATCGGGCTGGAACTGATGGACGGCGACGTCGTCTGGATTACCGAGAATGTCGTGCCGATCATCAAGCCGGGCGACAGCGAACCCAGTTCGGTGCTGATCTCGTTTACCGACATCGGGCCGGTGCGCGAGGCGCAACGGCAACTCAAGTTTCTGGCTACCCGCGATCCGCTCACTGGTCTCTACAACCGCGCCTATCTGGCCGAGCGGATGCGCGATCTGTTCGCGCCCGGCGGCGCGACGGGGCTGGGCGAGCTGGCGCGGGTCGCCGTGCTGTTCGTCGATCTGGACGGTTTCAAGAAGGTCAACGACACCGCCGGTCACGAGGCCGGCGATGCGCTTCTGTGCAGCGTCGCGGAACGGCTGTCGGCGTGTGTCGCACAGAGCGACACGCTCGCGCGCGTGGGCGGCGACGAGTTCGTGATCGTGGTCAGCGCGTACGAAAGCACGGGTCATCTGATCGCGCTCGCCCAACGCATTCTCGACATGATCGCGGTGCCGTTCGCGGTGGCGGACAACGAGTACTACATGGGGGCATCGATCGGCATCAGCCTGTTTCCGGAGGACGGCCAGGACGTGCCCACGCTGATGCGCAACGCCGACTCGGCGATGTACCACGCGAAACAATGCGGCCGTAACAACTTTCAGTTCTTCACCGCCGAACTGAATCAGCATCTGCAGCGCCGCTTCATGATCGAGCAGGCCTTGCGGCGCGCGCTCGCCGGCAACGAACTGAGCCTCGTGTATCAGCCGATCGTCGACAGCCAATGCGGCCGCACGATCGGCGCCGAAGCGCTGCTGCGCTGGTACAACAGCGAGCTGGGCAACGTCTCGCCGGTGGAATTCATCCCGGTGGCCGAAGACGCCGGCCTGATCGGTGAAATCGGCGGCTGGGTGCTGGCGCGGGCTTGCGAGCAGATCGCGCAGTGGCGGCGCACGCTGGCGCCGGATCTGATCGTCGCAGTGAATCTGTCGCCGCGCCAGTTCAAAGGCGGGCTGGTGGAGCGGATCGAGCGCTGTCTCGAACAGTCGGGGCTCGAGCCGGAGGCGCTGGAACTGGAAATCACCGAGCGGCTGTTGATGAGCGACAGCGACACCGTGCTGCCCATGCTAAGCGCGTTGAACGCCATGGGCGTGCGGATTTCCGTCGACGATTTCGGCACCGGTTATTCGTCGCTGTCGTATTTGAAGCGGTTTCCGCTGCATAACCTGAAAATCGACCGGTCCTTCGTCGCGGGCTTGCCGGATCATCGCGATTCGATCGCGATCACCCAGGCGGTGGTGGCGATGGCCCATTCGCTCGGTATGAATGTCACTGCTGAGGGTGTGGAGACTGCCGAGCAGGCGGCGTTTTTGCGCGGGATCGCTTGCGACAAGCAGCAGGGGTATTTTTACAGCCGGCCCGTTGGGGCAAGCGCTTATGCGCGGAGTCTGTGCGACGCGCAGATCGGGCTGGCCGGCGCGACTTGAGTCTGGGCGTCATCATGCGAGCGTGATGGTTCGGACGTCTTGAGTCGGGGCGCCAAAAATCGATTGTTCAGATCGGCAGACAAGTGCCTTCGCGTTCCCGGTATTTATCCGCGGCCCAAGTCTCCCTAGAATCCTCCCATCGAATGTAAATTCCGCGCCATGCCGAAACGGCCCGGCGCGATGGAACCGCGATGGGAACGTTATGCCAGCCTTGATCAAAAACCAGCTTTATCGGCCATCGGTGGTCCTGCCGATGGTCGCCCTCATGCAAGTGATGGTGTCACAGGACTTCAACCTCGGCCAGGTCGGCTGGGTGGTTGCGACGCGCGGCGCACAGGCCGCACTGCAACGCTCGCGCGAATTGATCTGCGCGGTGCACTGCCACGCCTGAACGACTCAAGCTCATAGAAACGACGATCACGGCAACCCCGGGCGCTGAGGGTAAGATGCTACGACCAGCACTCCAGCCTCGGGAGATTTGCCATGCCACAGCACTTCGACGCAGTCGTGATCGGGACGGGACAAGGCGGTGCGCCGCTCGCTGTCCGGCTCGGTCAAAGCGGACGTAAAACCGCGGTCATCGAACGCGCGGCCTTCGGCGGGACCTGTGTGAATGTCGGCTGCACGCCGACCAAGTCTTATGTGGCCAGCGCTCGCGCGGCTCACGTGGCGCGCCACGCGGCCGAGCTGGGTGTGCAGGTCAGCGGCTCGGTTTCCGTCAATCTGCCGGCGGTCAAAGCGCGCAAGGACAAGATCATCGGCGAATCGCGCGACGGCGTCGAGAAATGGCTGCGCGGCGCGGATAACGTGACCGTCTTCAATGGCCACGCGCGCTTCACCGGCGCGCATACGCTGTCCATCAGCGGGCCGGACGGTACCGTGCGCGAGGACATCAGCGCCGACGAGATCTTCATCAATACCGGCACGCGCGCAGTCGTGCCGCCGCTCGAAGGACTCGAGCGAATTCGCTACTACACCAACTCCAATCTGCTCGAACTGACGGAATTGCCGGACCATCTGGCGATTGTCGGCGGCAGCTATATCGCGCTCGAATTCGCGCAGATTTTTCGCCGCTTCGGCAGCCGCGTGACGGTGCTGGTGCGCGGCGAGCGCGTGCTCACGCGCGAGGATGCCGACTTCGCCAGCTCCGTGCAGAAGGTGCTGGCGCGCGAAGGGGTCGAGTTTGTCTTCGGCGTGCAGCCCGCGCGGGTCGAACCGCATCCGCATCGCGAGAATGCGGTGTGTATCGGCTTCGAGCAGAATCTTCCCGCGCTCGAAGCCTCGCACCTGCTGTTCGCCACCGGCCGTGAACCGAATACCGACGACCTCGGCCTCGACGCCGCCGGCATCGCGACGGACAAGCACGGCACGATTCCCGTCGACGGCCAGTTGCGTACCAACGTGCCGGGTGTCTGGGCGATCGGCGACGTCAACGGACGCGGCGCCTTCACCCACACGTCCTACGACGATTTCCACATCGTCGCGGCCAATCTGCTCGACGGCGGTTCGCGCAGCGTCGACACGCGGATCATGGCGTATGCGGTGTTCGTCGATCCGCCGCTGGCGCGCGTCGGACTTTCGGAGGCCGACGTGCGCAAGAGCGGCCGCGACGCGCTGATCGCCACCATGCCGATGACGCGGGTGGGCCGCGCCCGCGAACGCGGCGAGACCGACGGCTTCATGAAGGTGCTGGTCGACGCTGGCAGCAAGCAGATTCTTGGCGCGGCGATCCATGGCATCGAAGGCGACGAAGCGATCCACACGTTTATCGACATCATGACGGCCGGGGCGCCTTATCCGACCTTGCAGTACGCGATGCACATTCATCCGACCATCAGCGAACTGGTGCCCACGTTGCTCGATGGGTTGAAGCCGATGAAATGAGCGGTGCGCCAGGTGGCAAAGCCTCTTGGCGAGCACGCTGGGCGAAGACCCGTAGTGAACCCAGGTGACGGGCATAGCCGGAGCACAAGCAATGAAACGTGCAATCCGTAGCGGCAATCTGTTCGATCTCAGCGCACCGGCGAGCCCGGACGAGCAAGTCGACACACTGGTGGAAGAAGCCGGCGTGAGCGTCGAGCGGATCGTCTCATGGGGGCACGCAAGCCCACTGGACTTCTGGTACGACAGTCCGCGCGCCGAGTGGGTCGTGCTGCTGAGCGGCGCGGCAACGCTCGAATTCGAAGGCGAGCGTGAGCCGCATCCGATGAAACCCGGCGACCACGTGCTGATCGAGGCGCATTGCCGGCATCGGGTGGCATGGACGAGCGGCACGGAGCCGAGCGTGTGGCTCGCGGTTTATTATCCTGGCGCGCACCGCTGATTGATCGCCGGATCCGCACCAGACGGAACGTGCGCTTGCTTCGATCGACGAGGCGATGGATTCGATTGAAAAGGGGAAGACATGAGCATTAGCATCGTCCAGCTGGGGTCTCCGAGGACGCCCGACGAAGGGTTGCGTATCGGCACCGTTCGGCGGCCGCCGCGCGGCGTACCCAAGACGGAATTCAGCACGCGCGACTACTACGATGTGTGGCTGCCTAATCTGTCGCCTGATGCGGCGTTGATCAAAGAAGCCAAGGCGGCCGCCAGCGACGCTGAATGGGCTGCGTTTGCGAAAAAATTCCGGGCGGAGATGAATGGGGGCGACGCCGCCAAGGTGTTGGACCTGCTTGCCGCATTGTCAAAAACCACGCACTTTGCCATCGGCTGTTACTGCGAGGACGAAGGCCGCTGCCATCGCAGCATTCTTCGCCAGTTGTTAAGTGAGCGCGGTGCACTGATAAAGTGACGTGTGCCGGACGCGGCAAGCGGCGGCCGGTGGCGTCCGGCACACCCGCATTCTTCTCACAACCGCTGCACGACCAGGAAACCGACCGATGGGCAAGGGACGCATCGAAGCCTTCAGCGATGGCGTGATCGCCATCATCATCACAATCATGGTGCTCGAATTGAAGGTGCCGGAAGGCTTCGATCTCGCCGCGCTGCGCCCGGTGGCGCCGGTGTTTTGCGCCTACGTGCTGAGTTTCATCTACGTCGGCATCTACTGGAACAATCACCACCACATGTTCCACACCGTGCAGAAGGTCAATGGCTCGGTGTTGTGGGCCAATCTCCATCTGTTGTTCTGGCTGTCGCTGCTGCCGGCGGTGACCCATTGGGTCGGTGAAAATCATCTGGCCGCGTGGCCGACCGCGATGTACGGCGTCGTGCTGTTCATGTCGGCGATCGCCTATTTCATTCTGACCCACATGCTGATCCGCGAACACGGCAAGGACTCGACGCTGGCCAAAGCCGTGGGCAACGACTTCAAAGGTAAGGTCTCGGTCGTCATCTATCTGTCGGGCATTGCGCTGGCATTCGTTCAGCCGTGGCTCTCCGCTGCGCTCTATACGCTCGCCGCGGCGTGGTGGCTGGTGCCCGACCGGCGCATCGAACACGTGCTGGAAGCCTAAGCATGCTGCTTGCACTCAAGCTTGCGCTGGTG
>NZ_JAXDPY010000143.1:0-9184 GCF_034668105.1 Paraburkholderia sp. | reverse complement strand
GTTCACGTGGACGTACGCGGCCGCTCAGCTTCCCGTCGGCTATCTCCTCGATCGAATCGGATCGAGGGTTCTCTACGGCAGTGCCATCGTCGTCTGGAGCACATGTACGTTCGCGATGGGCTTTGCTTCACATCATTTTTTCGCGACCCTGGGCGCCTCGTTTGCGGTGCTGCTGGTCTGCCGTGCCTTGATCGGCCTCGCTGAAGCACCGTCGTACCTCTCGAATACGAAAATCGTCGCGAACTGGTTTCCGAAGAACGAACGCGCACGGGCGACGGCGACCTATATCAGTTCGCAATACATCGGGCTCGCATTGTTCACACCGGTCCTGACTTTTCTGACAAGCCGTTATGGCTGGCAAATGGTGTTCTATGCAACGGGTGGCGTGGGGATCGTCTTCGGGATCTACTGGCTGATCGTTTATCGCGACCCCAAAGACAGCAGGAAAACCGCTCGGGCAGAGCTCGATCTGATCAAGGCCGGCGGCGGCTACGGATCTCAGGATCAATCCACGGTCAACACCGTGGTCGACAAAGACGACATCCTGTACTTCCTCAAGAATAAAACTGTCTGGGGGCTGTTCATCACGCAGTTCGCCTACAACTCGACGCTGATCTTCTTCATGACGTGGTTCATCGTCTACCTGGAAAAGGCCTTGAATCTCACGCTTTCCAAAGCGGGACTGGGCGCATCCATTCCGTATCTCATGGCCATGGTCGGCATGCTGGCGGGCGGCTTCCTCAGTGACAGCCTGCTGAAAAAGGGTAAATCGGTCACGTTCGCGCGCAAGCTGCCGGTGATCGTTGGGCTGGCGTTGACGGCGATGATCGTCACGGTCAATTTTTTCGAGAACCAGCCCGTCATCGCGATCGGCATTCTTTCGCTGGCCTTTTTTGGAAACAACGTCGCGAATCTCGGCTGGGTGGTATTTACGGACGTCATTCCTCGCAATTTCATCGGGACGATGGGCGGCTTCCTGAATCTGTTCGGTAATCTGTCCGGCATTACCACGCCGATCGTTTTCGGCATGATCCTGCAGCGCACGCATAACTTCCACTATGCGATGTGGTACGTCTCGATCGTCGCCGTTCTGGGCATCCTTTCGTATATCTTCCTGGTCGACAAAATCGAAATGATCGTGCCGCCGAAGAAGCGCGAACGGGACACGTACCGGGTCACGCAGTCGAACTAGGCTCATCAACGAGGAGGGATTCGACAATCCGGGGCTGTGCGAGCAGGTGCGAGACCTGACCTGTTCGACGCGACGAAAATGCCACCTCTAAACGGTAAGACGATTGATCCGGCGAAATTCTTAGCCGTGCCATCCTGGATCGCCCGAAGGCGTTACGCTGCCCGAGCGTCTGCAGAACTGATGTTGACCTTTGAGGGCGACGGCAGTTGTCGTTGACCGTTAGTTGCGTTGAATAAGTCGAGCATCGCGCCTCCGAGGTGAGCTTCAACAGGAGTGATCGAGCGCGAGAAACTGCCGGCTCGATGCGAAGCGCAGGGGAGATATCAGTGCGGATTTGGTATGGAGAAATCCCAGGCGATCTCCCCTCGGCATGTCAGGCGATCGAGGCGTTCTCACACGCCCTTAACCCGTCGCTGCTGTTCGGACGCAATTTGCGAGCGTCCCGTTCCGACTAAGGAACGGACGCTCTTTGGCCCCGCTTGTCAGAGCGTTGAACCCGCACAATACCCAACCGACGGAAACGTCACCTTACGTGATGGCCCCAATCTGCCAGGGCACGAATTCATTCTGGCCGTATCCGTGAATCTCGCTTTTCGATGCCTGGCCCGACGCGGTCGCAAGCATGAGTTGGAAGATCTCTTCACCGAGTTCATCAACCGTTCGTTCGCCGTCGAGAATCGACCCGCAATTCAGGTCGATGTCCTCTTCCTGGCGTTGCCACAACGCGGTATTGGTTCCCAGCTTCAACGATGGCGACGGCGCGCACCCATACGCGGAACCGCGACCCGTCGTAAAGCAGATCAGGTTGGCTCCACCCGCGACCTGCCCGGTCGCCGAAACCGGATCGTAGCCCGGCGTATCCATGAAAACGAGACCGTGTGCGCGGACTAATTCGGCGTATCGGTACACGTCGACGAGATTGGTCGTGCCGCCTTTCGCTACCGCGCCGAGCGATTTTTCGAGGATCGTTGTCAGCCCACCGGCCTTGTTCCCCGCCGATGGATTGTTGTTCAGATCGGCATTCATGCGCGCGCAGTAAGCTTCCCACCAGTGAATCCGTTCGATGAGCTTTTCGCCGACTTCACGTGACACGGCCCGCCGCGTCAATAGATGTTCGGCGCCGTAGACCTCGGGGGTTTCGGAGAGAATCGCCGTTCCGCCATGCAACACCAGACGATCGACCGCCGCGCCGAGTGCCGGATTGGCGGTAATGCCGGAGTAGCCGTCTGAGCCGCCGCATTGCAGGCCGATCACCAGATGCTTTGCATCGACAGGCTCGCGCCGTACATTGTTCGCTTCCGCAAGCATCGCCTTGACCTGTTCGATGCCCGCCGCCACCGTGCGCGCCGTGCCGCCGGTGGCCTGAATGGTCATTGTCTTCAACGCCGCGCCGGGCGTGAGACCCTGGCTTTGCACGAGCCCATCGATCTGATTGGTTTCGCAGCCCAGCCCGACGATCAGTACGCCGGCGAAATTAGGATGCCGCGCATAACCACCGAGGGTGCGCCGGATCATTTCCAGCGCTTCGCCTTCGGAGTCGATCGCGCAGCCTTGACCGTGCGTCAGCGCGATCACGCCATCAACGTTCGGATAGTCCGCGAGCGCTTGCGGATGAATATCGCGACGAAAGTAATCCGCAATGGCGCGAGCCGCCGTTGCTGAGCAATTGACCGATGTCAGAATGCCGATGTAGTTGCGCGTAGCAACACGTCCATCCGCGCGTACGATGCCCATGAACCGTGCCGCCGCTGCGAGCGTCGACGCGGGTTTCGCATCTGCCCCGAAAGCGTAGTCCCGATCGAAGTCGCCCATCGCGAGGTTGTGCGTATGAACGTGCTCGCCGGCTTCGATGACACGTGTCGCAAAGCCGATGATCTGCCCATAGCGCCGCACCGGTGCGCCTGCTTCAACACGGCGCACGGCAAGCTTATGACCCGCCGGGATCAACCCGCGCACGGCAAGACTATTGCGGATGCGCATGCCCGCGATCAGCTGGTGCCGCGCGATGACGACATCGTCGTCGGGATGCAGTTGCACGATTGGCTCTACGATTGCCGAAGAATCGGCCATTGCGTTTGCGGCGCCGAATATCATGACGTAGCCCTCTCGATCTGCGCTGTGCGCACTGCCTCACCCGTTACGGCATCAAGGCTGAAGAGCGCACTATGGGATGCGCAAGCGCAGCATCGTTCGCCGATGTAATGATGTTCGATCATGCTCATGTGAATGTCCGGTTAAATCGTGTGCAGCGTGCCTGCATGTGCCTAGCGAAGCGTCGCTTCGGCCGAGCCAATCGGCGCTTCGGTTACGCGGCGTGAATGTAAGCCGATGCTCATCAGCAGCAGCACGCCGACGACGCCCGCAAACGCCAGAATGAACATGCCCGCACGCGGGCTATTGAAGAGCGTCTCCACCGCCGTCTTTAACGTCGGCGCGATGAAGCCGCCGAGATTGCCGAGCGCGCCGATCATTGCAATACCACTCGCTGCCGCGGTACCGCTCAGGTAGGCCGTCGGCAAAGTCCAGAAGAGCGGCTGAACGACAACGAAGCCAACCGTCGCGATACAGACTGCGACAAGCACCGGTGCGAGGTGATTACCGAGCGTCGACAGTGCGATCCCTGCTGCGGCCATCGCCAGCATGGCCACCGCTAGCTGCCGATGCTTCCCTTTCGCGTCCGCGTAGCCGGTGATAAAGCGCAGTGCGATGAGTGCGCACAACCACGGAATGGCGGTCAGAAAGCCGACCTTCGAGCCGATGGCGGTACCGGTCAACTCCGAAATCCGCGTCGGCAGGTAGAAAATAACGCCATACACGCTGACCTGAATGGCGAAATAAATCGCTACGAAACGAAGCACGTTCCAGTTGCGCAGCGCGGTCAGCGCGGTAGCCGGCCCATGCGCGACCTTGTCCCGGTCTTCCGCTGCAATGGCGTTTTCCAGCGCGTCCTTTTCGGCCGACGTCAGCCACTTCGCGTGGCGCGGTTTGCTGACCAGATAGAAGAACGCGATGATGCCGACCGTCGACGCAGCGAGGCCTTCGACGAGGAACATCCATTGCCAGTTGTGCAGCCCGAGGCGGCCACCCATGACTTCCATCAAATAACCTGACAGCGGGCTGCCGAGCACGAGCGCCACTGGCAAGCCGAAGTAGTAGATGCCTAGCGCCTTGCCGCGTTCACGTGCGGGGAACCAGTAGGTGGAATAGAGGATCACGCCGGGCGAAAAACCCGCTTCGGCCACGCCCAGAACAAAACGCAGCACATAGAACGAAGTCTCGTTGTGCGCAAACATCATCGCCGCCGACGCAAGCCCCCAGGTGACCATGATCCGGCTCAGCCAGAGCTTGGCACCCACCCGATGCAGCATCAGATTGCTCGGAATCTCGAACACCGCATAGCCGATGAAAAAGATCCCGGCCCCGAGCGCAAACGCCGCGTTGCCGATGTTCGAATCGACCTGAAGGGCCTGTTTGACGAAGCCGACGTTCGAACGGTCAAGCATCGATAGCGCGAACATCAGCGCGAGGAAGGGCGCGAGGCGCAGGCGCGCCTTGCGCACCGCGCTTTCCAACGGGTCTTGCGTAACGTGTCGAGTCTGCATCTCGTCTGTCTCCATGGGAAGCCGGGTATGCCGGTCTGTTATGGCGGGTTAGAGCGGGTTCAAAGCATGATCAGAGAGAGGCGGTGCCGAGCAGTCCTCGCGCAGCGAGATTCGCCATCAGCGCGCGCACGCCGAAGGTCCACGGCTCGATGCGGTCGCTGTGGTTGACCCGGTTGACCAGCGTGCCGAGCTGACGGCTCGAAATCTTCACGATATCGCCCAGCTTGTGGGTGAAGCCTGCTCCAGCGGCGTCGCGGTCTTCGATGGGTGCAAAAAGCGTCCCGAGAAACAGCAGCGCGCCATCCGGGTACTGGTGGGTCGAACTGATCGTCTGCGACACGAGATCGAGCGGGTCGCGCGTGATCTGGTCCATCGAACTCGACCCTCGCAAGACAAAACCGTCGCTGCCCTCCACGCGCAAATCGACCGTCGCACGGCGCACGTCATCGATCGAGAAAGTCTCGTCGAAAAGCCGCAGGAAAGGACCAATCGCACACGAGCCGTTGTTGTCCTTCGCCTTGCCGAGCAGGAGCGCACTGCGTCCTTCGAAGTCGCGCAGATTGACGTCGTTGCCCAGGGTCGCGCCGAGCACGCGGCCGCGACTGTCGATCGACAACACGATTTCCGGCTCCGGGTTGTTCCAGACCGAATTGGGATGCAGCCCGATTTCCGCGCCCGTCCCTACAGCGGCCAGCAGCGGCGCTTTTGTGAAGACCTCCGCGTCAGGGCCGATTCCGACTTCCAGGTATTGTGACCATAACCCCTGCTCGGTTAGCAGCGCCTTCAATTTGCGCGCCTCGGCGGAGTCCGGCCGGATGCTGGTGAGGCTATCGCCGACCAGAGACCTGATCTGGTCCCGCACGCGCACCGCGCCCTGCGGATCGCCCTTTGCCTGCTCCTCGATCACTCGTTCGATCAGGCTCGCCGCAAAGGTCACGCCGGCTGCCTTGATGACTTGCAGATCGCAAGGCGCGAGCAGATGGGCAAGCTCGGGGTTGCGCGCCGCGCCGGCCATTGCATTGGCCGTATTGGCGATGATCGTGTCCAGCGTGCCGATCCAGCGGCCACTCGCGGCTCGCACCGTCGCGACAGGATCTTCCCGCTCCACCAGGCTGCTGATAGTCGGTGCCGCGTCGGAAATGTCGAACACGCCCTCGGTGCGCAAGACGACGACGGCGGGACCCGCGGGCACCGATTGCGTGGCAGGAAGCCAGGCGCGGCCGACCAGTGTGCCGGACAACCCGTCCGAAGGAAGCGTGTCCGTTAAGCTGAGTGAAAGCGGGGATGCCATGTCTGTCTCCACGATGTTTGTCTGGCGCGCGCGGCTTGCTGCCGGCTCACGTGCTGATTCGCCCAGCTGCCACTTTAGGCACCCAACCGATAAACATCCAATCTCTTATTCCGTACAATCGATTCCATCCGGTTATGAGTTCTTGCGTGTTTACCCCATGTCCAGACAATTTACCGTGCGTACGTCGAGCGTCCTGGCAAGGCTGCGCTTCAGACATCTTCAACTGCTCGATGCGCTTGGACGCACGCACAACTTGCGCATTGCAGCCGAACAGATGCTCATCACCCAGCCCGCGGCGACAAAAATCCTGAGTGACATCGAATCGATGTTCGGCGCCCAGTTGTTCGAACGGTTGCCCCGGGAGATGCGTCCAACCGATCTCGGCATATTGTCCGTGCGCTACGCGACCACGGCGGTAGCGGATCTGGGCAAGTTCGTGAGCGAGTTCAGCACCTTGAGCGAGGGTGGCTACGGCCATCTCACCGTGGGCGCGATCTCGGCTTCGGCCGCGCAGGTGGTGATTACGGGTATCAAGGAGATCCGCCAGCAGCGGCCGCAACTGGTCGTCAAACTGGTCGAGCAAAGCAGCGACCAACTGGCGTTCTGGCTCGAAGAAAAAAAGCTCGACGTGATGGTGGGCCGTCTGACGGAGCCGCGCCATCAAGTACTGTTCGACTTCGAGGTGTTGTCCGGAGAACCGGTCTGGGTGGTCGTCGGACAGCATCATCCGCTGCTCCAGCGGCGGCGGCTGGAATTGGCCGATCTTGGTGCGTGGCCATGGATTCTCTATCCGCAAGCCACGGCTATCCGGCAGCTGTTCGATGAAACCTTCGCCGGCGCGGGCATTCCTGCGCCAGTGGGCATGGTGGAAACGCCTTCAATCTTCTCGACACTGGAACTGTTGCAGGCCACCGACATGATCTCGCTGCAGCCGCGCGCCGCCGTCGAAAAATACGTGAGCAAGGGTCTGCTCGGGCACCTGCCCGTTCCGATCAACCGGACCATGACGAGCTACGGTATCGTCACGCGCAAGTACGAGTTGCCGTCGCAGCCCATGCAGGAATTCATCACCATTTTGCGTTCGGTTGCCGGAAGTGTCGGCGATCAGGCGCTTCCAGTGCAGGACAGTTCGCGTGCGCCAACCTGACGATACGGATCAACGAACGCGTCCTGCCGAGCGCCTCAGAACGATGTGCCTATCTGGAACTGGAATTTCTGGTACTGATCGCCTGTGTGCTTGACGACCGGTAAGCCGAAGCTCAGCTTGAGCGGACCGATCGGCGAGATCCAGGCGAGACCCACCCCATAGCCGTAGCGCAATCCGTTCGCGCCGATACTATTGCCTTCGCTGCCCCATACGTTGCCGCCGTCGAGGAAGGTAAAGACGCGCAACGTGCGGTCATAACCGGACCCCGGCAATGGAACGGTCAGTTCGATATTGCCGACAATCATCTTCGAGCCGCCGATGGGGTCGTTGGTGGTCGCGTCGCGCGGCCCGAGGGAACTTGGCTCATACCCGCGCACTGAACCGATACCGCCCGCGTAGTAGTTCTTGAAGATCGGATAGGGCTTGCCGTCCAATCCATTACCATAGCCGCCCTGAAAATTCAGGCCAAGCACGAAGCCACGCGCGAACGAATAATAGTATTGCGCCTGCAGGTCCGCCTTGTAGTACGGCGTATCACCGAGCGGCGAGCCGTATTCGGCGTTGGCTTGCGTGTAGTAGCCCCGGCTCGGAACCAGCGCGCTATCGCGGTTGTCACGCGACCATCCCACTGTCAACGGCACATTGTTCGACACACGGCCGAATTGGTTCACGTAGTCGATGTAGCTCTGAGGCGTAGTGGAGTCGACATCCAGGCGGTTCTGCTCGAACCCCAGGCCGAAGTACACCATGTCGGACTCGGAGAAAGGCACGCCGAATTTGAGGTCCGCGCCTGCCGTGATGATTCGGAAGCTCGAGTCGGTCGAATAATACAAGGGCTCTGTCGTGCGGTAATAGACGTCAGTGATGCGCTTGATGCCGTCAATCGTGAAATACGGATCGACCTGCGTGACCGTCAACGTACGGTTGGTCGTCGACGTATTCACATTCAGGGCGAGGCTCGTGCCGGAGCCGAACACGTTGTCCTGCGATATGCCCGCCGAGATAATGGGCCCCTCGCCCGAGCCATAGCCCAGGCCCAGTGAAAGCGAGCCCGTGGGTTTTTCCGTCACCTTGACGTTGATATCGACCTGGTCCGGCGTGCCTTCCACCGGTACGGTGGTCACGTCGACATCGGTGAAATAGCCGAGACGGTTGATCCGGTCTTTCGACAGAGTCAGGCGGTTCGAGTCGAACCAGGAACTCTCCATCTGACGCATTTCGCGGCGCACCACTTCGTCGCGCGTACGCGTGTTGCCGACCACGTTGATGTGGCGCACGTACACGCGGCGGCTCGGGTCCACTTGCAGCGTCAGGTCGACCTTGTGGTGTTCCTGATCGATCTTCGGCTGTGCGTTGACGGTGGCGAACGCATAGCCGTATTCGCCCAGCTTGTCGACGATCGACTTGGTGGTGGCTTGCAGCTTTTCAGCCGAGAAGCGGTCACCCGGTTTGATCTTGACGAGCTTGGCCAGCTCCGCCTCGCGGTCGAGCAGGTTGCCCGCCAGCTTGATGCTGCTGATCGTGTACGGCTCGCCTTCATGCAGCGTGACCGTCAGATACATGTCCTTCTTGTCCGGCGAGATCGACACCTGCGTCGACTCGATGTTGAACTCGAGATGGCCGTGGTTCAAATAATACGAGCGGACGTTCTCGAGGTCCTTTGTGAGCTTATCCTTCGAATAAAGGTCGTCCTTCGTGTACCACGAGAACCAGTTCGGCGTAGAGAGCTGCATCTCATCATGCAGCGTACTTGTGCTGAACACCCGGTTGCCGACGAAATTGACCTGTCGAATCTTCGCGCTTGGCCCTTCTATAACCGAAAACAGAATCGAAACGCGATTCTGATCCACCGGCGTAATCGTGGTGGTCATCTCGGCTGCGTAGTACCCGCGCGTGAGGTATTGGTGCTTCAGCTCCTGCACGGCGCGATCAACAAGCGACTTGTCGTAATA
>NZ_JAXDPY010000142.1:0-6376 GCF_034668105.1 Paraburkholderia sp. | reverse complement strand
CTCGCGCAGACGCACCAGATCCGGCGCCTCGAGGTAGGCGAGGAAAGGCAGGCCGTCGAGCGTGGCTTGCCAAAGGGCGTCGTCGATCGCGTAATCGCGCAGCGCGCGGTCGCGGCGGCGCGTGCCGAACCATTGAGTGAGTTTCGAGAGCATGGCGTGATGAAACCCTTAGTCGATCCGTTTTTGCCACGCGGCGAAGAGGCCGCCGCATATCGCAATGCCGAGCAGGAAGGTGAAGCCATCCAGCGAGGCGAGGAAGCTTGCCTGCTGCGCAACCGTGCGGCTGATCTCCACGATCGCAAGCGAATGCGCCTCGGAAGGCGAGCGGCCGGCGGCGCTGAAGCCGCTAGTCAGCGCCGCGAGCGAATTCTGGAGCACCGGATTGTACGGATTCACGAACTCCGCGAGGCGCGCTTGATGCAGCGCCTGCCGATGTTGTTCGACGATGATCACCGAGGCCGTCGCGAACGAGATCGTCAGTTGCCGGACGATGTTTTTCAGCCGGTAGCCATGCGTGAACTCCTCGATGGCGAAGATTCTAAACGTTAGATTGGCGACCGGCAGCACGATGAACAGCAACAGCAAGCCGCGCAGCAGCAGCGGCACGATCAGCGCGGCTTCGCCCACGCCCGGCGACATGCGAGTCATCCACGCCGCGGCGAACGCGGCCACCGCGAAGCCTGGCACGATGATCCACTTCTTGCGCGGCAGAAGCTTTGCGTAACGCAGGTAGACGAACAGCGCGCTCGCCGAAATCAACGACGTCACACCGACCAGTTGCCCGGTATTTTCGACCGGATAGCCGAGGCCGCTCTCGAGAAAGCGCGACGTCAGATAGCTGAATACTGTCGAGATGAAGTAGTAGAACATGTACAGCACGAGTCCGACCTGAAAGACCTTTTCGCGCAGCGCATGCAGGCGCATCAGCGGCGCCGGATGATGCCATTGCTGGTAAGCGAACCAGCCGAGCGCGACGATGCCCATGACCGTCAGCAGAATCAGCCCTGGCGAGGCGCTGAACAGCTGAAACCGCACTTGCTGCATCACGATTTGCAGCGCGCCTTGCGCGAACGCGAAGATCAGATAAGGCCAGAAGTGCGCAGCGCCACGTTCTTCCGGCAAGCGGTCGCCGGTGTCGGGCAGCGCAAGCAGCGCAAGGACCGCAAACAGCACACCGACGGGCGCGGTGCAGGCGAACAGCGCACGCCAGTCGAAATGCGCGACCAGTTGGCCGCCGATCAGCGGCGCAAGCGCACTGCTCAGAACGATCAGCACCAGAAAAGCACGGGTTGCCGCGGGTCGCTGCTGCGGCGTGAAGCTCATCTGGATCAGGATGCGGCAGGTGCCCATCATCGGGCCGATGAAGTAGCCCTGGAAGCCGCGCGCGAATGCGAGTTCGATCGACGACTCGCACAAGGTGGCGGCGATCGCCGCTGCTGAATAGAGCAGCATGCAGCCGGCCACGTAGCGCCGGTAACCGAAGCGCTCGACCCACCATTGCTGCTGCAGAATGCCGAGCACGGCCGCGACCGCATAGGCGCTCGACGCCCACACCAGTTCGTCGGGCGACGCGTTGATGCCGCCCGCGATGTAGCTGATGAAGAACGAAAAAATCGTGTTGTCGAAATAGTCGAGTCCCGTGACGACGGCCAGCACCCACGGGAAAAAATCGCCGCGCAGTTTCTCGACGCTGAACAACGGTGCGCGGGATGTCGCGGTGCTCATGCGGAGGGATCCGGAGCGGAGTCGGGCGCGGCTTCATCCTGTGGCTTTTTGCGTCTTCCTTGCGACCTGGCGGTCGCGTTGGCGTGCGCCGCGCGGCGCTGCTCGAGCAACGCGTCCGCGTTTTCTCCGGCGAGACGTCGTTCGAGATAGTCGAGGTCGGGGCTAAGCTCGGCGCGCAGCTTTTGCGCTTCCTTGAGTTCGCGGCGCATGGTTTCGATGCGGGTATCGAGTGCTTCGACTTGCTCTGAGAGGGCGTCGCGAATCTGCTGCAGCGATTCGGTGGAGTAACGATGGCCGCCTTCCACCGGTTCGAGCGGACGCTTGAGCATTTCGGTGATGCCTTGCAGCGAGAAGCCGAGCGAACGCAGACGCAGGATGCGGCCGAAGCGCTGCAGGTCTCCCTCGTCGTAGAGGCGGTAGCGGCCTTCGCTGCGGGTAGGCGAGACAAGGCCGCGCTCTTCGTAGTACTTCAGCGTGCGCGGCGTGACGCCGAGGCGTTCAGCGGCGTCGCGAACGGTGAGCAGGGCGGGTGGGTCCTTTGGCATAAGCGTGTGATGGACATAACGGACTGACGATAGTGTACTCCAACGTGTACGTTCACGTACATGTTATCGGGATAAGCACCTCGCTCGGGCAAAATCTGGCGGGACCTGACAGACGAAAAAAAACCGCTCGTTTCTGGCGAGCGGCCTTCTTATGCGGTGAAGATGACGCGGCAAATACGGCTATTCGGCACGACGCCTTAGCTGCCGCCGCCACGACGCATCATGTCGAAGAACTCGGAGTTGCTCTTCGTCTGCCGAATCTTGTCGAGCAGGAATTCCATCGACTCGACTTCGTCCATGTCGTGAATGAACTTGCGCAGCACCCAGATCTTTTGCAGGACTTCGGGCTTGATCAGCAGTTCTTCACGGCGCGTGCCGGACTTGTTCAGGTTGATCGACGGATAGACGCGCTTTTCAGCCAGGCGACGCTCCAGGTGCACTTCCATGTTGCCGGTGCCCTTGAACTCTTCGTAGATCACGTCGTCCATGCGGCTGCCGGTTTCGATCAGCGCCGTGCCGATGATGGTGAGCGAGCCGCCTTCCTCGATATTGCGCGCGGCCCCGAAGAAACGCTTCGGACGTTGCAGCGCGTTGGCGTCGACACCACCCGTCAGCACCTTTCCGGAAGCCGGCACGACGGTGTTGTAAGCACGCGCGAGACGCGTGATCGAGTCGAGCAGAATCACGACGTCGTTCTTCATTTCGACGAGGCGCTTGGCTTTCTCGATCACCATTTCGGCGACTTGCACGTGACGCGCAGCCGGTTCGTCGAACGTGGAGGCGATTACTTCGCCGGCCACGGAACGCTGCATTTCGGTCACTTCTTCCGGGCGTTCGTCGATCAGCAGCACGAACAGCACGACATCCGGGTGGTTTTGCTTAATCGCGTGCGCGATGTGTTGCAGCATCACGGTCTTGCCGGACTTTGGCGACGCCACCAGCAGGCCGCGCTGGCCCTTACCGATCGGCGCGATCATGTCGATGATGCGGCCCGTGACGTTTTCCTCGCCACGCATTTCACGTTCGAGCAGCAGCACCTTGTTCGGGTGCAGCGGCGTCAGATTTTCGAACATGATCTTGTGCTTCGAGGCTTCCGGCGGCTGACCGTTGACCTTGTCCACCTTCACCAGAGCGAAATAGCGCTCGCCGTCTTTCGGCGTACGCACTTCGCCTTCGATCGTGTCGCCCGTGTGCAGGTTGAAGCGGCGGATTTGCGACGGGCTGATGTAAATATCATCCGTGCTGGCGAGATACGAGGTTTCCGGCGACCGCAGGAAGCCGAAGCCATCCGGCAGCACTTCAAGCGTGCCGTCGCCGAAGATCGTGTCGCCCGTTTTGGCTCGTTTTTTTAGAATGGCAAACATCAATTCCTGCTTGCGCAGGCGGTTTGCACTTTCGATCTCGAGGCCATTGGCCATCTCGATCAATTCGGACACGTGCAGAGTCTTAAGCTCGGATAAATGCATACGGAGAACCCGCAGGAGAAGGTGCGACGAAATGAAATCTGGGAGGAGAGTGAGCGGAACCGCTCAAGGACTTACACGTCTTTTCGACGTTTTGCGGATTCTAGCATAGCACACGCCAATTTCCGCCAGTGCGACGGGATGGCATCTTTCTTATTAAGCGTGTTGCCGGTTGACAACAGGCTCAAGACGGCGCGCCCGAAGGTCTTGAGGACCCGCAGCGCGCCGATGCGACCGCTTTACAGATTGCCGTCGAGGAATGCGGTGAGTTGCGACTTCGACAATGCGCCGACCTTCTGCGCGGCGACAGCGCCGTTCTTGAAGAGGATCAGCGTGGGGATGCCGCGCACGCCAAACTTGACCGGCGTCGATTGATGTTCGTCGACGTTGATCTTGGCGATTTGCAGGCGATCAGCGTAATCCTTGGCGACTTCGTCGAGGATCGGCGCGATCATCTTGCACGGACCGCACCATTCAGCCCAGAAGTCGAGCAGCACGGGTTTATCGGATTTCACGACGTCCTGTTCGAACGATGCGTCGCTAATATGCTTGATTGATTCGCTCATTGTATGAATACCTCTATCGGTTCGAGGCCCGCCTGAATTGCTCGCCACGATACGTCAAAATCTAGGGAAACTTCCGTTCGCTTTGCCGCATCGGAGCCTTATCTGCGCACGCTTGAAAGAGCTGAAAGGCCCATTCCGAAATGCGCAGAAAGCTCGCGTTTGCGGGTCATCCGTACGGCAGTTTAGCTTAATTCGCTATGCGTTGCCGGTGGTGATAGTACTCATCAAGGGCAGTGGGGCCAATGGCTGCCGGTGAAGCGCCACCTCTCTTTGATAGTCGCGACGCAGCTTATCTGGTGGCTGGCAGCGCAAACACAAGAGCGCCGAACACATGGAGTCGGAGTACCGCCCATAGGTGTGAAGCTCCTGATTCGGCGGGTCGATGTCATTTTGGTCGTATAAGAGTCGCGCGGCGAGCCAAGCGGTGATAGAATGTTTCGTGACGGGCCTCCTCGCATGGAGGGATGGTCAACCTGGTCAGGTCGGGAACGAAGCAGCCACAGCCGTTTTCCACCAGTGCCGAGGGTCGGGCTCGTCACCTTCCTTTTTTGTTTTCCTCTGCCGTATCTCCCCATCTTCTGTTTACCCCAGGCGCTGTCGTACAGACGCTATGGTGGCCTCGCAGTGGCATTTTCCGCGCGCTTCATCTATTTTTTTCTATCGGTCCGTTAGCCTGTTTCAATGAAGCGGCAACGCACGTTCGCGCGCTTTCTCGAATCGGTTTTGCGCGCCATTGTTACTGATACAATTTCCGGATGACCTATCAAGTTCTCGCACGCAAATGGCGGCCGAAGGATTTCGCTTCGCTCGTCGGACAGGAGCACGTGGTGCGCGCGCTCACGCACGCGCTCGACGGTGGCCGTCTGCATCATGCCTATTTGTTTACCGGCACTCGCGGCGTCGGCAAAACCACGCTGTCGCGCATCTTCGCCAAGGCGCTGAATTGCGAGACCGGCGTGACTTCCACGCCGTGCGGCGTGTGCCGCGCATGCCGGGAGATCGACGAAGGGCGGTTTGTCGATTATGTCGAGATGGACGCGGCGAGTAATCGCGGGGTCGACGAAATGGCGGCGCTGCTGGAGCGCGCCGTGTACGCACCGGTTGATGCGCGCTTCAAGGTCTACATGATCGACGAAGTGCACATGCTGACCAACCACGCTTTCAACGCGATGTTGAAGACGCTGGAAGAGCCGCCTTCGCACGTCAAATTCATTCTTGCTACCACCGATCCGCAGAAGATTCCGGTCACGGTGCTGTCGCGCTGTCTGCAGTTCAATCTGAAGCAGATGCCGGCCGGGCATATTGTGTCGCATCTCGAGCATATTCTCGGCGAAGAGCAGGTGCCGTTCGACGCCCAGGCATTGCGCCTGCTCGCGCGCGCAGCCGACGGCTCGATGCGCGACGCGCTCTCGCTGACCGATCAGGCAATCGCCTATTCGGCCAATCAGGTGAATGAAGAAGCGGTGCGCGGCATGCTGGGCGCGCTGGATCAAAGCTATCTGATTCGCCTGCTCGACGCGCTGGCCGACGGTGACGGCGCCGCCGTGCTGGCGGTCGCGGACGAGATGGCATTGCGCAGCCTGTCGTTTTCGACGGCGTTGCAGGATTTGTCAAGCTTGCTGCACCGGATCGCGTGGGCGCAGTTCGCGCCGTCGTCGGTGCTGGACGAGTGGCCGGAAGCGGGTGATCTGCGCCGGTTTGCCGATGCGTTGAGCGCCGAGCAGGTGCAGTTGTTCTATCAGATTGCGACCATCGGCCGAAGCGAACTGGGTCTTGCGCCGGACGAGTACGCCGGTTTCACGATGACGCTGTTGCGCATGCTGGCGTTCGAACCGGCGCCTACGGGCGGTGGTGGAGGCGCGGCTGCGGCGCATCCGGCAGGACCGGCCGGTGCCAGGCGCGCGGGCTCGCCGGTGGTAGCCGCGCAGCGGGCGGGAGCAGTGGGGGCGACGGCAGCTGTGCAGCCGGCGGGAGTGGTGGGGTCGACGGTAGCTGCGCAGCCGGCGGCCGCGTCGTCGCATACGGCTGAAGCAATTGCCGCCGTGCCGGTGCGCTCCGCAAATCCACAGGCGCGAGC
>NZ_JAXDPY010000141.1:0-5061 GCF_034668105.1 Paraburkholderia sp. | reverse complement strand
CTACCTGAAGGGTAAGGACGCGGATCGTTACCGCGCACTGATCGAGAAGCTGGGTCTGCGTAAGTAATCGGCCAGTCGTTCAGCAAGATGCCTGTGTCAGTTCCACTGATACAGGCATTTTGTTTTTTGCACGGTGCGCTTCATGTGACGCGCACTGCCTGAAGGTCGCGGCAGCGTGACGGTTCATGCGGCGGCTAGCAGGAAAAAAGCATTACAAAAAGCAGTAAAAAACTGAAATACGGCCGGGCTTCAGGGCAGAGCTTTGTGTCATTCCAGCGGTTCGCGCGCGTACTCGACGTAGGGCGTGGTTCTCTGGAATGGCATAACACTACTCTCCCCATGCGGCGCCGGTCCTGGCGTTGCCGCGCCGCTTCTGGTCCGCGCGGCATTACGAAGAGGAAAAGCAATGACTATGTTCAATAAGATCGTCAAAGAATTTCAGTGGGGACAGCATAAGGTCCGCCTCGAAACGGGCGAAGTCGCTCGTCAGGCAAGCGGTGCGGTGATCGTCGACGTCGAAGACACCGTTGTGCTGGCTACCGTGGTCGGCGCAAAGACCGCCAAGCCGGGCCAGGACTTCTTCCCGCTGACCGTCGACTACCTCGAAAAGACCTACGCCGCCGGCAAGATCCCGGGTGGCTTCTTCCGCCGTGAAGGCCGTCCGTCGGAAGGCGAAACGCTGATCTCGCGCCTGATCGACCGTCCTCTGCGCCCGCTGTTCCCGGAAGGCTTCTATAACGAAGTCCAGGTGGTGATCCACGTCCTGTCGCTGAACCCGGAAATCCCCGCTGACATCCCCGCGCTGATCGGCGCGTCGGCGGCGCTCGCCGTCTCCGGTCTGCCGTTCAACGGCCCGGTCGGCGCAGCACGCGTGGCTTACATCAACAACGAATACGTGTTGAACCCGACGCGCCCGCAAATGAAGGAATCGGCGCTCGACCTGATCGTCGCCGGTACGGAACGCGCGGTGCTGATGGTGGAATCGGAAGCGCAACAACTGACCGAAGAAGTGATGCTCGGCGCTGTCGTGTTCGGTCACGAACAAATGCAGATCGCCATCAACGCGATCCACGATCTGGTCAGCGAAGGCGGCAAGCCGGAATGGGATTGGCAGCCGGCGGCGAAGAACGAACCGCTGATCGCGCGCGTGACGGAACTGGCGCAAGCCGAGTTGCTCGCCGCTTATCAGATCCGCGACAAGCAAGCCCGTTCGACCAAGCTGAAGGAAATCTACGCAGCAACGTCGAAGAAGCTGGAAGAAGAAGCAGCGGCAGCCGGCACGGTCGCAGCGGATAAGGCAACCGTTGGCAACGTGCTGTTCGACATCGAAGCGAAGATCGTCCGGACGCAGATCCTGAACGGCGAGCCGCGTATCGACGGCCGCGACACGCGCACGGTGCGTCCGATCGAAATCCGTACCGGCGTACTGCCGCGTACGCACGGTTCGGCCCTGTTCACGCGTGGCGAAACGCAGGCGCTGGTTATCGCAACGCTCGGTACGAAGGGCGACGAGCAGAACATCGACGCGCTCGAGGGCGAGTACCGCGAACGCTTCATGCTCCACTACAACATGCCTCCGTTCGCGACCGGCGAAACGGGCCGCGTCGGTTCGCCGAAGCGCCGTGAAATCGGTCACGGCCGTCTGGCCAAGCGCGCGCTGGCCGCGTGCCTGCCGAGCGCCGACGAATTCGGCTATTCGATCCGCGTCGTGTCGGAAATCACCGAATCGAACGGTTCCTCGTCGATGGCTTCGGTGTGCGGCGGCTGCCTCGCGCTGATGGACGCTGGCGTGCCGATGAAGGCGCATGTCGCCGGCATCGCGATGGGCCTGATTCTGGAAGACAACAAGTTTGCCGTCCTGACCGACATCCTCGGCGACGAAGATCACCTCGGCGACATGGACTTCAAGGTGGCGGGTACGGAGCAAGGCGTGACCGCGTTGCAGATGGACATCAAGATCCAGGGCATTACCAAGGAAATCATGCAGGTCGCCCTCGCGCAAGCGAAGGAAGGCCGTATGCACATCCTCGGCAAGATGACCTCGGCGGTGTCGGGCGCGAACACGGTGCTGTCGGACTACGCACCGCGCATGATCACCATCAAGATCAATCCGGAAAAAATCCGCGACGTGATCGGCAAGGGTGGTTCGGTGATCCGCGCGCTGACTGAAGAAACCGGCACGACGATCGATATTTCGGACGACGGCGTCGTCACCATCGCGAGCACCAGCAGCGAAGGGATGGCCGAAGCGAAGAAGCGTATCGAGAACATCACGCTGGAAGTCGAAGTGGGCCAGGTGTACGAAGGTACCGTGCTCAAGCTGCTCGATTTCGGCGCGATCGTGAACATTCTGCCGGGTAAGGATGGTCTGCTGCACATCTCCGAAATCGCCAACGAGCGTATCAAGGACATCAACGACTACCTGAAGGACGGCCAGCAAGTGAAGGTCAAGGTCATCCAGACGGACGAAAAGGGCCGCGTGCGTTTGTCGGCCAAGGCGTTGCTGAACGAAGGCGCGAATGGCGCAAACGGCGCGCCGCAAGGCGAGCCGACGCCGCAGTAATGCGGTAGCGGAATGACGGCCGGCAGCGTGAATGCGCTCCGGCCGTTTTTCATGACGGGTGCAGGGTGGATTGCGTTGCGGGTCGCTGCAAACGGACATAAGCGGGTACTCTGTTTGCATGGAGCGTTCGTTGAAGTCGGGCGATTCGTGTCCCCTAAGGGGACTTCCTTCGGGTTGCCGGTAGGCAACGCAATCCAATCTTGGAGTTGACGCAGATGAAAGCGATCGAAATCACCGAATTCGGAGCACCGGAAGTCCTGAAGTTGGCGGAGCGGCCCACACCGCAGCCAAAAGCGGGCGAGGTGTTGATCAAGGTGGCGGCTTCGGGTATCAACCGGCCGGACGTGTTTCAGCGCAAAGGCGGCTATGCGCCGCCGCCGGGCGCCTCGGATCTGCCGGGGCTCGAAGTAGCCGGTGAGATTGTCGGCGGCAGCATCGACGAGAAGAACAATCCGTTCGGTTTGAAAGTGGGTGACCGCGTGTGTGCATTGCTCGCGGGCGGTGGTTACGCGGAATATGCGACCGCGCCGCTGTTGCAGTGCTTGCCGGTGCCCGCTGGATTGTCGGATGTCGAGGCGGCTTCGCTGCCGGAAACATTCTTCACGGTATGGAGTAATGTGTTCGACCGTGCGCAACTCGGCAAAGGCGAAGGCGCGCCGAACGAGACGCTGCTGGTGCAGGGTGGCTCGAGCGGTATCGGCGTGACGGCGATCCAGATCGCGCATGCACTGGGCTTTCGTGTGTTTGCCACGGCGGGATCGGACGAAAAGTGCCGCGCGTGTGAAGCGCTCGGCGCCGAACGTGCGATCAACTACAAGACTGAGGATTTCGTCGAAGTCATCAAGTCGCTGACGAACGACCGCGGCGTCGACGTCATCCTCGACATGGTGGCTGGCAGTTATGTGCCGCGCGAGCTGACCGCGCTGGCCGACGGCGGCCGCATCGTGCTGATCGCGTTGCTGGGCGGCGCGAAGGCAGAGCTGAATCTGAACGAAGTTCTGCGCCGCCGTTTGACGGTAACGGGTTCCACGTTGCGTCCGCGGCCGATCGAGTTCAAGGCGAAGATCGCCGCGCAATTGAAAGAGCGCGTGTGGCCGCATCTCGAAGACGGCCGCATCAAGCCGGTGGTGCATCGTGTGTTTCCGGCCGCGCAAGCAGCCGAGGCGCATGCACTGATGGAAAGCAGCACGCACGTCGGCAAGATCGTGCTGACTTGGGGTCAGGACGCTTGACACGGTCGGTTGGATAAGGTCGGGTCGACACGGGCAGTTTGACCCGATCCACCCCAGGCAGTAAAATTGCGCGTTTTGCGCATGCCGCATGAATCCGAAAGGCGGGCTGTAAGCGCAAATCAAGTCCGCCGCCAATCAAGAAGACGAGACGACGAGACAATGTCGAAACAACGAGCCAAGCTGGTAGTCGGTAACTGGAAGATGCACGGGCGCCTCGCCGAAAACGCAGCGCTGCTGCAGGCGGTGGCGCAAGGCGCGGGTGAACTGCCGGCTGATGTGCGCGTAGGTGTCTGTGTGCCGTGCCCTTATCTCGCGCAGACTCAATCGTTGCTGGAAGGCAGCCGGGTCGTGTGGGGTGTGCAGGACGTCTCGGCGTTCACGCAGGGAGCCTATACCGGCGAAGTGGCAGCGCAGATGGTGATCGATTTCGGCGCCACGCTTGCAATCGTTGGGCACTCGGAACGTCGTGCTTACCATCGTGAAAGCGCGGAGTTGGTGGCGGTGAAGACGCAGCGCGCGCTGGAAGCAGGCTTGACGCCGATTGTGTGTGTCGGCGAAACGCTCGAGGAGCGCGAGGCCGGCTTGACGGAGCAGGTGGTCGGCATGCAGCTGGATGAGGTGCTGGCTAAGCTGTCGGTGGAAGACGCGGCACGGATCGTTGTCGCATACGAGCCGGTCTGGGCGATCGGCACCGGCAAGAGCGCGACGTCGGATCAGGCGCAGGCCGTGCATGCGTTCCTGCGTTCGCGTCTGGCGGCCAAGGGCGCGGCGGTGGCGGATGTGCCGTTGTTGTACGGCGGCAGTGTGAAGCCTGAGAACGCGGAAGAATTGTTCCGCGAGCCCGATATCGACGGTGGCCTGATTGGCGGCGCGTCGTTGAAAGACCAGGATTTCCTGGCGATCTGCAAGGCGGCCGGCGCGACCAGCGTCGCCAGTTAAGCAGGGCGCCTCGGCGAGGATGACCCAATCCCGCGCGGCATACTTTGTGTGGCGCGGTTAAATAAAGACTCAGGTGAGTGTGATGCTGTATTTGAAAACATTGATTATCGTCGTTCAGCTGTTGTCGGCACTCGGGGTCATCGGCCTCGTTTTGCTGCAACACGGCAAAGGCGCCGATATGGGCGCTGCTTTCGGTAGCGGCGCGTCGGGCAGCCTGTTCGGCGCGACCGGTTCGGCAAACTTTTTGTCGCGTACCACGGCCGTCCTCGCAGCCGTGTTTTTTGTCACGACATTGACGCTCACGTACCTCGGTGCGTATCGCGCGAA
>NZ_JAXDPY010000140.1:0-3248 GCF_034668105.1 Paraburkholderia sp. | reverse complement strand
CGTGGATGACTACCATCAAGCGTTGCTGATTTTTCCCTAAAATTGTAATCGCTTACTCCTTCTCAAGGTCCGAAGGCAACGCAGATGACGGCATCGCCGGGAGCGGCTGCCTGCCCGATAGCAACACCCCAGACTGACTAATGATAGTCTCGCAGTCGACTATCACACTGCTCAGCCGGAACAATATGAACAAGCAATGGACCGTAGCCGACATTCCGCCGCAGACCGGCAAGCGAGTTCTCATCACTGGAGCGAATAGCGGCATTGGCTACCACGCCGCACTGACTCTGGCGCGCAAAGGCGCGCAAGTGATACTTGCGTGCCGCGATGAACAACGCGGAGAAGAAGCCTTGGCGCGGCTGAACGCCGCGGCACCCGACGCTCGTGCCGAACTCGCGATTCTCGATCTCGCATCCCTCGCATCCGTACGACAGTTCGCACAGAAAGAGCTCGCCGGGCAACGCCCCATTCACACGCTGATCAACAATGCCGGCGTCATGGCGCCGCCGCAACGGCTCGAGACTGCGGACGGCTTCGAGCTGCAGTTTGGCACCAACGTCCTCGGCCATTTCGCGTTGACTGCGCTGCTCATGCCCGCTCTCGAACTCGCTGCGACTGAATCGCCTGACCGCCCGCGCATCGTCACGATCGCGTCCATCGCACACAAGCAAGGAGGGATCGATTTCAACGACCTCCAATCCAGAAAAACATATTCGCCGATGCAGTCCTATCGGCAGTCTAAGCTCGCGAATCTGATGTTTGCGTTCGAGCTCGACCGGCGTTTGCGCGCTGCCAATTCCCGCGTTATGTCGGTTGCCGCTCACCCTGGCGTTGCAAACACCAATCTGTTTCGGGGCGGCGATCGCTCGGCAATTTCAAGAGCGGCCCGCGAGCTCCTTAGTCATTTCATCGGCACCGTGCTGAACACCGACTACGCAGGCGCACTGCCGACCCTTTACGCCGCTACTTCGCGTGACGTCAGTGACGGTGGCTACTATGGTCCACAAGGCTTTCTGGAAGCACGTGGAAACCGGATTGGCGAAGCGAGCATCGCCGGCCAGGCAAAGGACGCTTCGAATGCCGGCCGTCTATGGCAAGTGTGCGAAGAGCTCACACAGGTGCGCTGGCGCCCGTAGTGCGGGGCCGCCGTCACCGCGCCTATACCTTCGTATAAGCCAATTACGCCAATGCGGCATTGGCATATCCCACCGTAGAGTAGATTCGCGCGTCGGCAGAACCTACTCTTCTCTCACTCGGACAGTACCAGCGAGCGGGTTGTCTTCGGATTGCGGTCATCGCAGGCCGCGGTAATCACACTTCCCCGCATCCAACTCAACACCCATCGCTACGACGGACCGCTTGTCTGCACGCAGCAAGAACCGACTACCGCGCAAACTCGAGTGCGGCAGGAGAACCGAATGACCCTCGAATTTTTAAGCCATCAAGTCATTTTCGACCAGGCGGTCCGGCATCTTTTTCAGCAGCGTGGCACAGCGCTCCTGCCGCGCGGCGGCGCCGCGTATCGCGGTTACTGCGGCGGCTGCCCGATCGGCAACTACATCAAGCCACGCGACTACATGACAGCTATGGAAGGGGTGCCCATTCACTACCTCAGCAAGCAGAAGAACGAAGTGCCGGCCTATATGGACGTGGGCGTCGCCGCGCTGAAAAGAGCGCTACTGCGTTCGAAGATCAACGTATACGACCCGCAGACGGTCAGCCTGCTGAGCTGTCTGCAAAACGTGCATGACGTCTTCGGCGTCTGGGAATGGGGTGACAGGCTGCAATCGATCGCGCGCCAATTCGGCCTCAACGCCGACCGGCTGACGAACGCCGCGTGAGCCTGCCATGCCGATGAGGTTGGCGGAGCAAGTGGAACCCGGGCTAGCCGCACGAAGAAATTTTTTGAAAGAAAGCCGCTAGCTTTCATGCAGTTCGCTTCTATTGCACAGGCTTGGGCAAACGGTGGGGAGTGCCGCTATGATTGCGGCTGCGGTTCTTTGCCAACCCACTGGAGTACGTTATGCCGGAAGTCGTTGTTTATGCAGTAGCAGGCCGCTCACCCGAGCAAAAGAAAGCGCTGATGACGGGGATTACCCAAGCTGTGGTCGACAGCTTGGGTGTCCTCGCCGAACAGGTTGTTGTGCAGATCGTGGAGTCTCCAGCAGACTCCAAGTCAAAAGGCGGCATTCCGTTCAGCGAGCGCCAGCGCACGGCTTGACCCCGCGTTAATTCTCATCATGACCGGCCGGTGCGCGCAGCGCCCTCGGCCGGGCGCCGAAGTAATCCGCCGGCGCGCGCAGGTTGCGGCCGCCGCAGTCGTATCGACGTAGAGCGCGTACAGTGACTGCAGCAGGAAGCGGCCGTCGCCGAACCACACCGGTCCTTCGCCGAAGCGCATGCCGGTTGCAAGGCGCTCGACCGCCGCGTTCGTCATGCGATATTTCAGGAAGCGCGGATCGAGCACCTCCACCGCGGGATCGGGATAGGTTTCACTTTGTTGCCACATCGCGCCGGCCCTTGAGTCAACGGGGCTGCTTGATGAACGCTTCAAATGCCGTGGCGTAGTCCGGATGCCAGCGCGACAACGGGGGCCGGTTCTCAACGATATCGCCCGCCGCCCATTGAATGCGCAATTCGTCGAGCGAGCGCGGCACGTCGTTGTCGGGACACAGTATGTAGAAGTCGCCGGCGTCGAGGCGCTCGAACATGAAATCGACGGTCTGCTCGGGCGTCCATGCGGCGACGGGCTTCTCCACGCGGCCGTGCCGTGTCAGTTCCGTGAACACGAAGCCGGGAATCAGCAGATGAGCGCTGATGCGGCAGTCGGCGGTGTTGCGCAATTCATGCTGCAACGCTTCGGTGAATGCTTTCAGACCGGCTTTCGAAACGTTATATGCAGGGTCGCCCGGCGGCGTCGTGATGCCTTGCTTTGAACCGGTATTGATGACAAGCCCGGGACGGCCGCGCTTGATCATGTCCGGCACGAACACCTGCGTGCCGTGGATCACGCCCCACAAATTGACACCGAGCACGCGTTCCCAGTTCGCGGTTGGACCGAACATGCCGCTGCCCGGCTGAATGCCGGCATTGTTCATCAATACATCTGTTCCACCGAAGCGTTCGACAACGCTTGCGTGCAGGCGGCGAACTTCGTCGGCGATACTGACGTCGGTCTCAACCGCGAAGACGTCTTGCGTGCCGTTTGCGCTCAGCGCGGCGACTTCTTCCACCGCCCGCGCGACGCG
>NZ_JAXDPY010000139.1:0-6993 GCF_034668105.1 Paraburkholderia sp. | reverse complement strand
CTGGCTGAAGCCTGCTGCCAGATGCCCTTCCTATCCCTCGATACGTCGAGGAGCGCGCTCCCGACGCTACGATACCAAGGTACACCTGCCTTACTGAACTCACGGTTGCGCTGGCGTACTTCGAGATCGGCGCTCCGAAGGAAACCCTGCTGACGCAAGCGCATAGCGCTCGCGAACTGGAGGTTTTCTTTATCGAGCGCTGCGAACGATTTCTCGGTTGGGCGGTGCACGAGGAAGCGCATTGTGTCGCCCGCAACGCCGCGCTCGGCGCGTTGCAGTTTTCGCATCGGCAATTTTGCAGCGGGCAGCGCGAACTGGCGGTGTCGGTGTATCGCGCGGCGCGGGACGGCTAGCCATGGATGGCGCAAGCGCCCCCCGGAATCGGCAAGACGCTCGCAACGATTTTCCCGTTACTCAAGGCGTGCGGGGAGCTGCACATCGACCCGCTGTTCTTTCTCGTCCGCTGCCGCTCGCCAGCAAATACCAAAGTGAATGGCTAGCTAAACCGCAAGCCAACAACACGGAACCTAGCGCGCCCGGCCCAACGCCCGATGCTCACCCGCCAAACAGATTGTGCCGGATCTGCTTCAGATGCCCGGTTAGCAGTTCGCATGCGAGGTCCGCGTCGCGGTCGCGCAGCGCTTCGACGATCGCGCGATGCTGCGCCTCGTACTCCGAACGCCGCTCGGGGGTCAACGACTTGCGCTTGAGCCGTCCCCACTCGCCCTGCTCTCGCACTTCGTTGGTTAGTTCGAGCACACGGAGGAAGAAGCTGTTGTGCGTCGCGAGCGCAAATGTCTTGTGCAACTCGCCATCCCACTTCTCGAACTCTTCGATGCTCTGCGCGGCTTCCGATCGCTCGATGCATTCGACCATCCGCGCGAAATCCCCGACTGTCGCGTAACGCACGATCAGCCCGGGCATCAGCGGTTCGATCAGCAGACGCGCTTCCATCAATTCGGCAGGGCTGGTCTGTACGACCTCATGCGGAACCGCCGACGCAGCCGCCGCTTGCGCGCCCACAGCTGCGCCCGCCGCATTCCCTTGCGGCAACACGAAGGTGCCGCTGCCGACCGCCTGCGTAATGAGCCCGCGCCCCTTGAGATCGGCCAGCACCCGCCGCACCGCGCCGCGCGACGCGCCGAACTCCTCGCTCAACTCGCGCTCGGCGGGCAGCTTGACGCCCTCGCGCAAGCGCCCCGTGCGAATGGCTTGCTCCAGATAGCTCGCGAGCGCGCGCGCGCCCTCCGCTCTAACGGAAAATCTGCCTGTCTCGACGTCGCCCATGACCTCTTCCTTGCCGTTGAAACGCTTTTACATAGAACCAATTGGTATTCATGTTTGGTTAACCCTGATTGGCTCTGGTCGCATTTGGTCCTACAGTGACAGAAATTTTCACCAATCGGACCTAGATTAAGGGCTCAACATGAAATTGGCAAATTTGCTTGTCGAAGGCGTCAAAACGATTGCAATCGTCGATCCGGAACGGCAACAGTACTGGCCAGTGACGGAACTGAACGCCGGCTTTCGCGGCGACATGGTCCAATTGGTTCATGATTACGACGCGATCAAAAGCGCGCTGCTGCCAAAGCACGACGGCCGGCCGCTGGCGGGCGTCACGGTGCTCGCGCCGATCGACCAGCCACGCCGCAACATCTTCTGCGTGGGCAAAAACTATCACGACCACGCCGAAGAATTCAGCAAGTCCGGCTTCGACAAGAGCGCGCAAGCCGGCGAACACATTCCCGAAGCGCCAGTGGTCTTTACCAAACCCGCATCGACGGTGATCGGACCCGGCGCCAGGATTCCGCGTCACGCGGCAGTCACTCAGCAACTGGACTACGAAACGGAGATCGGCGTGGTGATCGGCAAAGCAGGCCGCGGCATCCGCAAGGCCGACGCGCTTGCGCACGTGTTCGGCTACACGCTCATCAATGACGTGACCGCGCGCGACCTGCAAAAGCTCCACCGCCAGTGGTTCCTCGGCAAATCGCTCGACGGCTTCTGCCCGATGGGCCCGTATCTCGTGACCGCCGACGAGTTCGATCCCGCGAACATCGACGTGCGCTGCTGGGTCAACGGCGAACTGCGCCAAAGCTCTAACTCGCGGGATCTGATCTTCGACATTCCCACGCTGATCGAAACGATTTCGGCGGGCATCGAACTGCAACCGGGCGACGTGATTGCAACCGGCACGCCGGCGGGCGTCGGCATTGGCTTCAATCCGCCCCGCTTCCTGCAGACCGGCGACGTCGTGCGAATGGAAATTCCGCGCGTCGGCATTCTTGAAAACGAGGTGGCTTAAATGGCGACAACCCAGGTACAGGGTCTCTACATCGAGACGGAAGGCGACGGCGCCCCCGTGGTGTGCATTCATGGTCTCGGCGGCTCGTCGAACAACTGGACGCCCGTGCTCGGCGCGTTCGAAGGCAAGCGGGTGATACGCATCGACCTGCCGGGCAGCGCGCGTTCCGAGCTGCCGTCGCAGAAGCTGTCGATCGACGTGTATGTGGACATCATCGCCTCGGCGCTGCGGGAACTGAACATCGAACAAGCGGACGTGGTCGCGCATTCGATGGGCACGATCGTCGCGCAGCATCTCGCGGTCAAGCATCCGCAACGGGTGAAGAGCCTCGCGCTGTTCGGCCCGCTGCTCGCGCCACCCGACGCGGGACGCGACGGTATCCGCCAGCGCGCGGCGCTCGCGCGCGACAAGGGCGTGGCTGGCTTGCAGGAAATCGCCGACGCGATCGTCAAAGCTGCGACCAGCGACGAAACGAAGGCGCAGCGTCCGGTCGCTGTCGCGCTAGTGCGCGAGAGCGTGATGCGTCAATCGCCGGAAGGCTACGCGCAGAGTTGCGAAGCGTTGGCGGGCGCACAGCCCGCGCCGATCGAACAGATCAAGGTGCCGACGCTGCTCGTCACCGGCGATCAGGACGGCGTCGGCAAGCCCGACGCGGTGAAGGCGATGGGCGAGCGCATCGCCGGCGCGAAGGTAGTGGTGCTGAACGGCTGCGGACATTGGACCACGTTCGAAAAGCCCGCGGAGTCGAAGGCGAATTTGGAGGCCTTCTATCGCGCCGCCCGCTGATGCATTGCACGGCATCCAATGGAACGACTGACAGAGCAAAACAGGTGAAACGCCCTTAGCGAACCACGAACCTTGGGGCGAGATGCGCGAGGGTCGCAATCCGCCCCCCTGGAGGAGACACATGAGCTCGATCGTATTGACGAACGTAACGGTATTCGATGGCAGCGGCGCCCAGCCCTTCAAGGGCGAAGTTCTCGTAGAAGGACAGCGCATCGCTAAGGTCGGACGTGAAGACGCGCCGGTCAGCGCGCCGCACGCGCAGCGGATCGACGGCAAGGGCGCGTTCCTGATGCCAGGCATGACGGAAGCGCACACGCATTTCTCGTGGAACGATCAGCCGTCGTTGTCGGCGATCCAGTTCATGCCGCCGGAAGAACACATGCTCTGGTGCGTGCGGGTCGCCAGGCGCTATCTCGAGATGGGCTGGACTTCGGCGCTCGGCGCGGCGGCCGCCAAGCCGCGGCTCGATGTCGTGCTGCGCAACGCGGTGAACGCGGGCGAGTTTCCCGGTCCGCGCTATCTGGCCGGCAGCCAGGAGATCACGGTTCTCGGCGGCCTCGCCGACAACACGCTGCCGCACATGCCGTTCAAGGAACTTAACTTCGGGGCAGTGGTGAGCGGCCCCGAAGAAATGCGCGCGACTACGCGCATGTTCGTGAAGTACGGCGTCGATCATCTGAAGATCAACCTGTCGGGTGAATACATCGCGGGCATTTCGGCCGAAGCGTCTCCATTTTCGGAAGAAGAGATCGCGATGCTGGCCGCCGAGGCAAAGCGCGCCGGCAAGCGCGTCGCCGCGCATGCGCGTTCGAGCGAGTCGGTCAAGCAATGCGTGCGGCACGGGCTGGAACTGATCTTCCACGCCAGCTTTGCCGACGAAGAAGCGCTTGACATGCTCGAAGCGAATAAGGACAAGCACTTCGTCGCGCCCGGAATCGGCTGGCTGATCAGCACGCTGTATCACGCAGAGCCGTGGGGCATCAGCGAAGCGGCTGCGGCGAAGATGGGCTACAAGCGCGAACTCGAAACGGCGGCGCTCACATTGCAGAAAATGCACAAGCGCGGCGTCCGCATCCTGCCTGGCGGCGACTACGGGTTCGCGTGGATGCCGCACGGCACGAATGCGCGCGACCTCGAATACTTCGTGAAGTACATCGGCATGACGCCGATGGAAGTGCTGTTGTCGGCCACCCGGCTTGGCGGCGAACTGATGATGCGGTCGCACGAACTCGGTCAGATTCGCGAAGGTTATCTGGCGGACATTCTGCTCGTCGACGGCGATCCGCTGAAGGATCTTGCGGTGCTCCAGGACCCCAGGAAAATCACGCTGGTGATGAAGGACGGCGAAATCTTCAAGACCTCGCACGATGTCGTGCCGCCGCGCGGCGAAGTGCATGCGAGCGCCACGTTGCCGGTCGACGCGGGCGTCGCGCAGACGATTCACGCACCCGTGCATTGAACGGCGCGACGTCTTATGGGACGCCGCAGAGAACAGCAACTATCTGCGTGGGCTCAGAGTAAGGCGCTAAAGCGCCCACTCTGTGCGACAGGAGACAGCATGAAATCGGTTACTCTGCTCGCCGCCTGCGCGGCGAGCCTCGTGTGCGCGTCGGCATGGGCCGCCGCGCCGGACATCGGCTTGTCGAACGGCTATTTCGGCACTGAATGGCGCAACCAGATGATCGACGGAGCCAAGGAGCAGTTCCAGACCTATAAGGCCAAGGGCCTGGCCACCAACCTTGTCGTCCAGCAGTCGGGCGCGAATACCGGCCAGCAGATCCAGGACATGCGCAACATGATCCGCCAGAAAACGGGCGCGATCATGGTCGACGCCAATTCGGCCACCGCGCTGAACGGCGTGATTTCGGAAGCCGAGCGCAGCAAGATTCCAGTCGTCTCGTTCGATCAGGCCGTGTCGAACAAATACGCGGTGAACGTCACCGTCGATCACTATAAATGGGGGCAACGCTACGCCGAGTGGATCGCAGAGCAATTGCACGGCAAAGGCAACGTCGTGGTGCTCGACGGCATTCCCGGCCATCCGGCCGCCGAGGCGCGCAAGAAGGCGGCGCTCGATACCTTCGCGAAGTATCCCGGCATCAAGGTGGTGTGGTCCGGCTACGGGGAGTGGGACGAGGCCAAGGCGCAGGCGGTGATGGCCACGGTGATTGCCGCGCAGCCGAAGATCGATGCGGTGTTCACCGAAGACGCGATGGCGCTCGGCGTACTGCGCGCATTCGAAAACGCGAACCGGCGCGTCGCGGTGATGACGGGCGAAGCGCAGAAAGGCTTTCTCGAAGAATGGAAGAAGCAGCGCGACGCGGGCAATCCGATGAAGGTGTTCGTGCAGGTGAACCCGCCCGACATCAGCCGGACCGCGCTCGGCATAGCCGTGCGGCTTGCGCACGGCCGCAAGCTCAAGCCGCTGCCGGAGAACACGTACTACTTCCCAATCACGAAGACCGTCACAGCCGACACGCTCGACGCAACGCTCGTGTCAATGAACGGCAAGCCCGACAGCTACTTTTTGGGGCAATGGCTGAGCGAGCCGGAACTCGACGCGCTCTTCACCCCTTGAACCCGGTGACGGACCCAGCATGCCTTTATTGACTGCGAACGGCATCACCCGGCGCTACGGTGGCGTCGTCGCGCTCGAGAACGTCAGCGTCGAACTGAATGCCGGCGAAGTGCTCGGCTTGCTCGGCGCGAACGGCTCGGGCAAGTCGACGCTGTCCAGTATTCTCGCGGGCGACAACCGGCCGGACCACGGCAAGCTGTCGCTAAACGGCGTCGCGCTGCCGCCAGGTGAGCCGCGCGCGGCGCGCAACGCGGGCATTGCGATCGCGCATCAGCATCCAGGGCTGGCGCCCGATCTGCCGGTGTGGGAGAACGTGTTTCTCGGGGCGGAAGTATGCCGCGCGGGACGGTTTCTCAACCGCAGCGCCGCGCGGCGGCGCGCGACCGAACTGCTGACAGGCCTGCGCGCCGGCTGGGACCTCGACATGCCTGCGGGCCGGCTGAGCGTTGCGGATCAACAGCTTGTGGAAATCGCCAAGGCGCTGGCGCTCGAACCGCGCGTGCTGATTTTCGACGAGCCGACCGCGGCGCTCGCCGCCGCCGAAGTCGACAGCCTGATGCGCGGGATCCGGTCGCTGGCCGCGCGCGGCACCGCGATCGTGTTCATCTCGCATCGGATGGCCGAGATCCAGGCGCTGTGCGATCGGGTGATGGTGTTGTGCAACGGACGGTATGCTGGCGAACTGCAAGTGCAAGGCCAACTCGACGAAGCCCGCGTGCTGGCATGGATGGGCGGCGCGGCGGGTGGTGCCGCCGCCGCGCATCTGCACGACGCCGCGCAGCAATCGCAACAGCGCCCGCGCGCAAGCGCCGCGAACGACAGCGGCCGCGTCGCACTGAGCGCACGGGGACTGCGCGCCGGCGCGCGTCTGCGCGGCGTCGACTTCGATTTGCGGCAAGGCGAAATCCTTGGCGTCGCGGGTCTTCAGGGACATGGGCAACAAGAACTGCTTGACGCGCTTGCCGGCTACCGCAAGCTCGACGGCGGCGAAATCGCGCTGAACGGCGCGCCGCTCACGGTGCGCTCGCCGCGGCACATGATCGACGCCGGCGTCTGCCTCGTGCCGAACGACCGTCATCGGCAAGGGCTGTGGCTCGATCATTCGGTCGAGTTCAATCTTGCCCAGGTGGCCGCCAATTTTCAGAGCGAGCCCTGGCGCTTGCGCCGTCAACGGATGCGGCGCTTCGTCGACTTCGCGGTGAGCCGCCTGCGCATCAAGACTGCCGATGTCCGGCAGCCCGTACGCGCGCTGTCGGGCGGCAACCAGCAGAAGGTCGTGATCGGCCGCTGGCTCGAGCGGCAGGTCAAGGTGCTGCTGCTGAGC
>NZ_JAXDPY010000138.1:0-4119 GCF_034668105.1 Paraburkholderia sp. | reverse complement strand
TCAAGCGGAATATCGCGAGTCTGTTCGTGCAAATTCCATGCGCCATTTACCTTGGCCGCCATCACACGCTCGAACGTTTGCTTTGACTGTCCTGTCAGCGTCGCATCGTCCAGCACGCCAGCCGAATGGAACACGCCGCGTAGCGGCTTGCCGGTAAGACAGGTCTGCGCCACTGCATGAGCGACTGATCCAACGTCCGCCACATCGCCCAAAATGGTCAATATGGCTACGCCGCGCTGTGTCAATGCGTTGACTCTGGCCTGCGCCGCCGGCGAAGGTTCTTTGCGCCCCAGCAGAGTGATATGCGTCGCGCCGTGGCCGCAAAGCCATTCCGCCACCAGCAGACCCAGATCGCCGAAGCCACCCGCGATCAGGTAGCTCGCATCGCGCCGTACTGGCGGCGAGCTCGGGGGCACCGTCTGAAGCGGCACGAGACGCGCCACCGACCGGCGCCCGTTCCTGTACGCAATTTCTTCCTCGGCACCGCCGTTGTTCACCTCTGCGCGGATCAGCGCGTCGATGTCTCCCTCGTACTCCGCATCGATCTCGATCAATGTCGGGCGCAGTTCGGGCCTTTCCAGCGCAATCGATTTGCGCACCCCACGCAAGGGAGCCTGCATCAGGCCCCCGCGCGACACGATCCATAGCCGCGTTGCCGATTCCGGGGACTGCGCGACTAACGACTGCGCCAAGGCAAGGACAGCGCCGCAAGACTGCCATACCTGTTCGAAAGGCGTACCGCCGGCATGCCTCGCCGGCACCCGATAAATGACATCCCGGCCGAATCCCGCTACCGCTTGCTCACTCGCCTGGGGCGTGCTTTCCGTCCGGGCGACGATCAACGACTGTGCCGACAATTCGGGAAGAACGTACACCTCCCGCTCGGGGAAACCTTGACGCCCGAGCACGGCGCGCCAGGCATCGGGAGACATCAGCGCGTGGTTGCGCAACGCCGTGTCGGTGAAATGCCACCAGCCGGCAGTCAGACCAAAGGTCAGGTCAAGCCATCTTAAAGGCCGGGTGCCCTCGCCCAGCAACAGATAACCGCCCGGCGCAAGCAAGCCGCGCAGATGCCGCAGACTGACCTCGATGTCGCGCGTCGCGTGGATCACGTTCGAAGCAACGATCACGTCGAAACGGTGATCGACGAATCCCTGCGCCGACGGATTGCGCTCGATATCGAGCAAATGAGTCGTAAAGAATCCGAACGATTTGAAGCGATCGCCTGCCTTGGAAGTGAATGCCGGAGAAATATCGGTGAAGACGTATCGGCAGGCAGCAGCGTCCGGCCGTCTCGCCAGCATCGGCACCAGCTCCGCAGTTGTGCTGGCCGTCCCGCCGCCAACTTCGAGAATACGTAGCGCAGCGCCGCTGCGCATCAGTATCTCGATGGACTTCACTATTAGCGCATTGAGTGCCCGTGCGCTCGGCGAGTATTCGTAGAGCGCGCGGACCGCGCTGTCGTCTCCCGCCGGGAAAAGTAAATCCAGCGGGTTGCACGCTCCACATAGCACGTCAGCCAGGCGAGGCCCGCACACCGCCAGCAAATTCGCTTCGGCACACGCCGGGGGTTGCGTGTCGACCTGTGCATCTCCATCTTCGGCCAGCATCTCCGACATTCTCGTTAGCAGACGCCGGTAACAGGGGACCAATCCGGGCTGCTGATCGGCGCTCCAGCCCAGGCTGTCAAATGCCGCCCGCACATATCCGAGGCTGCGCGCTTCCAGTGCGGCCAAAACGGCGGGGAACGCCAGCGCATCGGGTTCGGCCAGCGCTGAGCGTCTGACCTCGCAAATTTCCGGGTCAAGTGTCCGGATCGACGGAAAATTCTCTGCAGCCGTATGAGTCAATGCCTGTTCGCGCCATGCTATTCCATACAACCAGGTGCGTACTTCGTCGTCCCGACTCTCATGCGGGGCCGAAGATGGTGTCAGCGCATCGATCCAATATCGTTTGCGCTCGAACGGATAGGTCGGCAGAACGAGCTTGCGGCCTTTTGACAAGTCCTGAACGTTTGAAGTCTCCGGCAACGGCAACGCAATACTGCCTCCGTCGGCGAACGATTCGAGCTGCGCTTTCAGCGCGGTGATGTTTTGCGCGTGAATCGCAATTTGCTTCTCGAAGCGGGATCGCCCGGTATTGACCGTAAAACATAGGTCATGCAACGAAGTATCGGGATGCGTCCGGAGGAAATGCCCAAGCCGTCCGCTCAGCGCTCGCAGTGATGAGTCGCTCCTCGCCGACAGATGCAGCACGTGCGAACCCGTATGCTCGCCGGCCCCCGCCTGTAGCGCCGGCGGCTGTTCGACTATCACGTGCACGTTGGTGCCGCTCATCCCGAAAGCGCTGACACCCGCGCGGCGCGGCGCATCCTGCGCAATCCAGGGCGTCAGCGCGAGCGGCACTTCGATGGGAAGTTCGTCCCATAAGATCTCAGGATTAGGGGTACAAAAATGCAGATGCGGTGGAATCTCGCCCTGCTCCACCACCAGCGCCGCCTTGATCAGGCTGGCGATCCCGGCGGCTGCCTCGAGATGCCCGATGTTGCTCTTGGCCGAACCGATGCGAATCGGCTGTCTCGCCGTGTGCCCTGTCTGCAACGCTCTGGCCAGCGCATTCACCTCGATGGGGTCGCCCAGCGACGTACCGGTGCCATGCATTTCGACATAACCAATCTGCGCCGGGTCGAGCTGGGCATTCTTGAGCGCTTGCCGTATCACGGCTTCTTGCGCCAATCCGTTCGGTACGGTCAAGCCACTGCTGCGGCCGTCGTGATTGACCGCCGAGCCGCGCAGCACCGCCACGATGTGATCGCCGTCCCTCAACGCATCGCTGAGGCGCCGCAGCACGACAATGCCGCCGCCCTCGCCACGCACGTAGCCGTCGGCGCCAGCGTCGAAGGCCTTGCAGCGGCCGTCGCGCGCGAGCGCATTCAAACTGCTGAAGCCAATCGCTCCGCCAGGCCACAGCATCACATTGACACCGCCGGCCAGCGCGATCTCGCATTCCTTCTGACGCAAACCCTGAATGGCCAGATGCACAGCCAGAAGCGACGACGAGCAAGTCGTGTCCAATTGCATGACCGGACCCTGAAATCCGCACACATAGGCCAACCGCCCCGCCGCCATGGCACGCGCGTTGCCGAGCAGATTGTAGGCGTCGACCCTCTCCAGCTGGCCCGAACTCAGCGTCTTGTGCGCATAGTCCGCCATCGTGACGCCCAGGTACACGCCGGTGATGCTGCCGCGCATCGTCCCGGACGCATAGCCCGCGCGCTCCATCGCCTCCCATCCCAACTCAAGCACCAGGCGCTGCTGGGGATCCAGGGCACGTGCTTCGCGCGGCGCAATACCGAAAAAAGCGGCGTCGAATTCGTCGATGTTTTGCAGAAACGCCCCGTAGCGCGCATAGGTCTTGCCAGGCGCCGCAGCGTTCTCCGAGTAGTGCTCGCGCCAGTCCCAACGATCCGGCGGCACTTCTCCCACCGCATCGACGCCCTCGCGCAGTAGCTGCCAATACGCTTCCGGGTTATCGGCGCCGCCAGGGAAACGGCAAGCCATACCGACGATTGCGATTGGCGCGTTGCAAGCCGCCTCCAGTTCATCGACACGGGCGCGCAGTTTTTGCGTGACCAGAACAGCGCGCTGTAACGGAGTAAGTTCGGGAGTGAGTGCGCTCATCGCCCCTCCAGGCCAAGCCATTCACGCTCGATGAGCGCCGCAAGTTCTGCGTCGGAAAGCGCCCCGACAGCGGTCTCGACGGCATCGGCTTCGATGGGGTGGTCTTGTGGCGGCGATACGGCGGGAGCGGCAGATGCATCGCCCGCTGCGATTCGCTTGACCAGGAATTCAGTCATCAGATGCAACGTGGGATATTCGAATATCACCGTAGCGGACAACGGCATTTCAAGATCCCGCGACACACGATTTCTCAGTTCGATCGACATCAGCGAGTCGAGCCCCAGTTCGCTGAATCCTTGCTGCGGATGGATAGGCTGACTTCGACCAATACCAAGGATTTCAATCAAATTTTTCGACAAGTAATCGGAAACCAGACAGACGCGTTCAGGCGCAGCGGCGGTGGTAATTTCATGCCGTAGCTTGCGGGCCGTTTCGCCGA
>NZ_JAXDPY010000137.1:0-3515 GCF_034668105.1 Paraburkholderia sp. | reverse complement strand
ACGTAGTGCGGCGAAGCGCGCGTGTGTGGCCGCTGCCTGGCGCGGCGTCTTCGATGACGCCGTTGGCCGACCTGCACGGCTCGCTCACGCCCAACGGTCTGGTCTACGAGCGTCATCACGGCGGTGTGCCCGACATCGACCGGATCAGCATCGGCTGGCGATACACGGTCTGGTGCGCACGCCGAAGCTATTTACGATCGACGATCTGCTGCGCCTGCCGTCCGAATCGCGCATCCATTTTCTCGAATGTTCCGGCAATACCGGCGGCGAATGGAACGGCCCGAGCGGCATGCCGGTGCAACTCACGCATGGTTTGCTGTCGTGTTGCGAATGGACGGGGGTGCGTTTATCCACCTTGCTGGAGGAGGTGGGCGGTGTCACTGTGGGTGGCAGCGCAAGCGGTAGTGGCTGGATCCTGGCCGAAGGCGCGGACGCCGCGGCGATGACGCGCAGCCTGCCGCTGGATCGGATACTCGATCGCGCGCTCGTGGTCTATGCGCAAAACGGCGAACGCCTGCGCCCGGAAAATGGCTATCCGTTGCGGCTGATCGTGCCCGGCTTCGAAGGCTACAACGCGATCCAGCAATGGCGTGTCGATGCGAGCGGCGCGGTGCGCAATGCGTGAGCGCCATTCACTACGCAGGCCGGCGCCGTTGGCGCTGGCCGCACTCCTGTCGCTCACGGCGCTGGCTTCCTGTTCGTCGATCGCGCCCGGCGAGCTCAACGCTGGAACGCAGTACGGCATCGGCACGCCGCTCACGGACCAGGCGCTCGCCGCCTGGAACATCGACGTCGGGCCGGATGGCCACGGCCTGCCGGCGGGCAGCGGCGACGTCGCGAGCGGCGCGCGCCTGTTCGCCGCCAAATGCGCGGCGTGTCACGGCGCGCAGGGTGAGGGTGGACTCGGCGATCAACTGGTCGGCGGGCGGGGGACCTTGGCCAGCGCAAAGCCGAAGCGCACCTTGGGTAGCTACTGGCCCTACGCGACCACGTTGTTCGACTACATCCGCCGCGCCATGCCCTACACCGCCCCCGAATCGCTTTCCGCCGACGAGGTGTACGCGCTGAGCGCCTACCTGCTCAACCAGAACGGTATCGTGCCGGCGAATACGCGGCTCGACGCGGCCACGCTGCCGCGTGTCGTGATGCCCAATCGCGACGGCTTCGTGGCCGATCCGCGTCCCGGGCGACTGTGAGACGCCGGCGCGCGCCGTGCCGTTTTCAGCGCGCCAGCAGCGAAACGGTCGCGATGCCGAGGATGGTCATCAGCAGCGACGCGCCGACGTGAATCACCACTTCGCCGGCCGCCCAGCCGAGCCGCCCATCCTGCAGACGCTGCACGACTTCCGCTGAGAACGTCGAGAAAGTGGACAGGCCGCCCATCAAACCGGTGATGACGAAGAGCCGCCATTCGGGCGCGATCTGCGGCGCCCGCGCGAACCCCGCGACCGCGACGCCGATCACGTAGCCGGCGATGACATTGGCGGCGAAAGTGCCGAGCGGCAAGCCGGCGAACACGCCGTTCAAACGGATGCCGAGAAACCAGCGAAACAGCGAGCCGAGCGCGCCGCCGATGCCGACGGAGAGAATGGACCAATACATGGGAATGCCCTGGCGAAGCGAAAAGGTCGTCAAACCGGGCTGACGGGACGTGCGATGCCGCGTCCGCAGTCAGCCGGGCGATGCAGGCATCATCAGCCACTAGGGCGGTTAAAGGAGAATGCCATCTCCGGCGCGCAAGTCTAGCATCGGCGTGCCGATTGGGGGACAGGTGCGGGCGTTGGAACGTGAGCGCCCAGGGAGACGGGAGCGAGCCCCCGCGGTCCGCGGGACGCGCCGGGAGCGCGACCTACAATGAAGAGAGGATCGGCGAGCATTCGCCGTGGACTCGACTGCGGCCGCACGGGAGGCCGACATGATGAAGGGCTACCAGCTCACGTTCTATACCGAGATGAACCGGCGCCATGGACCTCAATCGGTGGTGGAATGCCTGCTGTCGATCGCGAAGCACGTCGGCATTCGTGGCGCGACCGTGGTGGCGGCCGCCGAAGGCATCGGCCACGCGGGCGCACGGCATGCCGCGCGCTTCTTCGAACTGGCCGATCAACCGCAGCAGGTCATTTTCGCGGTCACCGAAGAGGAGGCCGAAGCGTTGTTCGAGGCGGTCCGCGAGAGTAACGTCGCGGTCTTCTACACGCGCTGCCCGATCGAATTCGGCATGCTCGGCGGCGAGCCGGCCACGAAACATCCGGCGCGCCGCTAACGCTGCTTTGCGGGCCAAGCGGGCCAAGCGGGCCAAGCCATCAGCCGACGCTTTCGCGCTCCGGCGTCGACGAAATCTTGTGGATCGACAGATCCGCGCCGTTGTATTCGTCTTCCTGGTCGAGCCGTAAGCCCACCGTCAGGCGAATCGCGCCGTAGACGAGCGTGCCGCCGAGCGTCGCCACCACGATGCCACCCAAGGTGCCGGCCAGCTGCGCGCCGAACGAGACGCCGCCCAGACCGCCCAACGCCTGCAAGCCGAAGATACCGGCCGCGAGGCCGCCCCACGCGCCGCACAGACCGTGCAACGGCCAGACGCCGAGCACGTCGTCGATGCGCCAGCGGTTCTGCACGCAGGTAAACATCTGGACGAACAGCACGCCCGCAATCCCGCCCGTTACCAGTGCGCCGAGCGGATGCATCACGTCGGAGCCCGCGCATACCGCGACCAGCCCGGCAAGCGGACCGTTGTACGTGAAGCCCGGGTCATTGCGGCCCGCCAGCCAGGCGGTCAGCGTGCCACCCACCATCGCCATCAGTGAATTGACGGCGACGAGACCGCTGATTTTGTCGACGGTCTGCGCGCTCATCACGTTAAAGCCGAACCAGCCGACCGCCAGCACCCATGCGCCCAACGCGAGGAACGGAATATTCGACGGCGGATGCGCGGCGATCCCGCCGTCGCGGTGATAACGGCCGTGGCGCGCGCCGAGCAGCAGCACAGCCGGCAACGCCACCCAGCCGCCGAATGCATGCACCACCACCGAGCCGGCGAAGTCGTGAAACGGCACCCCGAATACCTGGGTGAGCCAGCGCTGGACACCGAAGCGGCCGTTCCACGCAATCCCTTCGAAGAACGGATAGACGAAGCCGACCAGCACGAAGGTGGCGAACAGTTGCGGATTGAATTTCGAGCGCTCGGCGATGCCGCCCGACACGATCGCCGGAATCGCCGCCGCAAAGGTCAGCAGGAAGAAGAAGCGCACCAGCGCATAGCCGTTGTGCGCGGCCAGCGACTCGGCGCTGCCGAAGAATTGCACGCCGTAGGCGATCGTGTAGCCGATGAAGAAATACGCGATCGTCGAGACCGAGAAGTCCACCAGAATCTTGACCAGCGCATTGACCTGGTTCTTCTTGCGGACCGTGCCGAGTTCGAGAAACGCAAACCCCGCGTGCATGGCCAGCACCATCGCGGCACCCAGCAGAAGGAAGAGGGTATCGGTGCCGGTTTTCAGACTTTCCATCGATGTGTC
>NZ_JAXDPY010000136.1:0-3296 GCF_034668105.1 Paraburkholderia sp. | reverse complement strand
GATACCGGTGATGTTGCCGACGATCAGCGACAGCGCGGCGAGGATCACAAGCATTTCCTGCCATTCAACCGCCAGCGGCAGCAGACCCATCACGAGGAAGCGCAGACCCCATGCGAACGCGGCCACTTTCGGACCACCGCCGACCATCAGCGTCATGGCCGTCGGCGCGCCCTGATACACGTCGGGCACCCACATGTGGAACGGCACCGCACCCATTTTGAATGCCACGCCCGCCACGATGAAGATCACGCCGAACAACAGCACGCTCGGGTCGTAGTGGCTGGTGCCGATCGCCTTGAACACTTCGTTCAGGTCGAGCGAACCGGTCGCACCGTAGAGCATCGAAATGCCGTACAGCAGGAAGCCGGAAGCCAGCGCGCCGAGCACGTAGTACTTCATCGCCGCTTCGTTCGAAGGCGCCGCATCGCGACGCAGTGCGATCGCACCGTACAGCGACAGCGACATCAGTTCCAGACCAAGGTACAGCGTCAGGAAGTTGTTGCCGGAGATCATCACCAGTTGGCCGAGCAAGGAGAACATGCCCAACAGGAAGAATTCGCCGCGGAACAAGCCGCGATCTTCAAGGTACCGGCGCGAATAAACGATCGACACCGCATAGCCGAGCGTCACCACCGCCTTCATCACACTGGCGAACGAATCCACCACATACATGTGACCGAAGAAGTAATGCACTTGCGGGTCGAACGCGTTCACCGCGAACCAGATGCCGGCAATCAGCGTCGAGAAGAACGCGATGAAATACGTGGTACGGCGACCGGCCTGGCCGACGAACGTGTCGTTGAGCCACGCAACGACAACGGCGAGCATCACCAGTGCGTCGGGCAACAGAGCAGTCATAGGGGCGTTTTGCATGATCTTTAAATTCCTCCGCTCTGCATTACTGTGGCAACGGCAGTTTGGACTGCGCGACGTGGGAGAGGAGGTTTTCCACGGATACGTGCATCACATCGGTAAAGGGCTTCGGATACAGGCCCATGAACAGCGTCAATGCGGCGAGCACTGCCAGCATGAAAAATTCGCGGCGATTGATGTCGACGAGGCTCTTCACGTGATCGTTGGCGATCGCGCCGAAGTACACGCGCTTGTACATCCACAGCGTGTAGGCCGCGCCGAGAATCAGCGTGACAGCCGCACCGCCCGCGATCCAGAAGTTGTACTGGACAGCAGCCAGAATCACCATGAACTCACCGACGAAACCGGAAGTACCCGGCAAGCCGCAATTGGCCATCGAGAACAGCATCACGAACGCCGCGAACTTCGGCATCACGTTCACGACGCCGCCGTAATCGGCGATCTGACGCGAGTGCATACGGTCGTACAGCACACCGATGCTCAGGAACATCGCGCCCGACACGAACCCGTGCGAGATCATCTGCACGATCGCGCCTTCCATGCCGAGCTGATTGAAGATGAAGAAGCCAAGCGTCACGAAACCCATGTGCGCGATCGACGAATACGCGACCAGCTTCTTCATGTCGGCCTGCACCATCGCGACCAGACCGATGTAGATCACCGCGATGAGCGACAGCGTGATCACAACCGGTGCCAGGAAATGGCTTGCGTCCGGTGCGATCGGCAGCGAGAAGCGCACGAAACCGTAGGCGCCCAGCTTCAGCATGATCGCGGCCAGCACGACCGAGCCGCCGGTTGGCGCTTCCACGTGGGCGTCAGGCAACCACGTGTGAACCGGCCACATCGGCACCTTCACGGCGAAGGCCATGAAGAACGCTATAAATATCAATATCTGCGGCGTCATGCCGATCTGCGCGTTCTGCCACGTAGCGAGATCGAACGTGCCGGTCTCGATGTACAGGTACAGCAGCGCGACCAGCATCAGCAGCGAGCCCATCAGCGTGTACAGGAAGAACTTGAACGCCGCATACACGCGGTTCGCCCCACCCCACACGCCGATGATGATGTACATCGGAATCAGCGTTGCTTCGAAGAACACGTAGAACAGCATGCCGTCCGCGGCGCTGAACACGCCGACCATGATGCCGGACAGGATCAGGAACGAAGCGAGGTACTGCGCCACGTTCTTCGTGATGACTTCCCATGCGGCGATCACGACGATCACCGTAATCAATGCGGTCAACACGACGAACCACATCGAGATGCCGTCGACACCCAGGTGGTACGTGATGTTGAAGCGCTCGATCCAGTTCGCCTTTTCGACGAACTGCAGATCGGCGGTGCTCGAATCGAAACCGGTAATCAGCGGGATCGTCACGATGAAGCTGACGACCGAGCCGATCAGCGCGATCCAGCGCGCCGGGGCCGGGTTCCGGTCGGAACCGATGGCGAGTACCAGGAGACCTACGAGGATCGGTAACCAGATCGCAATACTGAGAATCGGATAAGCGTGCATTAGTGTCCCTCGCCTTATTTGCCGCCGAGCGTTACAAACAGGGTCAGGAGCCCCAACATGCCGATAATCATGGCAAACGCGTAGTGGTAGATATAGCCCGACTGGAGGAAGCGGATCACGCCGGCAAACCAGCCGATGAAGCGTGCGCTGCCATTGACGATACCGTCGATGACCACGACGTCGCCTTCCTTCCAGAGACCCCGGCCAATCGCCACCGCGCCCCGCGCAAACACGACGTCATTGATCTTGTCCATGTAGTACTTGTTATCGAGCAGCGTATAGATCGGACCCGCCGCACGCTTGATGACGGCCGGCAGATCGGGACGAACCAGGTACAGGAACCACGCCACCACCACGCCCGCGAGTGCCAGCCAAACCGGCAGACCCGAGACCGAGTGCAGACCCATCGACGCCCAGCCCTGGAATTCATCAGCCATCTCATGCAGCGCCGGATGGTTTTCGCCGATGAAAATCACCTTGTCGAACGCCACGCCGTGCTGGAAGAAGTCGCCGAACAGCATCGGACCGATGCCGATCGCACCGATCACCACCGACGGAATCGCCAGCAGCACCAGCGGCAGCCACACCACCCACGGCGTTTCATGCGGCTCGTGGGCGTGGTCGTCGTGACCATGGCCGTGGCCGTGTGCGTCATGGCCGTGACCGTCATGCGCATGCGCGGCCGCTTCGATACCCATCGGCGAATCCGGATGCTTCGGATCGCGGAAGCGCTCCTTGCCGTGGAACACCATGAAGTACATACGGAACGAATACAGCGCAGTAACGAATACGCTCGCCACCACAGCGAAGTACGCGAAACCGGAGCCCGGCAGATGCGACAGCTTCACCGCGTCGATGATCGAGTCTTTCGAATAGAAGCCCGAGAAGAACGGCGTACCGATCAGCG
>NZ_JAXDPY010000135.1:0-17937 GCF_034668105.1 Paraburkholderia sp. | reverse complement strand
TAGTCTGTCAAAAGCAGCGGGCACCTGATTCAGCGAACGGACCTCTGAATGACGGGTGTATGCAAGATGCCGGTACGCAATCCGCATTCCTGTCCATTGACTGTTGGCGCATGCACCCGGCCAACAGGTCATGGCGGCGTCGGCTTCGCGCCATCCCGGTTGCGTCTCCTCGGATCTCGTGTTTCCGGCGAGCCGCGCCACCCCGAAACTGCGCGCGTTTATCGATCAGGTGGTGGCCGAATTCGGGCCGCACGTCGCCTGAAAGGAGCCGCCGCACTTAGCTGGCAAGCGCCCTCCGCGACCCGCCAATCTCCACCCATTCACCGCTAGAATTGCCGGCTTTGTCCGCTTCGGGCGCGCGACAAGGCAAAATACGGGTTTTGCGCGCGCCAAACGCGCCGTAAGACCGGACGAATCAAACCTCGGCGGCATGCGTGCCGCCGACCCTCGCAAAAACGCACGACGACGGCCCGGCAACCTCATCAGGCCCGCCGGGCTCGTCGGGTGCGGCGCAGCCAGGACAGCTCGTCCTTTAATAGAGCCCCTCAGGAGCCTTCATGACCGATTCGAACCCCTCTTTCCTCGGCAGGATTTCCCTTGCCGTCAGTACGTTTTTCAGCATTCTCGGCGATGGCGAATTCGCGGCCGGCGTGCTGCGTCTGCGTAACGGTGGCGCCGCTGCCGCGAGCGCAGCCCCTGCGCCCGCAGCCGCGCCCGCTTCGGCAGCCGCACCGGCGCCCGCGCCTCAGCCGGCCCCCGTGATCAAGGAAGCGAGCCCCGACGCCGCGCTCCAGCTGCTCGGTCTGCTGCAACGCGACGCACGCTTCATCGATTTCGTCGAAGAAGACATCAAGGGCTATAGCGACGCCGACATCGGCGCTGCCGCCCGCCTCGTGCACGACGGCTGCCGCGCGACGCTGCGCGAGCATTTCACGATCCGCCCGGTACGCGACGAAGCCGAAGGCAGCCGCGTGACGCTCGCCGAAGGTTTCGACGCCAGCTCGGTTCGCCTGACCGGCAACGTGGTCGGCAAGGCGCCGTTCAACGGCAGCATCAGCCACCGCGGCTGGCGTGTCGAAGAAGTGCGTCTGCCCAAGCTGACCGACAGCCACAACGCCAAGGTGATCGCACCGGCCGAGGTGGAGCTATGAGCGACGCACGTTATTCCATCGGTATCGATCTGGGCACCACGCACTGCGCGCTGTCCTACGTGGACACCACGGCCAGCGACGGCGAAAAAACCGCCCAGGGCGTGCTGCCGGTCGCGCAATTGACCGGCCCCGGCGCGATCGACAACCTCGATCTGCTGCCCTCGTTCCTCTACCTGCCGCATCCGGACGAACTCGCCTCCGGCGACCTGTACCTGCCGTGGACCGGCCAACGCGAATTCGCGGTCGGCGAATTCGCCCGCAGCCGCGGCGCGGCCACGCCGATCCGGCTCGTGTCGAGCGCGAAGAGCTGGCTGTGTCATCCGGGCGTCGACCGTCGCGCGGCGATTCTGCCGAACGACGCGCCGCCCGAAGTGGCGCGCGTCTCGCCGCTCGAAAGCTCGGTGCGCTATCTGACCCACTTGCGCGAAGCGTGGGACCACGCGCATCCGGACGCCCCGTTCAGCCAGCAGGACATCACGGTGACGATCCCCGCGTCGTTCGATCCCGCCGCGCGCGAACTCACCGCCGAAGCTGCGGAAGCCGCCGGTTACGGCCGCATGACGCTGCTCGAAGAACCGCAAGCCGCGCTGTATAGCTGGATTCAGAAGAGCGGCGGCCAATGGCGCAAGCAGGTCAAGGTCGGCGACATCATTCTCGTGGTCGACGTGGGCGGCGGCACGACCGACCTCTCGCTGATCGCGGTGATCGAGCGCGACGGCAATCTCGAACTGCATCGCGTCGCGGTCGGCGAACACATTCTGCTGGGCGGCGACAACATGGATCTCGCGCTCGCCCACGTGGTGGCGCGCAAGCTCGCCGCAGCCGGGACGCAAGCCGACGCGTGGCAACTGCGCGCCCTCACCTACGCCTGCCGCTCGGCGAAGGAAACGCTGCTGAGCGATCCTACGACCGATACCGTGCCGCTCGTCGTGCCGAGCCGTGGTTCGAAGCTGATCGGCGGGTCGATCCGTACCGAGCTGACGCGCGCGGAGTTGACCCAGACGATCCTCGAAGGCTTCTTCCCGCAAGTGGATAGCGCGGCGCGTCCGGTGAGCCGCGCGCGTGCCGGTCTGACGCAACTCGGCCTGCCGTATGCGCAGGACGCGGGCATCACGCGGCATCTGGCGGCTTTCCTCGGGCGTCAGGTCGGCGCGCTGGCCGAACTCGAAGGCCTGCGCGAGATCGCCACGGCAGAAGGCGCGAGCTTCCTGCATCCCACTGCCGTGCTGTTCAACGGCGGCGTGTTCAAGTCGCCGTTGCTGGTGGAGCGGATCATGGGCACGCTCAATGGCTGGCTCGGCGCCGAAGGTGCGCCGCCGGCCCGCCTGCTCGAAGGTGCCGACCTCGATCTCGCCGTGGCGCGCGGCGCGGCCTATTACGGCTATGTGCGGCGCGGCAAAGGCGTGCGCATTCGCGGCGGCACCGCGCGCGCGTACTACATCGCAATCGAATCGGCGATGCCGGCCGTGCCCGGTCTCGAGCCGCCGGTGCAGGCGCTCTGCGTCGCACCGTTCGGCATGGAGGAAGGCACCGACGCCGAATTGCCGGCGCAAGAGTTCGGGCTGGTTGTCGGCGAGCCGGTGCACTTTCGTTTCTTCGGATCGTCGGTGCGCCGTCAGGATCAGGTCGGCACGCTGCTCGACTACTGGGGCCCCGAAGAACTGCAGGAACTCGAGGAAATCCAGGCGACGCTGCCCTCTGCCGGCCGCACCGCCGGTGAAATCGTCCCGGTGAAGCTGCATGCGCGCGTGACGGAAACCGGCACGCTCGAACTCGAAGCCATGCCCCGAGGCACCGACGAACGCTGGAAGGTCGAGTTCGACGTGCGCGGCGGCGCCAATGCATGACCGCAATGAAGCGCTATAGCGTCGGTATTGATCTCGGCACCAGTAACACGGTGCTGGCTTATGCCGCGGCGGGCGATCCCGCGGCGGGCGGCCGCGCGGCGGGCGCGCCGGAGATTCACGTCTTCGAGATCGAGCAGCTGGTGAGTCCCGGCGAAGTCGCCGCGCGGCCGCTGCTGCCTTCGGTGCGCTATCACGCGGCGCCGGGCGAGTTGAGCGCGGGCGATCTGCAGTTGCCCTGGAGCACAGCGAAGGGTTCTATCGATACCGATACCGATAGCGCTGAAAGCCCGCCGGTCGTCATCGGCCGGCTCGCGCGCTCGCTCGGTGGGCAGGTGCCGGGACGGCTGGTGGCGAGTGCGAAGAGCTGGCTCTCGCATGCTTCAGTGGACCGCACCGCGCCGATCCTGCCGTGGGGCGCCGCCGACGAGGTTCGCAAGGTCTCGCCGGTCGAAGCCAGCGCGAGCTATCTGGCGCATGTGCGAGCGGCCTGGAATCAGCGCTTTCCGGACGCGCCGCTCGAAGCACAGGACGTCGTGCTGACGGTGCCCGCTTCTTTCGACGAAGGCGCGCGAGCGCTGACGGTGCAGGCGGCGCGTGAAGCCGGCTTGCCCACGTTAAGACTGCTGGAAGAGCCGCAGGCCGCGTTTTACGACTGGTTGTTTCATCATCGCGAGAGCCTTGCGGCTGAACTCGCGAATACGCGGCTCGTGCTGATCTGCGACGTGGGCGGCGGCACCACCGACCTCACGCTGATCGAAGTCAGCATGCGCGACGGCGAGCCGGAGCTCACACGCATCGGCGTGGGCAATCATCTGATGCTCGGCGGCGACAATATGGATCTCGCGCTCGCGCATCGGGTCGAGGCGCGTCTGCCGCAAGCTGGCGGCGAACGCACGCGCTTGTCGGCGGCAAGTCTGTCGCAACTGGTCGAGCGTTGCCGCGCCGCGAAGGAACAGCTGCTCGGCCCGCAGGCGCCGGCGTCCGCTTCGATCACGCTGCTCGGCGCGGGCTCGAAGCTGATCGGCGGTGCGCGCACGGCGCAGATCACCCGCGAGGAAGTCGAACAGATCATCGTCGACGGATTCTTTCCAGCCGTGGCCTCGAACGAACGGCCCGGCAGAGCGCGCGGCGCGATCGTCGAATTCGGCCTGCCCTATGCCACCGATGCGGCGGTCACGCGTCATGTCGCGGCGTTTCTGAGCCGCTTCGCGGCGCAGTCGCGCAAGGCGCTCGGTTCTGACGCTGCCGATTCCTCCGCTACGGGCGAAGCCCAGGACACGCCTCTGCCGGTGCCTGACACGCTGCTGCTGAACGGCGGCGTGTTTCGCGCCCACGCGCTCACGCAGCGCTTGTCCAACACCTTGGGCACATGGCGCGGCGCAGCGCTCAACGTGCTGCACAACGACAATCCGGACGTCGCCGTGGCGCGCGGCGCGGTGGCTTATGCGCTCGCCCGCGCGGGCCAGGCGCCGAAAATCGGCGGCGGTTCTGCACGCAGTTATTTCCTCGTACTGGACGAAGCCGGTGACGGCGCGCGCGACGCCGAACCGGCGCAACGCGGCCTCTGCCTGCTGCCGCGCGGCACGGAAGAAGGCCACGAGATCCGGATCGGAGACCGCACCTTCGCGCTGCGTCTCGGCCATCCGGTGCGCTTTCATTTGGCCTCTTCAAGCGCGGACACGGTCTATCGACCCGGCGAGTTAGCCGACCTTGCGCAAGGCGACTTCGTTCGGCTGCCGCCTATCGCGACGATCGTGCAAGCGCGCGGCGCGAGCACCTCGCGCGCTGAAACCAGAGTACAGATCGCCACGTCGCTCACGGAAGTCGGCACGCTCGAAGTCCACTGCATCGAACTCGACAATCCGGCGCAGCGCTGGCTGCTCGAATTCCAGCTGCGTCGCGAGGCTGCGCAGGTCGATCTGTCAGCGGACCCGCTACAAGCCCGGCACCCCGCGCTCGATGAAGCAATTGAACATATCGACCGCAGTTTCGGTTCGCGTGCGCAAAAGGTCGATCCCAAGGAAGTCAAACGCCTGCGCGCGCAACTCGAACAGCTAGTGGGGCCGCGCGAGAGCTGGAATAGCGCGCTGCTGCGTGAATTGTTCGGCGCGCTGTGGGAACGCACCCGCCGCCGCAGGCGCTCGGCGGATCACGAACGGTTGTGGCTGAATCTCGCCGGCTATTGCGTCCGTCCGGGTTTCGGCTACCCGCTCGACGAATGGCGGGTCGAGCAACTGTGGTCGCTGTTCGACGACGGCATTCAGTACGTCAACGACGCTCAGGTCTGGTCGGAATGGTGGACGCTCTGGCGCCGCGCGGCGGGTGGCCTCGACGAAACCGCGCAACTGCGCGTGCTCGACGCGATGGCCTATCTGCAAACGGCCGCGCAGTCACGCCACAAGCTACCGTTCGATGTGTCGAAAACCGGCTTCACCGACATGGTCCGGCTGAGCGCATCGCTCGAACGCATTCCGGTCGAACGCAAGATCGAACTCGGCGAATCGGTGCTCACCCGTTTGAAGAAACCGGCTGAAAATCATCAGAGCTGGTGGGCGGTCGGGCGCATTGGCGCGCGGCGGCCATTCTACGGCAGCGCGCATGGTGTCGTGCCGCCGGAGGTCGCGGCGCTTTGGCTGAACACGATCCTCGCGCTCGATTGGAAGAAAATCGACCCCGCGGCATTCGCGGCCGTGCAGATCGCTCGCATGACCGGCGACCGCTCGCGCGACTTGCCCGACGATTTGCGTCATACCGTGGTGCGCCGGCTCGAAGCAGCCAACGCGCCACGCGCGTGGATCACGATGGTCAGCGAGGTCGTGGAGCTCGATAACGCCGACGAAGGCCGCGTGTTCGGCGAATCGCTGCCTGCGGGGCTGAAGCTGATTACGGCAGCACGCCGCACATCTCCCGCTTAACGCGAACCGCCGCTGGCAATCAGGCTTTCGCCGGTCATCCAGCGCGAATCGTCTGACGCCAGGAACACCGCAACATCGGCGATATCGTCAGGTTGACCGATGCGGCCGAGCGGTGTCGTGCTGACCGCCCACGTCTCGAAGTCCGAGCCGACGAAGCCGGCAGCATGCGTGCCTTCCGTTTCCACCATGCCGGGATTCACCGAGTTGACGCGAATCTTGCGCGGGCCGAGTTCCTTCGCGAGAACGCCCGTGATGCTGTCCACCGCGCCCTTGGTGGCCGTATACACCGTGCTGCCCGGCGGCGTGATGCGGCTGACCACGGAACTGACGTTCACGATGCTGCCGCCTTCGCCCAGATGCTTCACCGCCGCTTGCGTGACCAGCAGCAGACCCAGCACGTTCACGTTGAAGTGCTTGTGGAAGTGCGCTTCGGTGATCTCTTCGATCGGCGCCATCTCATACACGCCCGAGTTGTTGACGAGAATGTCGAGGCGGCCATAGGTTTCGACTGCCGTATCGATGATGCCCTTTGCGTCGGCCGCCTTGGACACATCGCCGCCAACGGCAACCGCCTTGCCGCCCGCCGCGGTGATGGCGGCGACCACGTCGTCCGCGCCCGTCTTGCTGGACGCATAGTTCACCACCACGGATGCACCCTGTGCCGCCAATGCCTTCGCAATCGCCGCGCCAATGCCTTTCGATGCGCCCGTTACAACCGCAACCTTACCTGTGAGCTTGCTCATGATCGTGTCCTTTGGATGGAGTTCGCGCCAACGTCGCCGTGGCGAAAGATTCGCCAGGTCGACGTCGATGAAACCGCAGTGGCGCTGTCACTGGACACAATGTAGGCATGCCGGGCTTGGGGATAAAGCGGCTGAAGGCGAATAGATACGTCGGATGGACCGAACAATCGGAAAGACGCCCTGCCCACGACAGCGCGCGAAGATCAGACAAATGCGTGCCAGATGCCGCAAACGAGCGCGTGACGTCAGCGTTTGCGCATCAGCGCGACCTGCGCCGTCACGCTTGCCAGCACCGCCAATGCACCCAGCGTATCCAGAATAGCCGACCACATGATCCTGCCCTCCTTGACTCTCCAGGCTACCTCTATGAGACGAACGCACGCGCCAGCAACTGAATGCCGAGGCCAAGCAGGCAGATAAAGAACCAGCGCCGGAAAGTCTCCGGACCGATGCGCCCGCGCACCCGCTGTCCGATCCACATGCCGATCAGGGCGGGCACCACGGCGAACAGCGATTCGCCCAGATCGCCGACGGCAAACGCGTGCTCGCGCGCCAATCCGATCGCGAGGGCGATGGTGGAAACGGTGAAGGACAGGCCGAGCGCCTGAACCAGGTCCTCTTTGTTCAACGCGAGCCCTTGCAGATAAGGCACCGCGGGCACGACAAATACACCTGTACCACCGGTGATCACGCCGGTGACCGCGCCGACCACCGGCGAGAGCCAGCGCTCGTGACGTGGCGGCACCGGGAAGCGCCAAGCCATCAAGCCGGCCGCGGCGTAGAGCGTCAGCGCGGCACCCAGGCCGACGACGGCCCATGCGCCGCCCCCGCCGGCAATGAACGACGCAGCGCCCACCGTGCCCGCCACGATGCCCGCCATCATCAGCCACAAGCGCTTGACCAGCATCCGCACGCCGGGTCCCGCGAACAGCTGCCAGACGTTGGTCACGAACGACGGCAACAACAGCATCGCGGCCGCTTGGGCCGGCAGCATCAACGTGCCGAGCACGCCCATCGCGACTGTCGGCAGGCCCATGCCGGTCACGCCCTTGACGAAGCCGGCGACGACAAAGGTGGCCGCAACCACGCTCACGCGCATAGCAAACGAAGAGATCATGGGGACGAGGTTCCGGATGTCATGCCAGCGATTTTCGATTGCCGCGGCGCCGTCCACAATGCGTAAGATACGTACTGTGCCTTAGGCTATGCCTAAGGCTCGAACTCAGCCGCGATTGCAGCCCAACTTGCAACCTCAATCGCAGTTCCAACTCACATCCGACTCCATGCGCTTCGATCTGATCGACCTCCGCCTTTTCCTTCACATTCTCGACACCGGCAGCATCACGCATGGCGCTGCGCGCGCGAACATGTCGCTGCCGTCGGCCAGCGCGCGTTTGCGCGGCATGGAGGACGCCTTGGGTGAGCCATTGCTGGAGCGCGGCCGGCGCGGTGTGGAATCCACGGCGACAGGCGATACGCTCGCGCATCACGCGCGACTCGTACTGGGCCAGATAGACCGCATGGAAGGCGAGCTCGGCGAACATCAGGCCGGGCGCAAAGCGTGCATCCGCTTGTGGACCAATACCGCCGCGATCACGGAGTTCTTGCCGTCGGCGGTCGGCCTGTTTTTGCGCGACCACCCCAACGTGCAGATCGATCTGAAGGAGCGGCAAAGCTCCGAAACCGTGAAAGCGGTGCTGACCGGCGCAGCGGAGATCGGCATCATCTCGGATGCCGTCGAACATGGCGCGTTGCAGACGCTGCCCTTCGCCGTCGACAAACTGGTGCTGGTCACGAGTCGTGACGACCCACTGGCCGCGCGGCGCCGCGTGACGCTCGCGGAAGTGGCCGATCGTGAATTCATTGGGCTGAGTACGGGCAGCGCGCTGCACGCCTATCTGGGCGAACGCGCATTGCTATCCGGACAGGCACTCAGCATTCGCGCGCACATGCGAACCTTCGAAAACATCTGCTGCATGGTCGAACAGGGCGCGGGCATCGCGATCGTGCCGGCCACCGCCGCGAAACGCTATCGCGGCGCGCCGGGCATTCGCACGATCGAATTGACGGACACCTGGGCCACGCGCGAGTTGCTGATCTGCATGCGTGACCTGAACGCGCTGAAGCGGCCGGAAAAGGCCTTGGTCCGGCATCTGGCGGGGATCTAAGGACGCAATCATGCACGCCTTGGACACAGTTATTATCAGTCACACTTATTCCACAACCGATTTTTAATCGATTTGCCTGATTGTCGGCGGTTTCTTATCCTTAGCGCACAACCGGACGCCGCTCTATGCATGCGGTGCCCGCTCTGCTCCACGCTGTCCTTTTTGCCGGCAAGATCATGGAAAGAACCACCTTCAACGTGCGCGTCGACAGCGTACGTGACGAAGCACACGGCGTGCGCTCGTTCAGCGTGTCGCGTCTGGACGGTCAACCGTTCGATCACTACGAACCAGGTGCGCACATCGACGTCACTGGCCCTTCGGGCGTCACGCGCCAATATTCGCTGTGTGGCGACCCGGATCATCGTGACGCGCATCTCTTCGCGGTGAAACGCGAAGAGGCGTCGCGCGGCGGGTCGCGTTCGCTGCACGACGAAGTCAGCGTCGGCAGCGAATTGACGATAGGCGCGCCGCGCAATCTGTTCCAGCTCGCCGCCGGCGCGAGCGAGCACATTCTGATTGCCGCGGGCATCGGCGTCACGCCGCTCCTGAGCATGGCGTACCGTTTGCTCAAACAGAACCAGCCGTTCGTATTGCACTATTTCGCCCGCAGCGCCGAGCATGCCGCGTTCTTGCCGCTGCTGTCGCGCGCACCATTCAGCGATTTCGTGCGGTTTCATTTTGGCGTCGAACCAGATCAACTGAACACGGCGCTAGCCGAATGCGTCGCCAACGCACGCGCCGGCACGCACATCTATACCTGCGGCCCGGGGCCTTTCATGGAACGTGTCGTGGCGAGCGGCGAAACGCGTGTTGCGGCTGACGCGATCCATCTCGAACGTTTCGCGGCGGACCCTTCTCCGGCTGCTACCGGTGAAGCGAATTCGCTCGACGCATTCGACGTGCGGATCGCCAGCAGCGGCGCAACGGTACACGTGGATAAACACACGACGATCGTCGCGGCGCTGGCGTCGATCGGGATTGAAGTCGACACCTCATGCGGTGAAGGCGTGTGCGGCACCTGCATGGTCGACGTGGTGAGCGGCACGCCCGAGCATCGCGACCATTGCCTGAGTAAAGCGGAACGCGCGGGCGGCAAAGTGATCTGTTGCTGCGTGTCACGCGCGAGCTCGCCGTTGCTGGTACTCGATCTTTAAGCCTGACTCCGATGCAAACCGGTGCTGCATTCGCAGCACCTTCTTCTAGCGCTTTGCGAGCGCTTATCGGTCGTCGTCGCGAATCGACGATGCATGCCGGCACAGCGCGCGCACTTCAACATCCATATACGGAAACAGCGGCAACTGGCTCAGCACGTCATGCAGATGCGCGGGGCTTTCCACATCGAACACGCTGATATTCGCGTAGCGCCCGGCGATGCGCCACAGGTGCCGCCATACCCCCTCCTGCTGCAGCTTCTGTGACATCGCCTTTTCATCGGACTTCAGGCGCGCGGCGCGCTCGGCGTCCATATCGATCGGCAGATTGACGGTCATCTCAACATGAAACAGCATGCTTGCTCTCCTTCTGATCGGTCATAAAAGAACCCTGGCTGCCCGGCAAACCATGCCGCGCAGCCAGGGCCGATAGATTTCATGCGATACGTCCACGCCTTTCAGGCGTCGACGCGTCTGACGGTGAGCCTCAGGCTTCGGCGCGCACGCGCTCCACTTCAGCGCCCGGCAGGTTGTCGCGTTCCTTGAACAGCGTGAAGTCGAAGTCGATCAACGCGAACTGGCCTTCCACGCCATACGGCTTGCCTTGCGCCCCTTCGGCCTGCTTGACGGCCGGCACGAGGCCGTCGCGGGTGGCGAACGCAAAGTCGTCCCACAGATACGGGTCGCCGTCGATATTGATCTGCGTGGTCAGCTTGCGGCAGCCCGGCGCCGACACGAAGAAGTGGATATGCGCCGGACGATGTCCGTGACGGCCCAACTGATCGAGCAACAACTGCGTCTGTCCTTGCGGCGGCACCGAGTAACCCACCGGCACCACGCTGCGGAAGCTGTACTTGCCTTCGGCATCGGTACGGATCGAGCGGCGCAGATTGAAGGCCGGCTGCGATTTGTCGAAGTACGAGTAATTGCCGAGGTGGTTCGCGTGCCACACTTCAACCAGCGCATTGGCCAGCGGCTTGCCGTCTTCGCCGAGCACGCGGCCGCGCATCACCAGCGTCTGACCGGGATCGGTGCCGTCATCGAGGCGTGCATGGCCGTCGGACAGCGGCGCGCCCGCCACATACAACGGACCTTCGATGGTGCGCGGCGTGCCGCCTTCGATACCGGCTTTCGCTTCGGCTTCGTCGAGGCGCAGATCGAGAAAATGCTCGAAGCCGAGGCCCGCGGCCAGCAGACCGAGCTCGCCGCTCCTGCCTGCTTCGCCCAGATAGTTCAGCGCGGTCCAGAACTCGTCCGGCTGCACGTCGAGGTCTTCGATCGTGTAGAACAGGTCGCGAATGATGCGGTTGACGACCTGCTTGGTGCGCGGATTACCTTCACTGGTGGCGCTGTCGTTGATCTTTTGCAGCAGTGCGTCGATGGCTTGCTTGTTCATGGGGTATCTCCTTCGTTTAATGTGCCTGGCGGCTAGCGGATGAACCGTCAGTTCGTGGTGACGCTTGCGCCCTTCTTCGTATCGCGCCGCAAGCGGTCGATCTTCTCCCAGTCGAGCGTGATGCCGAGACCCGGCCCTTCTGGAAGATGCAAGGCAAAATTCTCGTAACGTAGCGGCTCGGTGAGAATCTCTTCAGTCAACAGCAACGGCCCGAACAGTTCAGTGCCCCACTTCAGTTCGCCGAACGTGCTGAAGAGTTGCGCCGAAGCGATCGTGCCGACCGCGCCTTCGAGCATCGTGCCGCCATACAGGTCGATGTTCGCGGCCGTTGCGATTGCCGCCACATGGGCCGCGCCGGTCAAACCGCCTGATTGCGCGATCTTCACGGCGAACACGTCGGCGGCACGCGCGCTGGCGATGGCGAAGGCATCGGCCGGGCCATGCAACGCTTCGTCGGCCATGATCGGCACGTGCGAAAGATCGGTCAGGCGTTTGAGGCCACCGCGATTCTCCGCGGCGATCGGCTGCTCGATCAATGCAACGCCCGCATCGGCCAGACGCTTGCCGGCCCAGATCGCTTCGGATTCAGTCCATGCCTGATTCACGTCGACCCGTACTTCGCCGCGTCCTTCCACGGCTTTCTGGATCGCCACGACATGCGCGACGTCGTCGGCCACCGCGCGCGAACCGATCTTCAGTTTGAATACGCGATGCCGCTTCGCCTCGAACACGCGCTCGGCTTCGTCGATATCGCGCGTCGTGTCGCCGCTCGCGAGGGTCCATGCAACATCCACGGAATCGCGCACGCGGCCGCCGAACAGCTCCGACAACGGCACGCCGAGACGCTGCGCCTGGGCATCGAACAACGCGGTTTCAAGTGCGGATCTGGCAAAACGGTTGCCCTGAAACAGCGCGCGCAGCTTCGCCATTGCCGCGCCTGGGCGGGTCGCGTCCATGCCTTTGAGCAGCGGCGCGAAGTACGTATCGATATTGACCTTGATACTTTCCGGGCTTTCCTCGCCATACGCGAGACCGCCGATGGTCGTGCCCTCGCCCACGCCAACCACGCCGTCCGCGCAACGGATACGCACCAGCACGAGCGTCTGGCAGTTCATCGTTGCGACCGAGAGACGGTGAGGACGAATCGTCGGGACGTCGACGAGAATCGTCTCCACGCTCTCGATCTTCACGGGTGTTGCTATCATTCGTTGCTCTCCTGAACTGCTTGACCGAGGGCTCCATAGTAGAAACAACCCGCGAAGCAGTCCAACACCGATTCCGACTACTTCCATACCTTAGGGGTATGCATGGAACTTCGCCAACTCCGCTATTTCATCGCGGTCGCCGAAGAAATGAACATCACGCGGGCCGCCAATCGCCTGCATATGACGCAGCCGCCGCTCAGCCGCCAGATCCAGCAGATCGAAGAGAGCGTCGGCCTGCCGCTGTTCGAACGCGGCGCGCGGCCGCTGCGGCTGACCGAAGCCGGCCGGATTTTCTACGCGCAGGCAAGGCGCCTCATCGACGACGCCGACGAGCTCGCCCCGCTCACCCGACGCCTCGCGCAACTGGCGGAGCGCATCGTGATCGGCTTCGTGCCGTCCACGCTCTACCGTGCATTGCCGGCGGTGATCCGAGCGTTTCGCGAGGCCGCGCCGCATATCGAGCTCTCGCTGATCGAAATGTTTACGATCGAGCAGCTCGCGGCTCTCAAGGGCGGCCGTATCGATGTCGGCTTCGGCCGCTTGCGTTTCGACGATGCGCAACTGGCGCGCGAGGTACTCGTCGAAGAACGGATGATTGCGGCACTGCCGCAAGACCATCCGCTCGCAAGACAAAAGAAGCCGCTAACGCTCGCTGCGCTCGCGCACGAAACGCTGATCGTCTATCCGAGCACGCCGCGGCCGAGCTACGCGGACCAGCAACTCTCGGCGATGCACGACCACGCGCTGGAGCCGAAGGCGATTCATGAAGTGAGGGAATTGCAAACCGCGCTGGGTCTGGTGGCGGCGCAAGTCGGCGTATGTCTCGTGCCGGAAAGCGTCGAGGGTTTGCGCGCCCATGGCGTGGTGTACCGGCCGGTTCCGACGGCCAATATCGCGTCGCCGATCATCATGAGCCGGCGCTTGCAGGACGAGTCGCCCGCGACGACGTTGCTGTGTTCGTTGGCACGGGAGTTGTTCAAGCGGGTTTGATACGGCCCGCAGCACTCACTCTCAACGCTCGTCGAAGCGCCGCACGATATCGCCCATCAGATTGCGCAACCACACGTTGCCTTCATCCTGGTCGAAATGCTCATGCCAATGCATCGTGACCGCCGCCATGGGCAACGTGACGGGCAACTCGTAAAGCTGAAATCCGCCGTCCCGATTGAAAATCTGCGCGAGACGCCGTGGCAGCGTGGCGAACAGGTCGGTCACCGCCAGCACGCTCGGCAAGGCCACGAAATGCGGCAATTCCAGCGCGATATGCCGGCCCACGCCCTGCGCGCGAAACGCATCGTCGAGCGCGTAGTGGCTATGCTCGACCGACGTGATCTGCACGTGCGACGCGTCCAGAAACGCCTTCATGCTCAACTCTTTCGTGCGCGGCAAGCCGCGCCGCTTACGCGTCATGCAAACGTAAGTCTCTTCGAACAATGGTTGATGGCGCGTGCGTGCGGTCAGCGTGGGCAGATTGCCGATTGCAAAATCCAGCCGGCTCGCGCGCAACGCGTCTTCGATCTCTTCAACCGGCAAAGGCTCGATGCGCAATTTCACGCGTGGCGCCTGCTGGTGCAACGCCTCGCAAATCGGCGGCAAATACGCCAGCTCGCCCGCATCGGACAGCGATAACCGGAATGTGCGCGTGCTCACCGCCGGATTGAAATGCTCCGCATAGCGCAGCGCTTCACGCACCGTGTCCAGCGCCCGTGCCACGATGCCCGACAGTTCGAGTGCGATCGGTGTGGGCTGCATGCCGGCGCGCGTGCGAATGAACAGCGGATCGTCGAACAGGGTTCGCAAACGCCCGAGCGAGTAACTGATCGCCGGCTGCGACAACGCGAGCCGCTGTCCGGCCCGCGTGAGGCTGCGTTCCTCGACGATTGCCTGGAAAACGCGCAGCAGATTGAGGTCGACGTGGTCCAGCGAATTCATCCAGATATCCATGAGATTGATCTTACAGTTTATTTTAGATCAATTTGACGCATATCAGTGAGTCGGCGAGACTTTGCTTCATCGATCACCCCACCTACGAAACCGATGAGCGAATCCTCATATCAGACCGTCGACACCAGCGCGTTGTATCAGCGCGCGCAGTCCGACCGCGTCGCCCCGTCGCTGTACTACGACCCGGCGGTTTTCGAAACCGAACTCGAGCGCATTTTCTACAAGACGTGGATCTGGGTCGCGCACGAAAGCGAATTGCCGAACCCGGGCGACTTCCGCACCACCACGATTGGCCGCCAGCCGGTGATCGTAGTGCGCGACAAGAGCGGCGCCGTGAACGTGCTGCAAAATCGCTGCCGCCATCGCGGCGCGACGGTATGCGAGCAGCACAAGGGCAATGCGAAAGGCTTCACGTGTCCCTATCACAGCTGGACGTATGGCCTCGACGGCGCATTGCGCGCACTGCCCTACGGCGACGGCTATGAAGGTGTGATCGACAAGACCGAGTTGCCGCTCGCCAGTCTGCGGGTAGGCGTCTATCAAGGTCTGATCTTCGCGAGTTTCAATCAGGAGATCGAGCCGCTCGAAGATTTTCTCGGCGGCGCCAAGCCGTGGATCGATCTGTTCATGAAGCAAGGCGCGGGCTATCCGATCAAAGCCAACGGTGAACATCGCTTCCGCTTTAACGGCAACTGGAAGATCCAGCTCGAAAACACCACCGATCTGTATCACTTCCCGGTGGTCCACAAGTCGTGGATGAAATCGATCGACGACGAAACCGCTGCCGCGATCACGAGCTTCATGACGAGCGACGAAGCCTTCTGCCGCTCGCTCGGCAATGGCCATAGCCTTGCCGTGCTGGTGCCGGAACTCGTCGATCTGGATAAGGACGACGGCGCGCCGATCCCTGAGCGCTTCGAGGAACTTGCCGCTACGCTCGCAAAAAAACACCCGCCTGAAGAAGTGCGCCGCATCGTGCGTTCGCTGATGGGTGTCGGCTTCAACCTGAATCTGTTTCCCAACCTCGCGCTGTCGATGGCATTTTTCCGCGTGCTGCGGCCGATCTCCGCCAACGAGACCGAAATCCGCCACGTCGCCCTCGCGATGGACGGTGGCCCGGAAGAAGCCAACCGCGTGCGTCTGCGCATTCACGAACACTTCCAGGGCCCGTTCGGTTTCGGCAGCCCCGACGACGCCGAAGCATGGGAGCGCGTACAGCGCGGCTCGCATGCCGGCCCCGATCTGCCGATTCTCGTGAACCGTGGCCTGAATCGCGAGAGCACCGCGCCGAACGGCGAAAAGACCGCCCACGCCACCGACGAAACCGGGATGCGCGAAGCGTATGCGCAATGGCGCACGATGATGGAGCAAGCATGATGGACGACAGGAACACGCTGTTCTCGCAGAAGACCTTTGCCGATGCGATCGAACTGATCTGGCGCGAAGCCGAACTGCTGGATCGCAAGGACTATCGAGAGTGGCTTTCGCTGTGGGACCCGGCGGGCTTCTACGTGGTACCGATCGATCCCGACACCACGGATTTCGCCGCCTCGCTGAACTACGCGTACGACGATCAGGACATGCGCGAAAAACGCGTGCAACGCATGATGTCCGGCTATTCGGCCTCGGCAAGCGACGCGGCCCGCACCGTGCGCACGGTCTCGCGTTTCACGCTGACCAGCGATTCGAGCGACGAGGTCGAAGTGAACTCGGCGCAAGTCATCGTGGCGTACAAGCGCGGCAAGTCGATCCTGTTCGCGGCCGATCTCACGCATCGCGTCAATTTCGCGAGTGGCGAGCCGCGCATCGTGCAGAAGGTGATCCGCCTGATCGATTCGACCGAGGCGCTCAGCGCCATCGGCTTCCTGTTGTGACCGATCACGATTCGAGCGAAGCAAATCAATGCCTACACTAGAGATTTATCTTGCAGCCGGCCACGCGGAAGCGACCGCGCTCGTCGCCGCGCTCAGCGAAACCGGTGCCGCCGTGCTCGACACGCCGCTCGAGGCCGCCCGCGTGATGATCAAGGACATTCCGGATACCGATTTCGGCATCGGCGGCCAGATCGCAAAGTCTCCCGGGCGCTAGCGTCCCCTCTCCCCCTACCAGCGAACCCGACGATGCCAAACGACACGCTATCTCCCACGGCCGGATCGCCTGCCGCCCCTGCCGCACCGGCGACCTCGCGCACGCTGCGGCGGATCATCGTCGCCTCCGTGCTCGGCAATGCGCTCGAGTGGTACGACTTCTTTCTGTACGGTACAGCCGCGGCGCTGATCTTTGGCCCGCTGTTCTTCCCGCTGCACGGCGACCCGTTGATGGGCACGCTCGCCGCGTTCGCCGGCTTTGCCATCGGTTTTCTGGCGCGGCCGCTGGGCGGCATCGTATTCGGGCATATCGGCGACCGGCATGGCCGCAAACGCGCCCTCGTCGTCACGTTGATGATGATGGGCGTGGCGACCTTCGGCATTGGCCTGTTGCCGACGTTCTCGCAAATCGGCTTTCTCGCGCCCATCGCGCTGGTCTGTTTGCGGGTCGTGCAAGGCATCGCGTCAGGCGGCGAATGGGGCGGCGGCGTGCTGCTCATTAGTGAAAGCGCGCCCGCGAATCGGCGCGGCTACTATGCGTCGTTCAGTCAGTTGGGCGTGGCGGGCGGCTTCGTGCTGTCGGCCGCCGCGTTCTATCTGGTGCAGCGGCTGCCGCTCGAGAGTTTCATGTCGTGGGGGTGGCGTGTGCCGTTTCTCGCGAGCGTGTTGATTTTCGGCGTCGGTGTCTATATTCGCCGGAGCCTGCCTGAGAGCCGCGATTTCACCGCTGCCAAACCGAAGCACATGCCGGTGCTGACCGTGCTGCGCCAGCACCCCAAACAGGTGTTGCAGGCGATGGGCCTGCGCGTCGCCGAAAACGGCGGCACGTATATCTTTCTGTCGTTCGTGCTGGTGTACGGCAAGTCGATCGGCGTGCCGGTTTCGGTGATGCTTGGCGGCGTGATGCTCGCGATGCTGCTCGAACTCGTCACGATCGTGCTATGGGGCCGGCTATCGGACCTGATTGGACGCCGGCCGGTGTATATGATCGGCGCGCTTGGCCTCGTCGTGATCGCGTTTCCGGCGTTCTGGCTGATCGACACGCATGAACCGCTGCTCGTGTTCCTGTCGCTCGCACTCGGTTTGCCCTTCTGCCACGGTGCGATGATCGGCACGCAGCCCGCGCTGATGGGCGAACTCTTCCCCACCGAAGTCCGCTATTCGGGCATGGCGTTAGGCCACGAAATCGCTTCGGTGTTTTCCGGCGGGCTCGCGCCTGTGGCTGCCATTGCGTTGTATTCACAGGTGCATGCAGCGTGGCCGGTCGCGTTGATGCTGATCGGCTTCGGGCTCATCACCGCGATTACGCTCGTGACCATTCCGAAGAACG
>NZ_JAXDPY010000134.1:0-3064 GCF_034668105.1 Paraburkholderia sp. | reverse complement strand
CGAAATGCGCGAGAACACAGATTCCAGATGCACCACTACCGTGACTGTGCGGGGGACCCGCTTATGGGCTAGCGGGTTGAGCCGCTTTCTTTGCTTATCTTTCTTTGCGGCGGCAAAGAAAGTAAGTGCCGCCCCGCACAGGGGCGACACTAATAGACCAATAAGAACTCAAGGAAAGGCCAAAAACCCCCAGATCAAGAAAAGGCCAAAAAACCCAGATCAAGAAAAGGCCAACGCCACAGGCGTCCAAAAAAACGACGCCCCCGCGAAAGCCCAACCCTTAATCCCGCGCCGAAGAAGCGGCCCCATGACTCAACCAGTCAAGCACTGCAGTAGCATCATCATCGGCCCCTTGCCGCGCCTTGGCGACCGTCTCAGCCACATCCGCGCTGGGCACAGCGCGCCGAATCGCCACGCCAACGGCAAGAATATCAATCATGACCAGATGCAAAATCCGCGAAATCATCGACAACTGCGACTCGCGAATCTCAATGTGATCGGTCTCCAAAGCCACCGTAGCGCGCTTGGCCAAAGGCGTATTGCTCGACGTAATAGCAATCACCTTGGCCCCCGCCTGCATCGCGACATCCAGCACCCGCAGCAACTCAGGCGCACGCCCCGACTTCGACACGGCAACGATCACATCACCCTTGCCAAGCAATGCAGCGGAAGCCGCCTGCATATACAGATCGCCGTAGGCAATAGTCGGAATGCCAAACCGGAAAAACTTGTAATGCGCATCCTGCGCGACAATGTTCGAATTGCCGAGCCCGTAAAACTCGATCCGCCGCGCGCCGTTCAACAGATCGATCGCCCGCTCGACCTGGTCGAAATTCAAATGCTCGCGCAATTGCAAAATCGCCGACACGGTATTGTCCAGCACCTTCGCGCCAAAATCCGTCGCGGTGTCGCCCAGATGCACCTGGCTATGACTTACCGGAATCGTGCCGGTCAAACCCGTCGCCAGCTTCAACTTGAAATCCGACAAGCCCTGGCAGCCAAGCGAACGGCAAAAGCGGATCACCGTCGGCTGACTCACGTCAGCCTTGCGCGCAATATCCACAATCGGATCGTTGATGATCGAGCGCGGATGATTCAACGCGAGATCGGCCACGCGGCGTTCGGCCGGCGTCAACGCATCGCGCATCTGGCGAATCCGCTCGAACACGGCCGATGAACTGCCGCCCGCACGGTTCGACAACTGCTCGGCGAGAATCGCGGAAACCCCCAGAAATGCCGGGTATTCCGCGGTAATCACGTAGGTCGGCACGCTCTGCAAATACGCCTCGAAGCGGCCCTTCGCCTCGAACCGTTTGCGAAACGACGAACGCGCGAAAAATTCACCCAGCCGCGGCACCACGCCGCCGCCAATGTAAATGCCGCCCAATGCGCCGAGCGTCACCGCGATATTGCCCGCGAAAGTGCCGAGAATCCCGCAGAACACATCGACGGATTCGGCCGCGAGCGGCTCGCCTTCCATCGCCCGCTTGACGATCTCGATCGTGTCGACGTTCGCCGCCACACGCTTCTTGTCGCGGCCCGCCAGCGCGCGGTAAATCACTTCGATGCCCGGGCCCGCGGCCACGCGTTCGAACGAGACATGCGACCACTTCTTGCGCGCGTATTGCAACACGATGTCTTCGCGTTCATCAGACGGCGCGAACGTGGCGTGGCCGCCTTCGCTGCCGAGCGCGATCCAGCGGTCGTCGGCCGGGATCAAGCCGGACACGCCCATGCCGGTGCCCGGGCCAAGCAGGCCGATCACGCTGTTCGGACGACGCGCACCGCCGCCCACCTGCACGCGCTGGGCATCGGTCAAACCGGGCAGCGCCATCGCAAGCGCGGTAAAGTCGTTCACGACGAGCAGCGTGTCGAAGCCGAGCGCGCGGCGCGTGGCTTCGATCGAAAAGCTCCAGTCGTGATTGGTCATGCTCACCTGATCGCCGTCGACCGGATTCGCGATCGCAATCGCCGCATGATTCACGCGGCCGATCTTGGTGTCCTTCAGGTACTTCTTGATGACTTCGGCAACGCCCGGATAGTCGGCGCACGGATAGACCTGCACCGAGGCGATCTCGCCCGGGCTGTATTCGAGCGCGAAACGCGCATTGGTGCCTCCGATATCGGCGAGCAGCCTCGGTCCGTCGGCGTGCTGGCCCGCGCCCGGAACAGCCTTACTTTGCACACCAGTAGACATCGAGTCTTACTCCCTTGTCGTTTGCCAACTGCGAGATGGCATTTTTTTGTAGCGAAGCGGCGGCGGCATTCAGCACGTCCATCTTTCGCGGTCCCGCGATCAGCAAATACAACTGCTTCACTTCTTTCAAGGCGGACAGCGACCAGCTCACGCGCGCATGCGGCGCGCTGCCTGGATGCACGGCCACGAAGCGCTCAGCCGTGGTGATCGCGTGGTCCCACTCAGGCGCATCCGCGAAAAGCGACGCGGTGTGGCCGTCTTCGCCCATGCCGAGAATCGCGACGTCCGGCACCACGCTAAAGCGCGGATCCGCATTCAGCGCGGCAACGTGCGCGTTCAACTCTTGCGTGGTGTCGACCAGCGGCCAGAACGCGGCGTGCTTCGCGGCATTCTGCAACAGCGTGTCGTGCACGAGTTGCGAATTGCTCGCGCTGTCGGTTTCCGGTACCCAGCGGTCGTCGACCAGCGTCACGGCCATGCGCGCCCAGTCGAAGGATTGCGTGGACAAGGTCTGCAGGAACGGACGCGGACTGGTGCCGCCGGACACTGCAAGCATTGCCGGGCGCGCGCCAGTATCTGGCGTGCCGGTAGCGGACGTGCCGGTAACGGACGTGCCCGCCTGTGCGGCGAGCGACGCATGTAACGCGTCGCCAACCGCTTTCGCCAACGCGTCGGATTGGGCGCGTTGATCGTCGAAAGCGTGAAGCTCGATCACTTCTCCTCCGTGCTGCTTTCTTGTTAGATCTGCGGAACGTGCCGTACTGCTCTCACGCGATGCCTGCAAGCGGGATGACTCGCAGGTGCCTGCGTGATACCGGCGCCGTTCCGTTCAGTTCGTCGGTGGGGCTTACAGGCGCCGTGCCGTGC
>NZ_JAXDPY010000133.1:0-8238 GCF_034668105.1 Paraburkholderia sp. | reverse complement strand
CTTATCTGCCTTGCACACAAAAAATCAGACACTCCCGGTGCCCGCCCCGCACAGGGGCGACGCTAATAGACCAATAACAAATCAAGGAAAGGCCAACGCCGCAGGTATACAACCCAAAACCGCCGAGCAGGCAAAAAACCAAATCTAAAGCCCCTGCCGCACGGCAAGCAAAAAAATCCTTACCCACTGCTTAGCCTGCCGCTCGCCCGCCATGGGCAAAACCCAAACCTGACGCTTAGCGTCCTTAACCTTCAAAGCGACCTGCCATTGAGCATCATGGCGCTGCACCTCAGCCCCCAGCAGATCAGCAAAAATATAATCCCCCTGCTCGCCGGCGAGGCGCACCTCACATAACCGCTTGCCTGCAGCAAGCCGGACCGACCCCCAGGTCCCCTTCAACTCATGAGTCCAATCGCCATCGCGAACATTAGGCGCGACTTCCTTCCGACGCCGCCACCAATAAACAACCGCGGCAATCAAAAGCAAAACAACCAGAACAGCCACCCCAACCGCAACGGCCAACCCAAATGCCGCCTGCAAGGCATAAAACGCCCGCACGGCGCCATACACCAGCGCGATCAGCGCAATCAACGCAACAAGAATCGGCATCGCAAGCTCGCTAGACAAAAAATCAGCCTAGCACGGCGCAGCCCCAATCCCATGGCAAAAAACCATTGCGAAAAATGCGCAGCCGCGCGCGATAAGCGCCCCCCGCGCGACGGGCAGGCCAGCTCCTTACGGCGACTTATGCGTCGCCGCCCATTCCTTCACCGCCTTCAGCGTGTTCTCAACATGCCTCTCCGGGGAAAGGCTCGTGTACTCGTAAATGATCTTGCCATCCGGAGCGATCACGTACGACACGCGATTGGCCATCGAGCTATGCATCGGCATGCCGGCGTCATATGCGCCAATCACCTTCGAATCAGCATCCGCCGCCACCGGGAATTTGCTGCGGCATTCGCTCACCGAAAACTTCGTCAAGGTGTCGATGTTGTCGTGCGACACGCCAATCACGGTCGCGCCATATTTCTTGTACTCGTCGACGGCGTCGGCAAACTCGTGAGCTTCGATCGTGCAACCTTTCGTGAACGCCGCCGGGTAGAAATACAGCACCACCGGCCCCTTCTTCAGCTCGTCGGAAAGCGAATACGTGTAGCTCTTGCCACCCAGCGAAGCCTGCGTGGTGAACGGCGGCGCAGCATCGCCCGGCTTGAGCGTGGCCGAGGCCGTCAGCGAATGCATCGCGAATCCCACCGACAACACGGCAGCCAGCGTCACCGGTACAAGTTTTCTCTTCATTTGCAGTCCCTCGAAACGTCCGTGCACGTGATTGGCACAATTAGCCGAAGGTCGCCGCGTCCACTCGGCCTCCAGCATCTCCATCCGCTATTGGACCACGTACAGACAAAATACGTCAGAACCTGCAGAAAGAATGCGACCGGGGACCCGCGCCCGCAGCGTCGTGATACAACGACCGGACAACGCCCGGGAGCCGGCTTGCGAGCCTGCGCTACCAGCCCCATCCGCTGCCACAACAAAACTCCGGCAAAGCGCGGAGCAACCCGGCGGCATCTCAGCCCAACTCCCCTCAGACGACCGCTTCCTGGATATGGGCGCCAAACCACGCCGCAGCCGACAGGTTCAGTTCGGCCAGCACCTCGGGCGTAAGCGCGGCGAAACCGGTTGGGACATCGGATCCCGCGGCGATCAGCGCGGCATCGGCGCCCTCGCCGGCTGCTTCGGCAATCCGCAACAAGGCGCCAAGCCGGCCACTGCGCGTGACAATCGCCTCGCGAATCTGCGGCGCAAGGCCAAGTTTCTCGAGGGCAATCGCTGGCGTAGTGCCGATCACCACGTGGACCAGAGAAAAAATCCCGGTCATGAAGGCGGCATCGGCGAATTCGCTATCGGCCGGGCGCAGCCAGCTCGCGGCCAGTTCCATGAAGCGCGAGCGCGTGCCCGCCAGTTGCACCAGCGGATCGGCGCGCCACGGCAGATCGGTGCGGTCGGCGTACAGCAGCAGTTGCGCCCAGCGCGCGATCTGGCGCGTGCCGGTGGCGATGATGGCTTCGCGCAGCGAAGCGATATTGCGCCCCAACCCGAACGCGCTCGAATTGACGAGTCGCAACAGTTGCACCACCACGCTCGGGTTCAGCTTGAGCTCCGCCTCGAGCTCGACAATCCCGGCATCGCGCGACAACAGCGCCAGCAAACGCAGCAGGCCGGGGCGCGGCGAACGGTTGCGCGGCGCGGCCAGCACCTGCGGCCGTGCGAAAAAGTACCCTTGGAACAGATCGAAGCCGAGCTCGCGTGCCAGCACAAAGTCCTCGCGTGTCTCGACCTTTTCCGCGATCAGCGTCTTGCCATGGCCGCGCACCGTCGACGCCAGCTCGGCAAGCGTGGACCGGTCCGTCTGCAGGAAGTCGATCTTGACGATGTCGGCATGCGGCAGCGCGGCAAACAGCTCGTCCGACAGTTCGCACACGTCGTCGAGCGCCACCTGGAAGCCGGCGCGGCGCAACTCGGTCAGCCGGCGGCCCAGATGCGCATCGAACCTGACGGTTTCGAGAATCTCCAGCACGAAGCGCTCAGGTGGCATCAGATGGACGATGTCGTTAAAGAGCAGCGCGCGGTCGATATTGACGAAGCCACGGTGCGGGCCCAGCACGGTCGCCACGCCGATTCCGCCGATCGCGCGCGCCACGACCTGGGCGGTCGCCTGAGCGTCGTTGGTGACCTCGGCATAGTTATGCGCGCCGGCGCGAAACAGCAATTCGTAGGCATTGAGCGCGCCGTCGCGATCGAGAATCGGCTGGCGGCCCAGATAGACGAACTGCGCCCCGGACGCGGAATCGGCATCTTCGGCACATTGCTCGGGCACCTCGACGTGCCGGGGGGCGGCCCTGGCAAAGTGGCGTTCAGACATGGATCATCGGTGCAAGTGTTCGGAAAGCTACGCAGCGACGTCCTGGCCGACACTGCACAACGGGTTTGACGTATTAACGGATGCCAGGCCGTCGCACTTTAACTGAATCGGTCGCGCCACGCGCTGGACCACCCCCCCTTCTTTACCATTTGTTTTTTACCGCCGGCGCTAAAGATTTCGCGCCGCGGGTCGTTATCCTGTTCTGATGGGGCGGCCTGATACCTCTTACCCGCCCGGACACGGCGGGCAGCGAGCCGCCCCGCCTGCAGACGAACACAGGTTGCCAGCGACAAACATGGAAGCGAACAGGATCATCGCGCCCCGCCGGGGCTCCTTGCGCACGGTCATCGACCGGTTTCGTGCGTTCGGCCGGCGTGCCCCCGGCAAACCGCAGCCAGGCGCAAGCCGCGCTGCGCAGCTGGAACAGGTGGTCGGCGCCGTCGATCTGCTGGCGCACGTCGATCAGACGCTGCGCTTCCTCTATGTATCCGATGCCAGCCTGCGCTTCATCGGCTATCACCGGGAGTATCTCGAGACCATCACGCTGCACGATCTCGTGGCACCCGCCGATGTGCCGCGGCTCGACGCGCTGCTGGCGCGCGCCGCCTCGACGGGCAACGTCGAAAAGGCGACGCTTGGCCTCATCAAGTCGCTGACCTACCCGATCACCGTCGAGCTGCGCGTGGTGCGCAGCAGCCACGACGGCGTCGACAGCTATGCGGTCGCCGGCTTCGACGTATCGGCCTGGCACGCTACCGAGGAACGCCTGATCCAGGCGCTGCATCTGGACCGCCTCACGAATCTGGCCAATCAGCCGGCGCTGATCCCCGCGCTGCTCGCGGCGCAACAGCAGGCCGACGCCCACGGCACCCCCGCTGCGCTGCTGCTGCTCGACCTCGACGACTATCAGCGCGTGAACCGCGCGCTCGGCTACGATGCCGGCGACGAGATGCTGCGCGACACCGCGCGGCGTCTATTGAACATGACGAGCCCGAGCGAAACGGTGGCGCGGATCGCCAGCGACGAGTTCGCGATCCTGATCAAGCCCGCCGCGAGCCGCACCGACGCGGCCGCCGCGGCCGAAGCGCTGGCGCGCCGCCTGTTGACCGCGATCCAGCAACCGTATGTGTTCAGCGGCCAGCAGGTGCATCTGTCGGCGAGCATCGGCATTGCGCTATACCCCGATGTGCGCCACGCCAACGATAACGCGGCCCACGACACCCACCTGCTGCGCTGGGCCGATCACGCGTTGCTGCAGGCCAAGGCGGCCGGCGGCAACACGCTCGCCTTCTACGTACCGGACGACAACCCCGCCGACGCCGAGCGCCTGAAGCTCGAAGCGGACCTCTACGACGGTGTGCGCAACGGCGAGTTCTCGCTGCACTTCCAGCCGATCACGAGCAGCCGCACGCACGGCGTGGTCGGTGTCGAAGCGTTGATCCGCTGGTCGCATCCCGTGCATGGCCTCGTTCCCCCGTCGATGTTCATTCCGCTCGCGGAATCGATCGGCCTGATCAACTTCCTCGGCAACTGGGTGTTGAAGGTCGCCTGCATGCAGCTGATCCAGTGGGACGCGCGGGGCATCTCATTGCAATACGTCGCCGTCAACGTGTCGCCGCAGCAGTTCCGCGATCCGCGTTTCAAGGACAGCGTGCGCGAAGCGATCGAGTTGACCGGCATCGATCCGCGCCGCCTCGTGTTCGAGATCACCGAAAGCCTGCTGATGCACGACCCGGCACACGCGAAGGGTTTGCTCGAAGAACTGACGGCGATGGGCATCCGCTTTGCCGTCGACGATTTCGGCACCGGCTATTCGAGCCTCGCTTACCTGCAACGTTTCCCGCTGGCCAAGCTCAAGATCGACAGGAGTTTTGTCGAGAATCTGCTAACCTCCCGGAACGATCAGGCAATCGTTAGCGCGGTCGTCGGGCTCGCGCAGACACTCGATCTCGAACTGGTTGCCGAGGGCGTCGAAACAGAAGCGCAACGCACCATGCTCACCGAGATGGGATGCGACCATATTCAGGGGTGGCTCGTCTGCAAGGCGCTGCCCTCCGACGAACTCGCGCAGCGGTTCGAAGCGCGCACGCTTCATCTGCACACCGCATAGCGATGCAGGCGAACCTCGCGTCCAGCGGAAGATACCGGCTCGATGCCGGCGTGGCATTCATTGGAACATGTATGGTTTTTGCGGGACTCACATGGTAAAGGCGGCGGTGCTCGACCGGCTTTGGACGCGTATGAGCGAGCGTGGCGATTTCCCCATGCTGTCGCAATCGCTGCGCACCACCATGGCGGCAATGAACAACGACGACCTCGATTTCACCGGCCTCGTGCAGGTCGTGCTGTCGGATTTCGCGTTGACGCAAAAAGTGTTGCGGCTCGCCAACTCGGCCATGTATATGGCGTTCGGCGGCAATATCACCACGGTGTCGCGCGCCCTGATGGTGCTCGGCATGGACGCGGTCGGCCATCTGGTGGTCGGCCTGAAAATCGTCGATCACTTTCATCACAGCGCGCCGCGCCGCATCGACGCGAAACTTGAATTGAACCGCACGCTGCTGTCGGGCTGCGTCGCGCGCAAGCTGACCGAGCGCGGCGATCTGCGTGCCGGCGAAGAAGCCGTGGTCTGCACGCTGATGCGGCAGATCGGCAAACTGCTGGTGGTGTTCTATCTCGACGCCGAGTGGGATCAGATCCGCCGGCATATCGAAGACGGCACGATCGAGACCGATGCCTGCGTGCTGGTGCTCGGCGTGACGTTCGACGAGATCGGCGCCGAAGCCGCGGTGCGCTGGCGCCTGCCCGACATGATCCGGTCCGGGATGGGCGAGTTCGATCCGCTGGACGTCGAGCAGCCGCGCCAGGTGCAGTGGCTGCGCGCCATCACCAATTATTCGACTGCTGTGGCCGACGTGCTGACCCAGCAGAACATGCCGGACTGGGAGCGCGAAGAACGCATCGCCGGACTGGCGCAGGCATACAGCCACGCGCTGAACACCGATCCGGACGTCCTGCAGCAGATGAGCATCGCACTCGCCCGTGAAGAAGGCGGCGATGGCGTGATGGCCGAAATCGTCGAGCTGCGCGCCAATGCGGACGCGATCGCGCGCGAGGCGCTCAATCCGGAAGCGCGCATCGCGGCGGGCGTAGGCGATCTGCGCGGCCTGCCGAACGGCAGCGCGCTCGCGCCGGCGTTGGCGCTGGCTGCGGAAACCGTGTTGGCGGCGCTCGGCTTCGCGCGCACGGTGGTGTTCGTCAAGCACAGCAACGGCACCTTCCGGGCGCGTCTCGGACTCGGTCCGAAGATCGACGCGGCGCTGCCAAAGCTGACCTTCAACACCGCCTTCGAACCCGACGTGTTTCATCTCGCGGTCGCGAATTCGGTCGGCATTTTCATCGAGAACGCGCGCGACCCGAAAATGATCGCGCGATTACCCGAATGGTTCCGCCGCTCGTTCGACGACGCCCGCGCTTTCGTGCTGCTGCCGGTCGTCGACGAAACCGGTCAGACGGTGGCGCTGTTATATGGCGACTGGTCTCATACGCAGGAGGCGCGCCGAATAACGCAGAAGGAAATGAGCGCGTTAAATGAATTGGCGAGGGAGTTAGGGCGTTTTTTTGGTCTGGGGCAGATGCAGGAAATGGAGACGATGTGAAGACGTGGCGTGATCGTTGATCACGGTGCTTCACAGTCACCCGTTTTGTATTTGCCCTAAGTCGAGTTTGCCCAGGCTGGCCGCGAGACTCAGGCGCGCAACGTACCAGTCGGCCAACGTTGCGATACGCTGATGGTTGGCGACAACAAGCGCGTCTTGCGCGTGCAGCAGTTCCATGATGTTCGCCACCCCGATCCTATAGCGCGCCTGCGCTGCATCGAACGCCAGGGCGGCGTTCTCCTGCAGGGCTTCAGCTTGCTGCACGGTTTGTGCGCCAGCCCGGACCGCTTCATAGCTTTTCCAGACATTCAACGCGATCTGCTGTTCGGCCTCGGCGACGTTCGCTTGCTGAAGCTCCGCTTGCGCCCTCGCCTCGCGAATCCGGTAAGTCGAGCCGAACCCTTCGAAGAACGGAATGGTGACCCGCACGATCAGATAAATAGCGCGCCTCATCCGCCATTTTACGCCCCAATTCCTCATATATTTTTGCGGAATCTGCTTCGGCGTTTTTTAATTGGCTTAGGGCGGCCCCAATAGCCGAAGACCCGGCGGTCCAGAAATCCGCCGCATTACCCTGAATAAATTTTTGAAGATCTACAAAATCACCTCTATTAATAGCATACATTTTTTACCCCAAACCACGCTTTAATTTGAAAAAAGATCAACATCCATATTGCCGCGTTAGCAAACAAATATCCAGGAGCGATGATCGCCATCACCAGCCGACTGGATGATATAAGCATAAACCACCCACCAGCCGCCGGGGGAGTTGATATCAACCAAGTCCCCCCTACAAACATTAAAAGACAAAAAATTAAACCGAATTTCTCTTTGATCGATGCGGCCCGCAACCTTTCTACCGAAACCGGCTTTTCAAATTTACAGAAACACAATAAAATTCCGAAAAACATTCCAAGATAGACGCCTGGTCCGAAACTTGAAAATAGCGCACACGTGTAATTTTTAGATATATCCAAGCTACGAACTATCGGAACACTCCGACCAACCGCGCATAACCACAAAGCAATTCCTTCGCTCTCGTGAATTTTCCCTGGAAATAACAATCCGATCATGAAAAGCAATCCACCGAATGCGTAAATGATCACACGCACGAGCTTGATCGGAAAAATTGGCATAAAGATGCAATTCACCGACTCTCCGACAAAAAATTCATTAAGAGCATCAATTTTTCACCTTACCAGACTCGACATAAAATCAAGGCATCAAGTTAATTATTTAATGAATCCGATATATAATTAAAAAAGAAACACGCCTACATCGATTTTTATATCGAATATTTATTATTTGAAATGTCATTCACATTCACCTCCCGCCTCTAAAGAGACAAACAAACTTCGCAGCGATCCAATACGTTGCAAGCACTACCGTACCAAACAGAATAAATTGCATACCTACAACCGCAACCCAGACTACCGGCCAACTCGTGGCCAGCTGGCCCTTCAAACTTAACGCTGCGTTACTTGAGTTTGGTGTTGTTATTATTGCAATAATAACCATCGCACCCAGCATACCAACCAGCACGCTTCCAATTCTTATTCCTTTCGACAGAACAACCCCAGATGATCCGGTAACACGAAGGTTATACATTGACTCATACTTCCTCCCGTCGATCGCCCCGCCTGAGTTTTTTCT
>NZ_JAXDPY010000132.1:0-23896 GCF_034668105.1 Paraburkholderia sp. | reverse complement strand
GCAATCTCAATGCGGCTGAAGCGGGTTCGCAGTGAGCGTGCCGCTTGCCCGCTGTGTCGAGTCAGGCCCGGAGCCGGTCGAGTCCGCGGAGTGTGACAAATCGGCCGGGACGGCGACGTTGCCGGCTGCCCAGCCTGAATTCGCCGGTTTCGGCACGACGGTGCCGGTGAGCGATTCGGCTCAAACGGTTGCCGCCCCTGCGTCGTTCCACACCGATCCTCCGCCAGACGAACCGCCCGCACGGGCCGGGTCGGAGCGCGATCGTCGCTTCATGGCGCTCGCCCAGGCCGCCGCCGAACAGGCCCGCGCAGCCGGCGAGGTGCCCGTCGGCGCGGTACTCGTGCGTGGCGACGACGTCATCGCCACGGGGTTCAACCATCCGATCGGCGCGCACGACCCATCCGCGCACGCGGAAATGGTCGCGTTGCGGGCCGCCGCGCAAGCCGTCGGGAACTACCGGCTGCCGGGCTGCGAACTCTACGTGACGCTCGAGCCCTGCCTGATGTGCGCCGGCGCGATCATGCACGCGCGCATCGCCCGCGTCGTGTTTGGGGCACGCGATCCGAAGACGGGAGCGTGCGGCAGTGTCGTCGATGCATTTGCGAATCCGCAGTTGAATCACCACGCCACGGTGACGGGCGGCGTGCTTGAAACCGAATGCAGCGCCGCGCTCAGATCGTTCTTTGCGGAGCGGCGTCGCGCAAGCCGTGAAGCACGCGCGGCGGCGCGCGGTGAAGCGCATACCGAACCGGGGCCGGCCGAGCCGCTCTAAACAACACAACAACGTCCAACAGGTCTCGCCAATGACCGTCCATCGCACCATTGAGCTGATCGCACCGTCCGGGTATCCGCATGATTCCGAAGTGCTGCATCGCGCGTTGCGCCGCCTGCATGCCCAGGGGCATCGCGTCAACGGTGTCGAGGCGACCCGGCGCCGATACCAGCGTTTCGCCGGCACTGACGGCGAGCGTGCCGCCGAGCTGAACCGGCTGGCCGATCCCTCGCGTCAATTGCCCGACATCGTGCTGGCCGTGCGTGGTGGCTACGGCGCGGTGCGCATCCTTCACGGACTCGACTACGATGGGTTGCAACGGCGACTGACCGATCAACCGGTCGCACTGGTGGGCCATAGCGATTTCACCGCGGTTCAGCTGGCTTTGCTGGCGCGCGCGGGACTGAAAACGTTCGGCGGCCCGATGTTGATGAGCGACTTCGGCGCGGAAGATCTGAGCGAATTCACCATGCGGCACTTCTGGTCCGCGCTGACCCAGCCGACCATGACGGTGACGAGCAACGCGCCGCAAGCGCAGACTGCCGATGTGAGCGGCACGCTGTGGGGCGGCAATCTGGCGGTGCTGACGTCGCTGATCGGCACGCAGTACATGCCTCCGGTGCAGGGCGGCATTCTGTTCGTTGAAGATGTCAATGAACAGCCGTTCCGGCTCGAGCGAATGCTTTATCAGCTGCATCTGTCGGGCATCCTCGCGCAGCAGCAGGCACTCCTGCTCGGCGATTTCTCCGGCGACAAACCCTACGATTACGACAACGGCTACGACGTGCACGCGATGATCGAACAGGTCAGGTCGGTGGTCGGGATTCCGGTGATCACCGGTCTGCAATTCGGCCATGTTCCTAACATGCTGACGCTGCCGGTCGGTGCGGACGCGCACCTGGTCGCCGGCGCGCACGGGTTCAAATTGACGTTGTCGGGCTATCCCTCTCTCGCCTGAACTTCGCAGGGGCAGGGAAGCGGGCGTTTGCCCGCTTTCATTTTGAATTCGCAACGCAACTAACGGTCTATTACTTCCGTCAACCGCCAGCAGACGCGCCAGTGAAGGCCCATCTATTTTGTTGACAAAAACCGCTTCCAATAGGCGCCGCCGCCACGCTTAATTAAACTGGTGCTCAAGCCACGCAAGGCTGACCCGCCGCGCCAGCGGGTCCAGAACCCTTGGCCTTATCAAAATTGTCAAAATTCAAAGCAAAAATTGTTGACAATTTTTATGTCCATCCTATGATGACCAACATACCGAGACGAACATCATGTCCGACACAGATTCCGCCAGCTCGAATGGTTCAAAACCCGAAGTGATCGCCGAGCGCATCCGCGCCGCGATCCTCGAGCATCGGCTCGCACCTGGCGCCAAGCTGACCGAAGCACAGTTATGCGAAGTATTCGGCGTGAAGCGAGGACCGATCCGTCAGGCGCTGGCGCAACTGGCCACCGACCATCTCGTCGACCTCGAACCGAATCGTGGTGCATTCGTTGCCAGCCCATCGTTGCAGGAAGTGCATGAAGTGTTTGAAATGCGCCGGATCATCGAACTGGCGGTGGTTGAAAAGATTTGCGGCGGTCATGGGATGCGCCGTTTGAAGAGTATCGGCAGCATGATCGGCCGTGAACGCAAAGCGTTCGAAACACGTGATTTTCCGGCGTGGATTCGCCTGTCGGGCGAGTTTCATACCGAGTTGGCCGGGCTCACCGGCAACACCGTGCTGTGCGACTGTCTGAACGGACTGGTGGCGCGTTCCACGCTGATTTCGGCATTGTATGAATCGCTTGGACGCAGCCCGTGCTCGTTCGAAGACCACGAGGCGATTCTCGCCGCGCTCGACGCCGGCGATGCAAAAGAGGCCGCGGCGCTGATGGCGCGCCATTTGCAAAGCGTCGAGTTGAAGATGCTGGACCGCCCCGCACGTGGCGCGGCGGATCTGCATGAGGTGTTCGGCGCACTTAACGGTGCGTCCACGGTTTCATCCAAAGGCAAGTCCGCGCCAGACTGAGGCAGGCGCCCGGTGCGCGCTGCTTGCTGGTGCGCGCCGCACTGAATTGAACTGAACCAGATCAAGCGTTGCAAGGCGGCTCGGCGTGAGCGCTGCCGGCTTGCGCACGCGTGGCCGTCATCGAATGGCAGCCTTGAAGTCGTAACGCATTGCCGGGATTCGCGGCTACCGGCAGTGCGATAACCACAAGTACACCAAGTACGGAGACACCCGCGGCGCGGTCTACAGCCGGCTTGAACCTTACGTTTCCGGAACGGGACGAGGAGGGCGCGACTGGCATGGCCGATGCAACGTCCTTCGATTCGCAATCGACGGTCCCTATTCAAAGGAGGAGTCATGGCTCAGTTCAGTGCAGCGTCCGGCAGTCCCGCAATTCCCACCTATGCAGACGGCGGCGCGCCCAGCGATCCGTCGATACCCGCAGGCTACAGCGAGCGGCTGTACAACGAAGACCTGGCGCCACTGCGCCATCAAACCTGGGGTGCCTATAACATCTTCGCATTCTGGATGTCGGACGTGCACAGTGTCGGCGGCTATGTGTTCGCGGGCAGTCTGTTCGCGCTCGGGCTGACGAGCTGGCAGGTATTGATCGCGCTGCTGGTCGGCATTGCGATTGTCAACGTGCTCTGCAACCTGATTGCGAAGCCGAGTCAGGCGAACGGCGTGCCCTATCCGGTGGCCTGCCGCGCCACGTTCGGCGTGCTCGGCGCGAATATCCCCGCCGTGATTCGTGGTTTGATCGCGGTTGCGTGGTACGGCATTCAAACCTATCTGGCTTCGAGCGCGCTGGTGATCGTGGTGCTGAAGTTCGTTCCGCAACTGCTGCCCTATGCGGACGTGCATCACCATGGCTTCATGGGGCTGTCCACCCTGGGCTGGGCCGGCTTCATGTTGTTGTGGGTGTTGCAGGCGCTCGTGTTCTGGCACGGCATGGAGACCATCAAGAAGTTCATCGACTTCGCCGGCCCGGCTGTCTACGTGGTGATGTTCATTCTCGCGGGCTACATGGTGTATCGCGCAGGATGGCGAAACATCGGCATCAATCTCGGCGGCGTCAAATATCACGGCATGGAAGTGGTGCCGGTGATGATCACGGCAACCTCGCTGGTGGTCTCGTACTTCTCCGGACCGATGCTGAATTTCGGCGACTTTTCCCGCTACGGCAAGAGCTTTCGCAGCGTGCAGCGCGGTAACTTCTGGGGCTTGCCGGTCAACTTCCTCGCCTTCTCGCTGGTGACGGTGATCACGACCGCGGCGACGTTGCCGGTATTTGGCCAGCTGATCACGGACCCGGTTGAAACAGTGGGCCGCATCGACTATCCGACCGCGGTGATTCTCGGTGCACTGACCTTCACGATTGCGACGATCGGCATCAACATCGTCGCCAACTTCGTGTCGCCGGCCTTCGACTTCTCGAATGTCGCGCCGCGTCTGATCAGCTGGCGCGCGGGCGGCATGCTCGCGGCGGTGGCGTCGATCTTCATCACGCCGTGGAACCTGTTCAACAATCCGGCGGTGATTCACTACACGCTCGACGTGCTCGGCAGTTTCATCGGCCCGTTGTATGGCGTCCTGATCGTCGATTACTTCCTCGTCAAGCGTCAGAAGATCGTGCTCGATGATCTCTACTCGGTGTCCCCGAGCGGCTCGTACTGGTACCGCAACGGCGTCAACTACCGCGCGGTGGCTGCCTTGCTGCCGGCTGCGTTGATCGCCGTGATCTGCGTGATGGTGCCGACACTCGACGGACTCGCGAATTTCTCCTGGTTCATCGGCGCCGGCCTGGCCGCGCTGTTCTATCGCGTACTTGCACGCTAATTGGCAAGCTGGTTTTTTGAGTCGCAACAGGAGTCGATATGCGCATCAAACTGATTAATCCCAATACGACACAACGTATGACGGACGCGATGGGCCGCTGTGCGCGCGAGGTCGCCGCGCCGGGCACCGAAGTGATTGCGGTGAATCCGACGATGGGGCCGCCGTCGATTGAAGGCTATTACGACGAAGCGCTGGCGACGCCCGGCTTGCTCGCCGAGATCATTGCCGGCGAACGCGAGGGCTGCGATGGCTACGTGATCGCCTGCTTCGGCGACCCCGGTCTGTACGCGGCACGCGAGCTGGCGCGCGGTCCGGTGATCGGTATCGCCGAAGCCGCGATGCATGCGGCAAGCGTGCTGGCGCCGGGGTTTTCGGTGGTGACCACCTTGGCGCGCACCTGCGGCATGGCGTGGCACCTCGCGGAGCGCTACGGCATGAAGCGTTTTTGCCGCAACGTGCGCGCCACCGATGTCGCCGTGCTCGATCTGGACAAGCCCGGCTCGGCGGCGCGCCGCATCATCCTCGACGAATGCCGGCGCGCGCTGGAGGAGGACGGGTCGGACGCGATCGTACTCGGTTGCGCCGGCATGGCCGAGTTGTGCGCGGAGATCGAAGATGCGTTGGGCGCGCCGGTGATCGAGGGCGTGACGGCCGCGCTCAAATGGACCGAGGCGCTGGTCGCGCTGCGGCTCTCCACGGCCAAGCGCGGCGACTATGCGCGGCCGCTGGCCAAGCGTTACGACGGCGCATTGGAAGCCTTCAGCCCGAGCGATGCGGACCCCAATCCGCAGCCGCCCCGCGATTCGGCCGCAAGCGCCGCGAACAGCGCAAATTCAAGCGGCTCACTGCGGGTAAACACCACGGAACGCCCGGTGGGACCGGCTTCGCACATACTTCCGCTCTGACACGCACTATCTGCCCGGGTGTATGGGCGCATCCGGGTGTTTTCGCTACACTGATCCCACTCGGCGCTGGTGCCCGAAGGCTATTTTGCTGCTGCTTCGGGTGCCTCTATTGAGGGCTGTTTTCCCCGCGCCGGTGTGAGTAACATGCAAACGCGCGCATACAGACCCCACGTGCATGTCACGTGAGTTCCACGCGAATTTTACGTACCGTCACCACGCTTTTCGTCAAACCATGCCACTCGACTCGAACTATCCACGCGATCTGATCGGCTACGGCCGCTACCCCGTGCAGGCGAACTGGCCGGGTCGAGCGCGTGTCGCGGTGCAATTCGTCCTGAACTACGAAGAGGGTGGTGAAAACTGCGTGCTGCACGGCGATCCGGGTTCGGAGCAGTTTCTTTCGGAAATCGTGGGCGCGGCGGCTTATCCGGCGCGTCACATGAGCATGGAGTCGATTTACGAATACGGCTCGCGTGCGGGCGTGTGGCGCATCCTGCGCGAATTCGAAAAGCGCGGCCTGCCGCTCACGGTGTTCGGCGTCGGCATGGCGATCGAACGGCATCCTGATCTGGGGCGCGCCTTTGTCGAACTCGGTCATGAGATCGCTTGCCACGGCTATCGCTGGATCCACTACCAGGACGTGTCGCCGGAAAAGGAGGCGGAGCACATGCGCCTCGGCATGGAAGCGATCGAGCGCATTACGGGCCAACGTCCGCTCGGCTGGTATACCGGTCGCGATAGTCCCAACACGCATCGTCTGGTCGCCGAATACGGCGGCTTCCTGTACGACTCCGATTATTACGGCGACGACCTGCCGTTCTGGATGGATGTCGAAGTCACCGGCGGTGCGAAGAGCCCGCAACTGATTGTGCCGTACACGCTCGACACCAACGATATGCGCTTTGCGAGCCCGCAGGGTTTCAACACCGCGGACCATTTCTTCACGTACCTGCGCGACGCGTTCGACGTGCTCTACGAAGAAGGCGACGAAGCACCGAAGATGCTTTCGATCGGCATGCACTGCCGTTTGCTCGGCCGCCCTGGGCGTTTCCGTGCGCTGCAACGGTTTCTCGACCATATCGAACAGCACGATCGCGTGTGGGTGACGCGGCGCGTCGATATCGCGCGTCACTGGCGCGAACATCACCCTTACCAGCAAAACAACCGCGGGGCAGCGGCATGAAGGCGATGCAATACACTCTGGACCAACTCAACAGCACCTCGACCGACGCGTTCGTCGCGGCGTTGTCGGGCATTTTCGAGCACTCGCCGTGGGTCGCGGAAATCGCCGCGCAGCAACGTCCGTTTGCCAGCATCGACGAACTGCATGCCAAGATGTCGGGCATCGTCGAGACTGCGGGCGAAGCGAAGCAACTGGCGTTGATCAATGCCCACCCGGAGCTCGCCGGCAAGGCCGCGGTGCGCGGCGAGCTGACCGCCGAATCCACGCGTGAGCAGAGCGGCGCGGGCCTCGCCCAGTGCACGCAGGCAGAATTCGACAAGCTGCTGGCGCTGAACAGCGCCTATCGCGAGAAGTTCGGATTTCCGTTCATCCTCGCGGTGCGCGGTTACGACCGCCACGGCATCATCGCCAACTTCGAGGCACGCGTGAATAACAGTCGCGCCGATGAATTGCGCGCGAGCCTCGATCAAATCTATCGCATCGCACGTTTCCGGCTCGACGACCTGATCGACGCGTAAGGTTTAACCACCCGTCGCGAACCTCGAACCGCGGCCCGAAGCGCTTTTTCAGCATCAGCAAACATTAAGGAAGACAAAGATGGCACTCCCGATTCTCGACCCCAACGCACCGGAATTCACGCGCCGCTATGTGAATCTGGCCGACCCGCGTCTGGGCGCGCAGGCGCTCGAGGCCAGCGACGATTTCTTCGCACCGAAGGAACGCATGCTGAATCCGGAACCGGCCGTCTTCATTCCGGGCAAATACGACGACAACGGCAAGTGGATGGACGGCTGGGAAACGCGCCGCAAGCGCGCCAACGGCTACGACTGGTGCGTGGTGAAGCTCGCGCGTCCGGGCGTGATCAAGGGTCTCGACCTCGACACCAGCCACTTCACGGGCAACTTCCCGCCGGCAGCTTCGGTTGAGGCTGCGCGAGTCGTCGACGGCGTGCCGAACCAGTCGACGCAATGGACCGAAATCGTCCCGTCGACTACGCTGCAAGGCAATAGCCACCACTATCGCGAAGTCGCCGATGCGAACGCCTACACGCACCTGCGCGTGAACATCTATCCGGACGGCGGGATTGCGCGCCTGCGGGTGTATGGCCAGCCGCAAGTCGACTGGGCGGGCGCGAGCCGCACGGAGCAGTTCGATCTGGCCGCGATGGAAAACGGCGCCTATCTGGTGGCGGCGAACAACCAGCACTTCGGCGCGGCATCGACGATTCTGATGCCTGGCCGCGGCGTGAACATGGGCGACGGCTGGGAAACGCGCCGTCGCCGTGAGCCGGGCAATGACTGGGCGATCGTCGCGTTGGCACAACCGGGCGCGATCAGGAAGATCGAAGTCGACACGGCTCACTTCAAAGGCAACTATCCGGACCGTTGCTCGATCCAGGCCGCGTTCGTGACGGGCGGCACGGACAGCTCGCTGATCACGCAAGCCATGTTCTGGCCGGTGCTGCTGGGCGAACAGAAGCTGAAGATGGACAACCAGCACTATTTCGAAAGTGAAATCGCTGCACTGGGTCCGGTCACGCACGTGCGTTTCAACATCATTCCGGACGGCGGCGTGTCGCGTCTGCGTCTGTGGGGCACGCTCGCATCATGAAAACGCTGGCGATCGAACCGTTGACGAAGGAAGCGTTCGCCGCATTCGGCGACGTAATCGAACTCGAAGGCGCGAAGCAGATTCCGATCAATCTCGGCACCACGATCCGCTATCACGATCTCGCGAAAGTGGACGTGACCGACGAAAATGGTCGCACGCTGGTGAATCTGTTTCGCGGGCAACCGCGCACGCTGCCGTTCGAAGTGAAGATGCTCGAGCGCCATCCGCTGGGCAGCCAGGCTTTCGTGCCGCTGAACGACAAAGCGTATCTGGTGGTCGTGGCGCCGGCGGGGGAACTGGACCCGCAGCAGATTCGCGCGTTCGTGACGAACGGCTGGCAGGGTGTGAACTATGCGAAGGGCGTTTGGCACCATCCGCTGATCGCATTGGGCGACGTGAGCGACTTTATCGTCGTGGATCGTGGCGGCGATGGACTCAACCTGAACGAGCAGGATCTGGCGGAGTCGCTCTGGCTCACTGAAGATGCGTTGAGCGCGGTGACTGTTTGAGGTTTCGCGCTTCGACGTAGCAGGTCGAGCAAGTCGACGATGCAAAAAGCCCACAGCGCAATGCTGTGGGCTTTTTGCTTTTTTGCTTTTTGCTTTCCAGAGGAGGGTTGGCGGCGCAATGCCGTATCTCAGCGGCGCTTGCCGAGGAGGGGTGAACGCCCGATGACTTCACGCGCGCGTTCCGCCTGTTCTGGCGCGGAAAATCCCGCCGCCTCGATCGCCGGTTTAAGTCCTTTGAATTGCGGGCTTTTTTTCAGCGATCTCAAGGACGTCATGCCTTCGTCCCACGCATGCAGCATCTACTTGGCGACGTGGCGCCATGCGGCTCGTTGCGCGCCGCTTCGATCAACTTATGATGGATGCAGGTCGCGCGGCCAGCGCCAAGCTTCTTCGCGCACCGGCATGGTCAAGCTGACGAAGTCGTTCGCCGTCGCGTCGCGGTTGTATTTGAGGACGTAATCGTCGCGCTCACGGAACAGGCTAGCGACGTTTTTTCCCAGAACCTGAACGTCGAGCCTCATGAGTCGGAATCCGGCTGGCGTTGCTCAACCAGCATATCCTCGAGCGTCCGCCCGTGTCCGTGGGGAACGAATTTGAGGTCGTAGCCTGCCGCCTCGATCCGCAGCGCCGGGCGCGATGCCCGGCCATTTCCATTACTTCGCCGCACCGCCTTCGAACCACGCGGCGATCTTCATGCGTTCCTCGTCGGTCATCTGTGTGACGTTGCCCAGCGGCATTGCCTTCAAGGTCACCGCCTGCTGATAGATCCGCTGTGCGTTCTGCGAGATCTCATCCGGCGTATCCAGCAGCACGCCGGCCGGGGCGCTGCCCATCATCGTCGGATGGGCAGAGTGGCACGCGACGCAACGCTGTTGCAGCACCGGCGCGATATCGGTCACTCGAACGACCGGTGCATTCGCAGCCTGTGCTTGCGGCACGACCGGCTTGGGCATCGTCGAGAAGAGGGCGGCAAACATCAGCACGATACCCACCAGCGGCAAATACCACAGCACCTGGCCACGGTGACGCATCACGAAGAACTGGCGAATCAGCGCGCCGGCCAGCATGATCATCAGGAGCACGACCCAGTTGTACTGATTCGTGTAGGTCATCGCGTAGTGGTTCGACAGCATCGCGAACACCACCGGCAGCGTGAAATACGTGTTGTGCACCGAGCGTTGCTTGCCGCGCTTGCCGTAGATCGGGTTCGGCGTTTCACCCTTGAGCATCGAGGCAACCATCTTGCGCTGACCCGGGATGATCACGAAAAACACGTTCGCCGACATGATCGTTGCCAGCATCGCACCCATGATCAGGTAAGCCGCGCGGCCCGCGAAGATGTGGCACGCGAGGTACGCCGCGATCACCACATAAATACCGACGCAGATGCCGAGCACTCTGTCTTTGTTGCCGAGCAGACGGCACAGCGAGTCGTAGACGATCCAGCCGGCGGCGAGGAAGCCGAGTGCCGATGCAACCGCGACCACCGGGCCCATGTCGAGCACGTTCCTGTCGATCAGGTACGTGGACGGCGAGAGCAGATACAGCACCGTGAAGAGGCTCGCGCCCGACAGCCACGTGGTGTACGACGGCCACTTGGACCAGTGCAGGTCGTCCGGCATTTCCGGCGGCGCGACGGTGTACTTCTGCATGTTGTAGAAGCCGCCGCCGTGCACGTGCCACAACTCGCCGAACACGCCGCGCTTGCGCTGGTTCGGGTCGGTAGGCGGTTTCAGGCTGTTGTCGAGCGCGACGAAATAGAACGATTCGCCGATCCACGCGATGGCGACGATGACGTGGAACCAGCGCAATGCCAGGTTCAGCCAGTCAGTGATAAAGCCTTCCATGAAACTCCTCCACTTCTGATTCGTTGTACGCGCAACGACGCTTGCGCCCTGGTTACGCCTTCGGTGAACCGGCTGACGGGTCGTCGGCATGCACGGTGTCGCTGCGCAGACTGCGGGGTGAGAAACGCAATGCGCTCAGTTCGCACGGCGTCATTTTTTATTGGAACCTGAGGTCGAGTCGCTCGCATTCGATTGCGCTGCGCGGGTGTGTCTCCACGCATCTGCGCAGTGCAATCGGGCGCGCTCAAGAATGCGACTTCAACCTCGTCTTCCTCCAAAGCTTGTCGAAAAACGCGGCGACGCTTAACTGCCCCGATAGGTGCTGTACGACCACGGCGATACCAGCAGCGGCACGTGATAGTGCGCACCGGCATCGGCCACGCCGAAACGCAGCACAACGCGGTCGACAAAACGCGGCTCGGGCACCTTCGTGCCGATCGATGCAAAGTAATCGCCGGCGCCGAACACAAGTTCGTATTCCCCCGCGACCAATGCGTCGCCTTCGAGCAGCGGCTGGTCACAGCGGCCGTCGTCATTGGTGGTGGTGGTTTTGAGCGCGCGGCGGGTGTCGCCGGAGAGCGCGAAGAGTTCGACCTTGATGCCCGCGCCAGGACGGCCGTTCGCGGTGTCGAGCACATGGGTAGTGAGCTTTCCCATTCGCAATTTTCCTTATGTGAATGCGAGGTTTCGGCGGCGGCCCGATCCGGAATACGTTGCGGCGGATCGAGGCTCCACGTCAGTGGCTACATACCCGTCGGCGAATTGAAGCGAGCGCCGTGGCAGCCATTGTAAAAAGGATGTTCACGTCAGCGCACGCGAGATAGGAAAGATAATAGCTGGCGCATGACAGACAGCCCATTGAAAGCCGCATCGAATCGATTTGTTCGATTGTTGCAGTGCATTTGACCTGTCGGCGGATCGTACCGGCGCCAAAAAGGCCCACTATATCGACAGCGTGAACTTGGGTATCTCATTGGCGCGAGTTGTCAGCATTATTTTGGCCGTCGAAGGTTACGCCTGTGCCGCAGCATCGCGGCACACCCGAAGACGGCGATTACACGCTGGGTAACCGGGCCAACGGCGTTCAACGGGACGCGGCGGCACGGTTGGCGTGCCGTCACATCGCCTTCGAACGGCTTTGCACGGAAGCAATGAAGCGGAGAAACGAATGACGATGGAACAGGCGGCGCAAAAGCCGAACAAGCCGAAGAAAACGATGCTGGTCAAGCACGCGGATGTGCTGGTCACGATGGACGGCGCCCGGCGCGAACTGCGCGACGGCGGCATGTATATCGAGGACAACCGCATCGTCGCGGTCGGACCCACGGCGGAATTGCCGCAAACGGCCGACGAAGTACTGGACATGCGCGGCCACCTGGTGATTCCAGGGCTGGTGAACACGCACCACCACATGTATCAGAGCCTGACGCGCGCGATTCCGGCCGCGCAGAACGCCGAGTTGTTCGGCTGGCTGACCAGCCTCTACAAGGTATGGGCGAATCTCACACCGGAGATGATCGAAGTCTCGACCTTGACGGCGATGGCCGAGCTGTTGCTGTCCGGTTGCACGACGTCGAGCGACCATTTGTATATCTACCCGAACGGCAGCCGCCTCGACGACAGCATCGTCGCGGCAAAGCGGATCGGCATGCGTTTTCACGCCGCGCGCGGCAGCATGAGCGTGGGTCAGAAGGACGGCGGTTTGCCGCCGGATTCGGTGGTCGAGCGTGAAGCGGACATTCTGAAGGACACGCAGCGGCTGATCGAAACGTACAACGACGAAGGGCGTTACGCGATGCTGCGTGTGGTGGTGGCGCCGTGCTCGCCGTTCTCGGTGAGCCGCGATCTGATGCGCGAATCGGCGGTGATGGCGCGGCATTACGGTGTGTCGCTGCACACGCACCTCGCGGAGAACGTCAACGACATCGCGTACAGCCGCGAGAAGTTCGGCATGACGCCGGCCGAGTATGCGGAAGATCTCGGCTGGGTCGGTCGCGATGTATGGCATGCGCATTGTGTGCAACTCGACGACGCGGGCATCGAACTGTTCGCCCGCACGGGCACCGGCGTTGCGCATTGCCCGTGCTCGAACATGCGGCTCGCGTCGGGCATTGCGCCGGTCAAGCGGATGCGTCTTGCCGGCGTGCCGGTGGGCCTGGGCGTCGACGGCTCGGCGTCGAACGACGGTGCGCAAATGATCGCGGAAGTGCGTCAGGCGTTGCTGTTGCAACGGGTCGGCTTCGGACCGGACGCGATGACCGCGCGCGAAGCGTTGGAGATCGCGACGCTAGGCGGCGCGAAGGTGCTCAATCGCGATGACATCGGTGCGCTGGCGCCGGGCATGGCCGCGGACTTCGTCTCGTTCGATCTGCGTCAGCCGTTGTTTGCCGGTGCCTTGCACGATCCGGTCGCGGCGTTGGTGTTCTGCGCGCCTTCGCAGGTGAGCCATAGCGTGATCGGCGGCAAGGTGGTGGTGAAAGACGGACAGTTGACGACGCTGGAACTCGGACCGGTCATCGAGCAGCACAACCGGCTGGCGAAGACGCTGTATGAAGCGGCAGCGTAACGACGGAGAAAGGGACGAGTAATCGCGCACTGGCAGCGGCACTGTTATCGGCATCCATCAGACCGGACGCCGATAACAGGGGCCGATAACGGGGACCAATAAGCCCAGCGCAAGGATCAAGGCTTGTCGATCAACGTCTTGGTGGCTTCGGCCACCAGACTGCGCAGCCAGCGTACTTCGTCGGAATAATGCACGCGCTCGTGCCACAACTGGTAGTACTGCATCGGCGGGAAATCGAGCGGGGCGGGCACCACGGTCAGCGGCAGGAACTTGGCGTAGTAGTCGGCAAACAGGCGCGTCGTCGTGAAGATCAGATCCGACTTGATCAGCACGTAAGGCGCCAGATTGAAGTACGGCAGCGTAACGACCACATGACGTTTTAACCGCTCGCGCGCGAGATGCACGTCGATCGCGCCGCGTTGGCCCACCGAGTAAGGAGTAGGCGCAAGATGCGGCGCATTCAGATACTGGTCGAGCGTCAGGCCGCCGCGTTTGGCGAACGGATGCGCGTTACTCATCAAACAGACGATCTGATCGACGAACAGATTCGACAGGTGCAGTTGTTCCGGCGGCTCCGGCCAGTTGCCGACCACGATGTCGAGCTTGCCGTCCTCGAGCGCGAGTTCGTAGTCGAAGGCCGGCCCGAGCGAGTGAAATTCGAGCGTCGCGTTCGGCGCGGCCTGACGAAAACGTTCGACCACCGTCGGCACGAACAGCACGTTCAGGTAATCCGGGCAGCCGATCCGGTAGCAACGGATCGAGGTGGCCGGATCGAAGTTGTGCTGCTGGAACTTGATGCGTTCGATCTCGCGCAACGCGTTCTGCACCGGTTCGAGCAGGCGCAGGCCGTACTCGGTCGGCACCATGCCGGACTTGCCGCGCACCAGCAGCGGGTCGCCGGTGATGTCGCGCAAGCGGCGCAGCGCCGCGCTGATAGCAGGTTGCGATTGATTCAGTTTGACGGCCGCGCGCGTGACGCTGCGCTCCATCAGGAGGGTGTGCAAGACGCGTAACAGGTACGTATCGATCGCCTCGCGTTGCTGACTCATGACTTCTCCGAAATATATGTTCTGGCTGATCGAGCGGGCGTAGGTGTATATGACTTTTAATATGAACACAAATCCCCGTCAAGAGTGGGATACCCGCAGAGCACGCTGCGGCGCGGGTTTGCGGGGAATTTTGGCGGCTCGACTGAGTGGGTCGAATTAGGTATTGTCATCCGGTTGTGGTGACGGATCGCTTGCTGACAGGGCAGGCGGACGCGCCGCGGCGGCAGTCTTCGACGTAATACGGAATCACATGAGCGACTCTTATAGCGACGGCGCCGCCGCGCAGCCGGCAGCGAGGCCGGAACAGGCGGCGCCCCGGTTGATGCTGCAGGGCATCACCAAACAATATCCGGCCGTGCGGGCCAACGACGACGTCACGTTGGTCGTCGCGCCGGGTGAGATCCATGCCGTGCTCGGCGAAAACGGCGCCGGCAAAAGTACGCTGATGAAAATCATCTACGGCGCGGTGCGGCCGGACGCCGGTGAGATCCGCTGGGAAGGCCAGCCGGTCGAGATCGCCAGCCCGGCGGCGGCGCGCAAGCTCGGCATCGGCATGGTGTTCCAGCATTTTTCGCTGTTCGAGACGCTCACGGTCGGCGAGAACATCGCGCTCGCGCTCGACGAACCGTTCGATCTGAAGACGCTTTCCAAACGTATTCGCGAAGTCTCCGCCGATTACGGCCTCGATATCGACCCGCAGCGTCACGTGCATAGCCTGACCGTGGGCGAGCGGCAACGCGTGGAGATCGTGCGCTGTCTGCTGCAGAATCCGCGTCTGCTGATCATGGACGAACCGACTTCGGTGCTGACGCCGCAAGCGGTCCGCAAGCTCTTTGCGACGCTGCGGCGTCTCGCGGCGGAGGGCTGCAGCATTCTCTACATCAGCCACAAGCTCGACGAAATCCAGGAACTGTGCGACACCGCCACGGTGCTGCGCGGTGGCCGCGTGACCGGTCAGGTGAGTCCGAAAGAAGAAACCCATGCATCGCTCGCGCAATTGATGGTCGGCCATTCGCTGCCGGATTACACACGGCGTGAACACACCCCCGGCGCGGTGCTGCTCGACGTGAAGCAGTTGTCGGTGGAAAGCGACGATCCGTTCGGCACCTCGCTCGATAACGTCTCGTTCGGCGTGCATGCCGGGGAGATCTTCGGTATCGCGGGGGTGTCGGGCAATGGGCAGGCCGAACTGCTGTCGGCGCTTTCGGGTGAAAAGCGCGGCACGCGCGCCGATGCGGTCACGATTTGCGGCAAGCAGGCAGGGCGCCTCGGCGCGGGCGGGCGGCGCGCGCTCGGCTTCGGGTTTGTGCCGGAAGAGCGTCTGGGCCGCGGGGCGGTGCCGGCGATGACGCTGTCGGAAAATGCGCTGCTCACGGCCCATCGCCAGCAGATGGTGAATTCCGGCTGGATCAAGGCCGGCGCGATGCGCGCCTTCGCGAGGCGTTGCATCGAAGCCTTCGACGTGCGTTGCGGCGGTTCTGAAGCGCTGGCGCAAAGTCTGTCTGGCGGCAACCTGCAGAAATACATCATGGGACGCGAGATTCTGCAGGCACCCAAGGTACTGGTCGTCGCGCAGCCGACCTGGGGCGTCGACGTCGGCGCGGCGGCGTTCATTCGCCAGCAATTGCTCGACTTGTCGGCGCGCGGGGTGGCGATCCTGGTGATTTCCGAGGAGCTGGAAGAGTTGTTCGACATCTGCGATCGCATCGCGGTGCTCGCCGGTGGCAGACTTTCGCCGGTGCGTGCCACGGGGGCGACCAACGCCGAGGAAATCGGCCGCTGGATGGCAGGCCTGTTCGGCGACCGCGAGGGCGCGGCACCTTCGGCGGAACAGCCGGCGCATGCGTGAGCCGAAGCCGGATCGACCGCAATGCATCGACCGCTTTGCAGCGACGCTAAACACAAGAACCCGCTCTAACCACACGCTCCCATGATTCTTCCGTATCGACTCGAAGCACGCACGACGCCCTCGCGCACAATGCAGCTTGCCGTGCCGCTGATCGCCGCGTTGCTCACGCTCGCGATCGGCTTCCTGATCTTCAGCCTGGTCGGCCGTGATCCGCTCGAAGCCATGCACGCGTTTTTCATCGAACCGCTTGCCAGCGTGAACGGCTGGTCCGAACTGCTGCTGAAGGCCTCGCCGTTGTGCCTGATCGGCCTCGGTCTCGCGATCGGCTACCGCGCGAACGTCTGGAATATCGGTGCGGAAGGGCAGATGCTGCTCGGCGGCATCGCCGCGAGTGGCGTCGCGATCTATTTCGATCAGGCCACCGGCTGGTGGATTCTGCCGACCATGATGATCGCCGGCGTGCTCGGCGGCATGGCGTGGGCGGCGATCCCCGCGCTCCTGAAAAGCCGCTTCAACACCAACGAGATTCTGGTCAGCCTGATGCTCACGTATGTGGCCACGCAGTTGCTGATCTATCTGGTGAGCGGCCCGTGGCGCGATCCGCAGGGGATGAATTTCCCGCTCTCCGAAATGTTCAGCGGCGACGCACTCTATCCGACGTTCTCCGGCGACTGGCACTGGAAATGGCTGCGCGGCACGCGTTTGAACGCCTCCGTGTTCGTCACGCTGATCGCGATTCCGTGTGTGTGGCTGTTCATGCGCAAGAGCTTTGCGGGCTACCGGATGAACGTCGGCGGTCTCGCGCCGCTCGCCGCGCGCTACGCCGGTTTCTCCGACAAGAAAACCATCTGGACGTCGCTGCTGATCAGCGGCGGCCTGGCGGGTCTCGCCGGCATGGGCGAGATCGCGGGTCCGATCGGCCAGTTGCAGGCCACCTGGTCGCCGGGCTACGGCTTCACCGCGATCATCGTCGTGTTCGTGGGGCGGCTGCATCCGATCGGCATCGTGCTCGCGAGTCTTCTGATGGCGCTGCTGTATCTGGGCGGCGAAGCGGTGCAGACCTCGATGCAATTGCCGCAGGCGCTCTCCGGCGTGTTCCAGGGGTTGTTGCTGTTTTGCCTGCTGGGTGCTGACCTGTTCGTCAACTATCGCGTGCGCCGGCGTTCCGTCGCCGCGTAAGTCCACTCATTCGCCACTGATTTTCCCGCCGGATCTCCATGGATATTCAACAAGCCAGCGCGCTCACCTCGAGCGCCGTCACCGCCGCGATCCCGCTGATGTTCGCGGGCGCGGGCGAACTCGTCACCGAGAAGTCGGGCGTGCTCAACCTCGGCGTCGAAGGCATGATGCTGATGGGCGCCGTGACCGGCTATGCGGTCACCGCCATTACCGGCAATCCGTGGCTCGGGGTGGTTGCCGCGATCGGCGCCGGCCTCGCGATGTCGCTGCTGTTCGCGTTCCTCACGCTGACCATGCTCGCCAATCAGGTCGCCACGGGCTTGTCGCTGACAATCTTCGGCATTGGTTTGTCGGCCTATGTCGGCAAACCGTACACGTCGGCAGCGGTGCGCGCCACGATCGACACGTGGACGATTCCGGGTCTCTCGAAGATCCCGGTGCTCGGTCCCGCGCTCTTCAGCCTCACGCCGCTCGATTACCTCGCGTTCCTGATGTTCGCGGTGATCTGGTGGTTCCTGTATCGCACGCGTGCGGGCCTCGTGCTGCGCTCGGTCGGCGAATCGCCGCAAGTGGCGCACTCGGTCGGTTTTCCGGTGATCGGCGTGCGGTACGGCGCGGTGGCCTTCGGCGGCGGCATGGCCGGGCTCGCGGGCGGTTATTACTCGATCGTCAATCTGCATTTGTGGCAGGAACAGCTGACGTCCGGCCGCGGCTGGATCGCGCTCGCGCTGGTGGTGTTCGCGACGTGGCGCCCGGGACGCCTGCTGATCGGCGCGCTGCTGTTCGGCGCTGTGACCGGGCTGCAGTTTTACGCGCAGGCCATCGGCGTGCCGGTGCCGACGCAGTTCCTCGCGATGCTGCCGTATGTCGCGACCGTCGTCGTGCTGGTGCTGATTTCCCGCAATCCGAACACGATTCGTCTGAATGCACCCGCGTCGCTCGGCAAGCCGTTTTTCTCGGCGGGCTGATGGGGACGGATTCGCCGGCGTATTCGCACGTGACCGACCACACGTTTCAAATCAATCGACAAACACGACAGGAGAAAACATGAAGAGAAGAAATCTGCTGACCGCATTCGCATGGGGCGCGGCCTCGCTGGCGCTCGCCGCGCCGCTCGCGCAAAGCGCGCAGGCGGCTGACGCACCGGGCGTCGCATTCGTCTACCTCGGCAATCCGGGCGACGCCGGCTGGACCTTCGCGCACGATCAGGGCTCGAAGGAAGCGGAGGCGAAGTTCGGCAACAAGATCAAGATCACCCGCATCGAGAACGTGCCGGAATCGGCCGACTCGGAGCGCGTGTTCCGCGATCTCGCGAACAAGGGTAACAAGATCATCATCGGTTCGAGCTTCGGCTATCAGGATTTCGAACTGAAGGTCGCGAAGGACTTCCCGGATACGGTGTTCCTGCACGCAACCGGCTACAAGAAGGCGCCGAACTTCGGCACCTATGACGTGCGTATGTACCAGGGCGCGTACCTGGCAGGCGTGGCCGCGGGCTATGTGACGAAGACCAACACGCTTGGCTTTGTCGCGTCGGTGCCGATTCCCGAGGTGGTCCGCAACATCAACGCGTACACGCTCGGCGCGCGCTCGGTGAATCCGAAGATTCACACCAAGGTCATCTGGATCAACAGCTGGTTCGATCCGGGCAAGGAAAAGCAGGCCGCTGAAACGCTGATCGGCCAGGGCGCCGACGTGCTGCTGCAAAACACCGATTCGAGCGCGACGCTCGCGACCGCATCGGAAAAGCACGTGCATGCATTCGGCTGGGATTCGGACATGAAGAAGTTCGGTCCTGACGCGCACCTGGGTTCGGTGGTCGCGCACTGGGGCGTGTATTACAACGCGGCGATCCAGCAGGTGCTGGACGGCAAGTGGAAAAACGATCCGGTGTGGTGGGGCATTCCGCAGAAGGCCGTCAATCTCGAGGACCTGAACACGTCGGCGATTTCAGCCGACGCGCAGAAACAGGTCGCGGCGAAGCGCGAAGAACTGGCTGGCGGCAAGTGGGATGTGTTCACTGGTCCGATCAAGGATCAGTCGGGCGCGGTGAAGGTTCCGGCAGGTAAAACGCTGACCGATCCCGAACTGCAACGTCTGAACTGGTATGTGGAAGGCGTGGACGGTTCGCTGCCGAAGTAATGCGGGTTTCGCGGCCGTGGCGAGCCGCGTGGCACTGCCGGGCAGGTCGCGATCGAGCCGGCAACGATTGGCCGGGGAACAGTTAATGGAGGCCGTTTTCGGCCAGCAAGCGGTTTCAGAAACCGCTGCAAACCGCTGCATCAGGACGCTGCGTCCGATATGGACGCAGCTTTTTTTTGCTTCGGAGATGTGTCGAAGATGTTTCAGGTGAAGCGCTAGTCGATGCGCAGGCCGACCTTGATGGTCACCTGCCAGTAGGCGACTTTGTCGTTTTCGATCTGGCCCCGCGTTTCGGTCACTTCGAACCAGTGCAAATTGCGCAGTGTCTTCGACGCTTTGGCGATCGCGGTGCTGATGGCGTCGTCGATCGATTTGGTCGACGAGCCGGTCAGTTCGATTTGCTTGTAGACGTGTTCTGACATGAACTTCCTCCTTTGATCTTCGTTGGTGTGCAAAAAGTATAGGCAATGGATCGCGGCCGATGTCCTTCGTGCGAGCGAGTCATTTCGCACATCGCGTGCCCGGTAGGGCGCGGCGAGGCGAGGCCGTCAGGGGATCCGATGGCCCCGCGCAGTGGCTGGAACTTACGCAGGAGGCGCGAAGCAGGGATGAACGAAGCATGCGCGAGGCTCGAACGCGGCGTCAAAACGCGCGGGCACGGCGCGCGTGGGGGTTGAATTCGCGATAACCTGCTAAAATATTGGGTTGTTCGCCGATATCACCTTCAAAGGACGCGCCGTGCTGTCTACCGCCAATATCACCATGCAATTCGGGCCAAAGCCCCTCTTCGAGAACATCTCGGTCAAGTTCGGGGGAGGGAACCGCTATGGCCTGATTGGTGCGAACGGCTGCGGTAAATCCACCTTCATGAAGATCCTGGGTAGCGATCTGGAACCGAGTTCCGGCAACGTGATGCTCGAACCGAATATCCGTCTGGGCAAGCTGCGTCAGGACCAGTTCGCATACGAAGACGTGCGCGTGCTCGACGTCGTGATGATGGGCCACGCCGAAATGTGGGCCGCCATGACCGAGCGCGACGCGATCTACGCGAACCCGGACGCGACGGACGACGACTACATGCACGCCGCCGAACTCGAAGCGAAATTCGCCGAGTACGACGGCTACACCGCCGAAGCGCGTGCCGGGGAGCTGCTGCTCGGCATCGGCATCGCGATTGAAGACCACAACGGTCCGATGAGCAATGTGGCGCCTGGCTGGAAACTGCGCGTGCTGCTCGCGCAAGCGCTGTTCTCGAAGCCGGACGTGCTGCTGCTGGACGAGCCGACCAACAACCTGGACATCAACTCGATCCGTTGGCTGGAAGACGTGCTCAACCAGTACAACTCGACGATGATCATCATCTCGCACGATCGCCACTTTCTGAACCAGGTGTGCACGCACATGGCCGACATGGACTTCGGCACGCTGAAGGTCTATCCGGGCAATTACGACGACTACATGCTGGCCAGCACGCAGGCGCGCGAGCGTCAGCAGAACGCCAACGCCAAGGCGAAGGAGCGTGTCGCCGACCTGCAGGACTTCGTGCGCCGCTTCTCGGCGAACAAGTCGAAGGCGCGTCAGGCGACCAGCCGTCTGAAGATGATCGACAAGATCAAGATCGAGGAATTCAAGCCGTCGTCGCGGCAGAACCCGTTCATCCGCTTCGAGTACGAAAAGAAGCTGCACAACATTGCGGTGGTAGCGGACAAGATCTCGAAGAAGTACGAGCGCTCGATCTTCAACGACTTCAGCATCAGCGTGCAGCCAGGCGAGCGGATCGCGATCATCGGCGAGAACGGTGCGGGCAAGACCACGCTGTTGCGCTCGCTGCTCGGCAGGCTCACGCTGGATCACGGCACCGTGAAGTGGGCGGAAAACGCCAACATCGGTTACATGCCGCAGGATACGTACGAAGAATTTCCTGACGACATCACGCTGATGGACTGGATCGACGGCTATCGCCAGGAAGGCGACGACGAGCAGATGGTGCGCGGCACACTCGGCCGTCTGCTGTTCAATGCCGACGACATCCGCAAATCGGTCAAGGTGCTCTCCGGTGGCGAGAAGGGCCGCATGATCTGGGGCAAGCTGATGCTGGGCCGCCACAATGTGCTGCTGATGGACGAGCCGACCAACCACATGGACATGGAATCGATCGAATCGCTGCAGATCGCGCTCGACAAGTTCGAAGGCACGCTGATTTTCGTGTCGCACGACCGTGAATTCGTCAGCGGCCTTGCTAACCGCATCATCGAAGTGAAGACCAACGGCACGCTGAACGACTTCGGCGGCAACTACGAAGACTTCCTGTTGAGCCAGGGCGTGCAGTAAGCGCGCTTCGCTTCACGGCGCAGCGTCACGCGAAGCCCGCTTCTTCGAAGCGGGCTTTTTTCATGACCCGCATCAACCCACCCGGCTCGAAACCCACCCGGCAAACAGCCTCATTGACCCAACGCAACGCAAGCCGCGCCCAACGACCGATTATCAGCGCTTCGATCGTTCATTCCTCGGCTCGTCAATGCACACCTCTCACTCATTCGCACCGCTCGTTATCCGCGGCCGCTCGTTGCTGCCGATCGTACAAGGCGGCATGGGCGTCGGGATCTCGGCGCACCGGCTGGCCGGCAGTGTCGCCCGCGAGGGTGCACTCGGCACCATCGCCAGCATCGACCTGCGTCATCATCATCGCGATCTGATCGAGCTGTGCCGGCAATCGCCTGATCGGGCGACGCTCGAACAGGCGAATCTCACCGCGCTGGCCCGCGAAATCCACGCTGCCAAAGCGCTCAGCGGTGGCCGCGGGATGATCGCCGTCAACGTGATGAAAGCAGTCAATGCGCAGACGGAGTACGTGCGCGTTGCCTGCGAACACGGTGCCGACGCGATCGTCATGGGCGCGGGCCTGCCGCTCGATTTGCCGGACCTGACAAAAGGCCACGACATCGCGCTGATCCCGATCCTGTCGGATAGCCGCGGCGTCGCGCTGGTGCTGAAGAAGTGGTTGAAGAAGGGCCGCTTGCCCGACGCCGTCGTGATCGAACATCCGGCCCGCGCAGGTGGCCATCTCGGCGTGACTAACCTCGCCGATCTGCACGACCCGCGCTTCGATTTCCTGCGCGTCCTCGAGGAACTCGATGCGGTATTCGTCTCGCTCGGTTTGAGTCGCCAGGATGTGCCCTTGATCCTCGCGGGCGGCATCAATAGTCACGAAGCCGTGCGCGAGCTACTGACCGCGGGCGCCAGCGGTGTGCAGCTCGGCACACCGTTTGCCGTCACCGAAGAAGGCGACGCGCATCCCAACTTCAAGCGCGTGCTGGCCGACGCGATGCCCGACGACATCGTCGAATTTGTCAGCGTGACGGGCCTGCCGGCGCGCGCCGTGAAGACGCCGTGGCTGACGCGCTATCTGCGCCACGAAACGAAAATCCGCGAGAAGGTCGGCGCGCTCAAACACACATGTCCGACCGCGCTCGAATGTCTGAGCGTCTGCGGCTGGCGCGACGGTGTCGAGAAGTTCGGCCACTTCTGCATCGACACCCGGCTCGCCGCGGCATTGCGCGGCGACGTGGCCAACGGTCTGTTCTTTCGCGGCCGCGAAGCGTTGCCGTTCGGCACCGCGATCCGCAGCGTCCACGACCTGATCGAACTGCTCCTGACCGGCGTGACGCGACCGGCTGTCGCAGGGCGATGGACGTTCTCGCTCGGTTGATGCGGGTCAACGTGAGGCCTCGCGAGAACTTCGACAATCCCCGCACGCAAACAAACACTCGGGGAAGCATATGAAGCACTCGCTCAGGAACAGGATCAGGGCCGCTGCGGTCGCGTCGTGCCTGCTATGTGCAGGCGTGCCGCTGGCGCACGCTCAGGCTGCCGGCAATGACCAGATGAACGGCATCCACGCCGGTGACATCCTGGTGCGTCTGCGCGCAATCAGCATCGTGCCGGACGTGCGAACCAATCAGTCGCTGTCGGCGCTCAACGTGGGCGTCAACAACGCCATCGTGCCGGAGCTGGATCTGACCTACATGATCCGCGATTCCCTCGGCGTCGAGCTGATTCTCGGCACGTCGCGCCATCAGCTGAGTTCGAGCCTCGGCAGTCTCGGCGGCGTGAACGTGTTGCCGCCCACGCTGTTGCTGCAATATCACTTCAACCACGCAGGGCGTATCCGTCCGTACGTCGGTGCGGGTCTGAACTACACGTTGTTCTATAACAATGGGCTGAACGCAGGCGGTCAGCCGATCTCGATCACCAACCACAGCTTTGGCCCCGCGTTGCAGGCAGGTGTGGACGTGCAGGTGACGAAGTCGCTGTTCGTCAACGCGGACATCAAGAAAATCTGGATGCACACCGATGCCTCGCTTGGCGGTCAGCCGCTCGGCCGTCTGAATATCGATCCGGTGGTGGTCGGTTTGGGTGTCGGCATGCGATTCTGATCGACGCGCGCGAGCAGC
>NZ_JAXDPY010000131.1:0-5587 GCF_034668105.1 Paraburkholderia sp. | reverse complement strand
GCGTTGGAGGAGGTGGTGGCAGTCGACGACATGATGGCTGAATTGGGTAGTGCCGCGAATTATAAGGCGAATCGCGGTTGTTCCGGGTCGCGGACTGCCGCGCGGCGCGCTCGTGGACACCGCCAGGCGCTGGGCTGCGCGTCACGCGGGCGGAACGCAGGGCCGCTCTGAATGAGTTTTGACCGAGCAGCTAACTCTATGTATAATCACGGGTTTCCGCGCGCGGTGCGTGGGAAAAATGAACACAGAGTGAGGTTCTCAATGTACGCGGTCATAAAAACCGGTGGCAAGCAGTATAAAGTTGCCGTCGGCGAAAAACTTAAAGTAGAACAGATACCGGCAGACATTGACGCTGAAATCACGCTCGACCAGGTTCTCGCAGTAGGCGAAGGCGAATCGATTAAGTTCGGTACGCCGCTGGTCAGTGGGGCTTCCGTCAAGGCTACCGTCGTGTCGCAAGGTCGTCACGCAAAAGTGACCATCTTCAAGATGCGTCGCCGGAAGCACTACCAGAAGCATGGCGGCCACCGCCAGAACTATACCGAACTGCGCATCGACGCGATCAACGCGTAAGCGCACGGTTAAGGAGCAAATCAAATGGCACACAAAAAGGCAGGCGGATCGTCCCGGAACGGCCGCGACTCTGAATCGAAGCGTCTCGGCGTCAAGGTTTACGGCGGTCAGGCCATCAACGCTGGCGGCATCATCGTTCGCCAACGTGGCACGCGCATGCACCCGGGCGAAAACGTCGGTATCGGCAAGGATCACACCTTGTTCGCGCTGACGGACGGCCACGTCAATTTCTCGACGAAGGGCGCAGCGAAGAAGCACATGGTCAACGTCGTCCCGGCAGCAGTCTGAGTTTAATCAGGCACGGGCTTCAGGACCGGAAGAAGGCCCCGCGAAGTTAGCGGGGCTTTTTTTATTGCAGCGTCTTTTGCCAGGTGAAATTGGCGATCCGGCGGATCGAATGGCCACGCCGGCAAGGCTAGCCGTTCGGCTGATTGCTCACCGCACGGCGGGCGCGGCAAAATAGCGGCATCGGATAGCATCAACCCAGCAGCACCATCTAGCAGTACACCACGGGACGGAGTTACGCATGAAGTTCATTGACGAAGCGAGGATTGAAGTCATCGCCGGCGACGGAGGGGATGGCAGCGCGTCGATGCGCCGCGAGAAGTTCGTTCCGTTCGGCGGCCCGGATGGCGGCGACGGCGGGCGGGGCGGCAGCGTGATCGCGGTTGCAGACCGCAACATCAATACGCTGATCGACTACCGCTACGCGAAAAAACATTTGGCGCGCAACGGCGAAAATGGCCGCGGCGCGGACTGCTACGGCAAGGGCGGCGACGATATCACGCTGCGCATGCCGGTCGGCACGACTATTACCGATATGGAAACCGGCGAGCTGATCGCCGATTTGACCGAGCACAACCAGAGCGTGCAGATCGCGCAAGGCGGCGCGGGCGGCCTTGGTAACCTGCATTTCAAATCCAGTACGAACCGCGCGCCGCGTCAGAAAACCGACGGCAAGCCCGGCGAGCGCCGCATGGTGCGCCTCGAACTGAAGGTGCTGGCCGACGTCGGTTTGCTGGGCATGCCGAACGCCGGCAAGTCGACTTTTATTTCGTCGGTGTCGAACGCGCGGCCGAAGATTGCGGATTATCCGTTCACCACGCTCGCGCCGAATCTCGGCGTGGTGCGTGTCGGGCCGAGCCGCAGCTTCGTGATCGCCGACATTCCCGGCCTGATCGAAGGCGCGGCGGAAGGCGCGGGTCTTGGTCACCAGTTTCTGCGTCATCTGCAGCGCACCGGCTTGCTGCTGCACATTGTCGACCTCGCACCGTTCGACGAAGCCGTCGATCCCGTCGCGGAAGCCAAGGCAATCGTCAACGAACTGCGCAAGTACGACGAATTGCTGTATGAGAAGCCCCGCTGGCTCGTGCTGAACAAGCTCGACATGGTGCCGGAAGACGAGCGCGAAGCGCGTGTGTCGGCATTCCTTGAGGGCTTTGGCTGGGAAGGTCCGGTGTTCGAAATCTCGGCGCTGACCGGCCAGGGTTGCGAGAATCTTTGCTACGCGGTGTTCGACCACATTGCAGCACATTCAGACGCGCAACGCGCGGCCGAAGCCGAAGATCTTGCCGCTGACGTGCGTTTCCGCGAGAAACCCCAAGCGCCGGCTCCTTCGGACGACTCCAGCGTCGACCCACAGTAAGAGCAAGCCTGAGCGCCGGCGCCTCAAAGGGCTGCCGGCATGCAACACGCGTCATCTTGGGAGACCGCGCACAATGCGTTCCGTCATCGCAGATTCACGGCGATTGGTAGTGAAAGTCGGCTCGAGCCTCGTCACGAATGACGGGCGCGGCCTTGATCATGCTGCGATCGGCCGCTGGGCTGCGCAGATTGCCGCACTGCGCGCGCAAGGCAAGGAGGTGGTACTGGTCAGTTCGGGCGCTATTGCCGAAGGAATGCAGCGGCTCGGCTGGACCAAACGGCCGCGCGAAATCGACGAATTGCAGGCAGCCGCAGCTGTCGGCCAAATGGGTCTCGCACAGGTCTACGAGAGCCGCTTCGCCGAGCATTCGATCCAGACCGCGCAGATTCTGCTGACTCACGCCGACCTCGCCGACCGTGAACGCTATCTGAACGCTCGTTCCACGTTGCTGACGCTGCTGCGTCTGGGCGTCGTGCCGATCATCAATGAGAACGACACGGTCGTTACCGACGAAATCAAGTTCGGCGACAACGACACGCTGGGAGCCTTGGTCGCGAATCTGATCGAAGGCGATGCGCTCGTGATCCTCACCGATCAGCAAGGGCTGTTTACCGCCGACCCGCGCAAGGACCCGAACGCAACGCTCGTCCAGCAGGCCGATGCCGGTGCGCCGGAGCTCGAAGCAATGGCGGGCGGCGCGGGTTCGAGCCTCGGCCGCGGCGGCATGCTGACCAAGATTCTTGCCGCCAAACGCGCAGCGCACAGCGGCGCCAATACGGTGATCGCGAGCGGGCGTGAAGCGGATGTGCTGTCTCGGCTGGCCTCGGGCGAGGCGCTCGGCACGCAGTTGATCGCGCGTACTGCACGTATGGCGGCGCGCAAGCAATGGATGGCCGATCATCTGCAGGTGCGCGGCCACGTGGTGATCGACGACGGCGCGGTCGAAAAGCTGACCGAAGGTGGCAAGAGCTTGCTGCCGATCGGCATTGTCGGTGTGCAGGGCGCGTTTGCGCGCGGCGAAGTGATCGCTTGCCTGAGTGCGTCAGGACGCGAAGTTGCGCGCGGGCTGACGAACTACAGCAGCGCGGAAACCAAGCTGATCCAGCGGCGTCCGAGCGGCGAGATTGAATCGGTGCTCGGCTACATGCTGGAGCCCGAGGTGATCCACCGCGACAATCTCGTGCTGGTCTGACTGCGGAACAATACCTGCACGACAGACAAAAAAGCCGTTCCAGCGTGAGCTGGAGCGGCTTTTTTTATGTCTGCGGCGGCTTCCAGGTCCGACACACGCAGCACGTGTGTGCGGGAAAACTGCCTTAGTGAATCAGCGAGGTCTGCGTGCGCTTGTAGCGGATGTTCTCGACAATCTGCTTTGCGTTGCCCGTGGGCATCTTGTTCGCACACATGTAATCCTGATACAGCGTTGCCTGATACGCGTTCAACGCGCCATTCTCGATGCGCCTGAAATCGTTGGCGACGGTTTGATCCCAGCCGTCGTGATCGGCATTCAGCCCCGCGTACTGACGCCATTCATAGGTGTCGCAGCGAATCCCTTCATAGTTCACGTTGCGCGCGCCGCTTGGGCTCGTTACGACGACAACGTAGCGCACCACGCCGTCGCTGCCGACGGTCAGCGACGTTTTGTCGATCGAGAATTGCAGCGGCGTGTTGCCCGAGACCTCGAAAGGCAGCAGATTCGACTCTTGCGGCAGCGGCGGCAGCGTGTCCACCTTGTTTTCCACCCAATTGCTCGGCCGGTCCAGCAGGTAGGCAAACCCGCTGTCGTCTTTATTGGTGGGTTTGCTGGCGCAACCAGCCAGCAGGGCGCCGGTGGCGACGCACGCCACGACGAGAGCAAGTGCTTTCAATATGGTTTCCTCGAAACACTGGCGCGGCTCATTGAACCGCGCCAGAGGGAGGCGGCGTGGAAAGCCGCGCAGAGTTGTTAATTGCGTACGCCAGGGCGGAACAGCGAGCCGGCGGTTTCGCGATCCGATTCGTCTTCGTGCTCCGACCGGGAGCCAACCTCGGCTACCGACCCGGAGCCCGGACCGCAATCGGACGCGAGCGTCGTGTGAATCGACGTTTCGATGCTGAGTGTGGTCACCGAGGTGGTGACCGTCACCATCGTCGAATCCGGCGGACCTTCCATTGACGACGCTATCCGGGGATAACGCGGCCCGTGGTGCCCGCCAGGTTTTTCCGCACGCGGCACAGCCCGGCGCATGAAACGGGATAGCTCCGTCAGCGCCAACTGATACACATCCCGCTTGAACTCGATCACACAGTCGAGGGGTACCCAGTACTCGTTCCAGCGCCACGCATCGAACTCAGGGTGGTCGGTGGCGCGTAAGCAGATGTCACAATCGCGTCCCACCATCCGGAGTAGAAACCAGATTTGTTTCTGGCCGCGGTAGTGACCGCGTACTTCACGCTTGATGAACTTGTCAGGCACCTCGTAACGCAACCAGTCGCGCGTGCGACCAATTACCTTGACGTGCTCAGGAAGCAGCCCGGTTTCTTCGTGTAACTCCCGATACATCGCTTGCACGGGGGTCTCTCCGTACTTGATGCCCCCTTGCGGAAACTGCCAGGAATGTTCACGCAGCCGCTTACCCCAAAACACTGCGGTGCGCGCGTTCAAGAGGATGATGCCGACGTTCGGGCGAAAGCCTTCACGATCCAGCATACAACCACCTTCGAATCCTTTAAAATTGCTTTGATTATAAACAGATAACGGACCCGACGCACCGATTCGCACCAGATTGGAACGATTCGCCGCAAAAGGCCTCGCGTTTGCGGTAGCCTGTCAGTCTTTCCGTGCCTTACTCCTTGCTGCAGAGGCTTTGCGCGGTGGCTTCAGCGGCCCGATCGGGTCAGTTTTGCTGGGGTTTGCCTGGTATGTGCAGGGCGTTTGCCGGGGCCTGGTCAAGGCCTTGGCTGGATCCAGGCTGGCTCGGGCCCAGGTGTCCGGCGAATCCATGCCGGCTCCAAACCGGGTCTGTGTCGATTTCCCTACCGTTTTCACCTTTCGGGCGGTCCCTCCGGAGCCGCCGCTTTTGGAAAATCTGAATGAAAGCTTCCCGTTTCTTTATCGGCACCCTGAAAGAAGCGCCCGCCGACGCCGAGATCGTCAGCCACCAGCTCATGGTGCGCGCCGGCATGATCCGCCGCGTCGCCGGCGGCATCTATAACTACCTGCCGATCGGCCTGCGTTCGATCCGCAAGGTGGAAGCCATCGTGCGCGAAGAAATGAACCGGGCGGGCGGGATCGAGTTGTTGATGCCGTCGGTGCAGCCGGCCGAACTGTGGCAGGAGTCGGGCCGCTGGGAAAAGTACGGTCCCGAGCTGTTGCGCTTCTAGGACCGC
>NZ_JAXDPY010000130.1:0-5290 GCF_034668105.1 Paraburkholderia sp. | reverse complement strand
AATCGTTTGCGGGAGCCTCTTGAGCGTATGAGGCTAAAAGCGCCCATACCCCCAAAAGTGAAAATGAGATTGTCGAAAGGGCGAAAGGCGAGCGTGAGCCAATGCCGATGGGCGAATGGGGGCTCCGGCCGAGGACTCGTCGACTGACTCGAAGGAATGAATGACCGTTGTACCTCGATTGTGTTGAAAAAGTCGCCCGTAGTTCGGAATGTTCTATATCCTGGAAGACATCGATCGACGGGAGTGATTCGTGGCTGTGGTGCAAATTACGGGCGCGAGCAAAAAGCGGCGCATTCACCATTACGTCATCGTGCTGAAAGGACTGCCTTCCAAACAGAAGGCGCAGTGGTATCTTTGAGGCGCAATCGTGCGAGGTTGAACTGACCTTTGCAAATGCGATGCATCAACTCGACACCCGATATTGTAATGGCCGCATCCCTGAAGCGTTTGAAGCCGAGCATTGTGTTGATCCTGGACTTGATGTTGCGGTGATCCTGCTGGATCAAATTGTTCAAATACTTCGACGATCGCAATGTCGTGTCCGCGGGCAGAAACTGGTCCGCCTTCATTTCCCGCACCGCGCGGTGAGACGCAGCGTAACCGTCCAGCGTGATTGTCTTCGGAGCGAGCCCTTGACTCCTGATCGCTTTCGCGAAGAAAGCCTTGGCCGCAGCGACATCGCGCCTGGCGCTGAGCCGGAAGTCGACCGTCTTTCCCGCGCGGTCACCTGCACGGTAAAGATAGACCCATTTGCCACGGACTTTCACATACGTCTCATCGACTCTCCATCAACGACCAGCGGATTTTGCAAACCGGTCCCAGCGCTTGAGGAACTCCGGCGTGAAGCATTTAACCCAGCGCATGATCGTAGTGTGCGCGAGCGACAGCCCGCGCTCGGCCATTATTTCAACGAGGTCTCGAAAGCTGAGCTTGGAACGCAGGTACCAACGCACACACAGGACGATGACTTCGCGGTCAAAGTGACGGCCGTTGAACAGCCTGTCGACGTCTGTCAGCTTACTCATAGCCTGCTCGCGCTCGTCAAATTCCCAGCTTAACTTATCCGCTCCTCCGATTTGCACCGGAGCCCGCGCGCAGATGGTCGATCCACCGGAACCGACCTGGTTGCTAAAAGTCAATCGACTGAGTCTGGGCGGAATGCGTGCCGCGCGCGCTAGCCGCCCGCTCACGGATGCTTCGGCGCACCACTTCGACCAGCGACGCAACGATCGCGTCCATTGACATACCCGGCCCCAACACAGCTTCAATCCCACGCCGTTTGAGACTTCGGGCGTGCTCGTCAGGGACGATGCCACCCAAGACAACTGGAATGGTCAAATTTCGCCGCTCCATCTCGCCAAATAGGTCAGAAACCAGGCCTAAGTGAGCTCCCGCCAGCGACGAAACACCCAGAACGTCGCACATTTCTGCACATGCAAAATCGACCGCGTCGCAGGCCTGTCCGAACAATCCACCCATAACAACTCGGAATCCTGCGTCCGACAACGCGCTGCCGATCAACTTTATGCCCCTGTCGTGCCCGTCTTGCCCAAGCTTTACAAGCAGGATACCCGGTGCGCGTCCTAACTCCGCTGCAAGTTCCCGCACAGCATCGCAGGCCCCGTCCCATCGACTGTCGCGCCCACGCGCTGAAGCATATATGCCGTGGCTGATGCGCATGGCAGCTGAATACCGGGGCCAGACAGCCTCTAATGCCTTGATGCATTCGCCAACCGTCGCTCTTAGGCGCATGCAATCGATCGTTGCCTGCAGGAGATTTCCGCGCCGGGTCCGGGCGATTTCGGTGAGGCGCCTCAGGGAGTTGGTTACCGCACTCGCGTCACGATGCATCTTGACGCTATTCATCCGTCGCACCTGTTGGGTGCGCACATGCTGATTATCAATCACCATGCTCGGGACCGATACGGCAGTATCCGGGTCTGGCGATACAAAACGATTCAACCCGACGACGACCCGTTTTCCGGAGTCGGTTGCCGCTTGCACTCCTGTTGCCGCCACCCCAATTTCGCGCTGCACCCACCCGGAATTGATCGCCTCCAGCACACCGCCCTGCTCCTTGATCTCGCCAAGCTTTTCCCGGACGCGGCGCGCAACCTGATCGGTAAGCGACTCCATCATGAACGAGCCCGCCCACGGGTCCACTACGTCACACAGCCCCATTTCATGCTGAAGGATCAATTGCGTATCTCGAGCAAGCCGCGATGCATCGGCCGATGGAAGCGACAAGGCTTCATCGTACGCGTTAGTGTGAAGCGACTGCGTGCCACCGAATATTGCGGCCAACGCCTCGACGGTCGTACGGACAACATTGTTGTCGGCCTGCTGAGCGCTGAGTGAAAACCCCGAGGTCTGACAATGCATTCGCAAGCCGCGAGCTTTCTCGGTTGATGCTCCGTATTGCGCCGCCAACTCAGACCAGATCAACCTGGCAGCGCGTAACTTGGCCGTCTCCACGAAAAACTGTTTTCCCACGCCAAAAAAGAAACTGATCCGCTCGCACGCGAGATCGGCTGACATGCCGTTCGCGAGGAGTATCTCTACATACTTACAGGCGTTGGCAAACGTTAGTGCAAGCTCCAGCACTGCGTCAGCCCCCGCCTCCTGAAAATGGTAGCCCGAGACAGAAAGAGCATTGAATCGTGGTGCCACCCTGGCAAGATGCTGAGCAACATCGCTCGTGATCCGCAACGATTCCTCTGGAGCAAAAATATAGGTATTTCGCACCATATATTCTTTGAGGATATCGTTCTGCACTGTGCCGGTCAGCCCGGAAGCCTCCACACCGCTTTCTTCGGCTGCAACAATAAAAGCTGCCAGAACGGGCAGCACCGCTCCGTTCATGGTCATAGAAACCGAGACACGGTCCAAAGGGATGCCTTCAAATAGCCGAACCATGTCTTCAACGGTGTCGATGGCCACACCAGCCATGCCAACATCTGCATGAACGTCCGCGTCGTCGGAGTCGTAGCCCCTCTGAGTGGGCAGGTCGAATGCGACTGACAAACCTTGAGCCCCTTCCGCCAGAGCACGTCGGAACGCGAGGTTGGAATCAACGGCATCGGCATAACCTGCATACTGCCTGATTGTCCAAGGCTTACCGCTATACATCGACGCATGAACACCGCGTACGAACGGAGCCTCGCCGGGCAAGCTCTTCACATGCGGGATCCCAGAGATATCGCTCGCCGTGTAAAGAGGTTTCAATTCGATCGTGCCGCTCACTTTCGGCAAACCTTTCTGGGCCGTCATGAATTTTTCCACCGTTTCTCGGTTATAACGTCGGCAATCTTCGCGCCGTCGCTCGCGCGCAAAACATGGCACCAGTGTGCAATTCCCTGCTTATCGATCCGCTTGCCGATCGTACGAACAAGGACGGAGTCTCCCAGATTGACGTTCCCGTAGAAGAACATGTCTCGGGCAGTCGTTACGGGCGGCTCCTTGAACTTGTGAGTCTGCCATTCCGCTCTATCAACGAAAGCCTGAAAACTTGCGAAATAGAGCAGGTCGGCACCGTTGAAATCGCCGTTTGGACATGGATAGAATTCGCAAGATGAGACATATTGCGTATTCAAATCTGGCAGCAACTCGCGCGAGATAGCTTCTCGGTTGCCCAGATCTGAGTTCCGTACCGCCTTACCCAGGGCAAACATCTCGGCGGCCTCCGCTGGCGGGTCGGCAATCTTCCCTGCCAGCGAAGTGAGCGTCGCTCTGGATATGGAACGGTTATTTCCCGCTTCGCTACGCGTTACAAACGTTGACGACATTGAGACGGTGCAGTGCTCCTCCCCACGGGAGATCAACTCATGACGGCTGAAATGCCGTGCCTGACCGACTCTGTGAAGTGACGTACGGATTTCGAAATCGTCGTTCTCACGCACCTTTTCAAATCCGGCAGTTCGAACACGAATCGCAGTGAACGCAGCGTAAGACCGTCGTCCGACATCGTCGAAGAAATCCGGCCGCTCGCGCTGGCCGTAACTCGCTAGCGCATCCCAGTGCTTCTGCCCGCACTCCTTCAGAATCCAGTTTTCGGATATGCCGGTCAGGCTGAGTTGTGGCATGCCGGCACGATAGCCTTGCGTCGTCAGGTACATGATGTCACGCCGCCATGCTCTCTTGCTGTCCGCCAGCCGCCGAGCGAACCGAGACAATGTCGTCAACGATGTACTGCGCATCTCGCGAGATGCCCGAGAAGCGGCCTGAGCCCCATGTGTGCAACCATGGTAGACCCACGAAGTACAACCCAGGCTGGGGTGTAATGCCACGATGATGAGCGGGATAGCCCCGACCGTTAAAGACCGGTGCATCAACCCAGCTGAAATCCGGACGGAAACCAATACACCAGATTACGCATTTGATGCCACTTCGAGCGAGATCGAGAGTCGTCCGTTCGCTTGCCGGACTCCATACAGGTTCGTACTTCTCACCCATAGGTGCGTCAATCCCGTTCTTCTCGATGAAAGCGTCGATGCTTGAGTTGATGCGGTTGTAGACCTCATCCGCGTCGTCGAGGTTAGCGATCAGATCTGGCGAGAATTTGAGCTGACCGTCCTGAAACTCGTCGAGTTGTCCGTACAATTCCATGCCTTCCGACGCAAACTTGCGCAGATCGATGTCGCGACCTCCGTCCCGGCCGGTTACGTAGTGATTGGTGTTGTCACGGACTCCTTCCCGCAAGGGATGCTTCTCGACAGGCATATCGTAATAGCGCATATCAGCGAGCCAATCCACAACGTCGCGACCCCGATAAAAGCGAGCGCAGCGCGGCGCCTCGCCGACGGCGAGATAGACCTTTCGGCCGGCGAGATGGAGGTCTTCTGCGATCTGTGCGCCCGATTGTCCCGAACCGACCACGAGCACAGCCCCTTCTGGAAGCGCTTCGGGACTTCGATATTCGGACGATTGCACCTGCAATACGTCGCCCGGGAGACGCTCAGCCATACGAGGTACGATTGGCGCGTGGTACCCGCCCGATGCCACCACGACCTGGTCAGCCGTGAAATCGCCACCCGTCGTCTCAACGGCATAAATGCCGTCATCTCCACGCTTGACTCGAATGACACCGGTATTCTCAAGGACCGGAGGATTGACCTTCGCGATAAAGCCGTCCAGATACTCGATAATCTCGTCCTTCTTCATGAAGCCATGCGGGTCCGGCCCGCTATAGGGATGCCCGGGCAGAGCACATTGCCAGTTGGGCGTCACAAGGCAGAAGGCATCCCACCTTTGACTGCGCCAGGTATGTGTCACCGTCTTTTTCTCGACGACG
>NZ_JAXDPY010000129.1:0-20589 GCF_034668105.1 Paraburkholderia sp. | reverse complement strand
TTTTTCACTCTTGCTCATGCATTCACCTTTGTCGTGGCATGTGTATGACCATGCGTTTTTTAAATTAGCCAACTAAGTTTGGGTTGTCAACAACGTCCCGGCCTTCGAGCAAGCCGCAGCCGCGAGGCGGCTCGTGAAACGCCCGTATTCTAAGCCGTAAAACCTTTTACCAGTGGACTTTGCAAGGGATCGTCGAAGCCCGTTCCGGGCCGCATCAGTGTTTTCCATGATTTAAACTTAGATGACTAAGTATAAGATGATCTGGAAAGCGGACGTGTCAACCGGCGCGCTTCATCGCGGATCAGGACCGGACAGGCGCGCCGTCGAGCCATCAACCGACGTCATTGAAAACCTGGGGACGCAAAAACCATGCTGACGGCTGAACAGAACGAGACCTTAACGCGAGTTGGACCGGGCACGCCAATGGGTAACCTGATGCGCCGCTACTGGCAGCCGATCGGCGCCGCGGTCGAACTCGAGAATCGCTGGACCAAACGCGTGCGCCTGCTCGGCGAAGACCTGGTGCTGTTCAGGAACCGTCAGGGGCAACTCGGGCTGATCGCGGAGCAATGTCCGCATCGGCGGGCGTCGTTCGCTCACGGCATCCCGACCGAAGAGGGCATTCGCTGCCCGTATCACGGCTGGGAGTTCAGCGTGGAGGGCAAGTGCCTGAGCCAGCCGAACGAGCCGGACAACTGCGCGTTTCGCGACAAGGTCGCCACCGACGCCTATCCGGTCGAAGAACTGGGCGGTCTGCTGTTCGCGTACATGGGCCCGGAACCGCGCCCGCTGTTGCCGCGTTTCGACGGCTTCATCGCGCCAGGCGCGATCCGGATGATGGGCCGCGCGCTGTTGCCGATCAACTGGCTGCAGATCATGGAGAACTCGCTCGATCCGATTCACACCGAGTGGCTGCATGGTCACCACTATGAATTCCAGAAGGAACAGGAAGGCATCAAGGTGGCGATCAGCGCGAAGCACGAAAAGATCGCGTTCAACGAGTTCGAGTTCGGCATCACGAAACATCGGCTGCTGGCCGGCCATTCCGAGGATTCCGACGACTGGCGCATCGGTCACCCGATCGTGTTTCCGAACATGCTGGCGGTGGGCAACGGCGACGAGGCGTCGCGCTATTACTCGTTCCAGATCCGCGTGCCGGTCGACGACGAACAGACGCTGCACCTTTGGTACAACGCGTATATCCCGCCGCGAGACGCCGAGGTGCCGAAACATCTCCAGGAACGTGTGCACGTGTACGACGTGCCGTTCAGGGACGAACACGGCGAATTCATCGTCGATAACGTCGACGGTCAGGACATGATGGCGTGGATCACGCAAGGCACGGTGGCCGATCGCACGCGTGAGAATCTCGGCGCGACCGACCAGGGTGTCGCGCTCTATCGGCGCGTGCTGCGCCGGGAACTGAAAAAGGTCGAGCAGGGCGAGGATCCGATGGGGATCGTGCGCGATGTGTCGCGTAACGAGCGCATCGATCTGCCCAACGAGCGCAAGAAACATCACAACAGCGACGGCTTCGCGAGCTTCATGCTGCGCACGCACGCGAAGTATTCGCCGATTGCCGACGAGCTCGTGGCGATTTACGAGTAGCACGAGTAGCACGCGCGGACGCAATCCCCCCAATACAGTCCGAGGACCCAACGAGCCCCAACGGACGCGAACCGGAGACAACCCGTGGATACGAAACGTGGCTTGGTGGCGCGCAATCTGACTGACAGAAGGGTGGGCTGATGGGTGCGGCCGCGTTTCATGCGCTGACGATGATCCTCGATCCGCTGCGCCTCGCGATCATGCTGGGCGGCGTGGTTCTCGGACTCGCCCTGGGTGTCGTGCCGGGTCTCGGCGGGATCGTCGGGCTGGCACTGCTGATTCCGTTTACCTATCACCTCGACGGCTATACCGCGTTCGCGCTGCTGCTCGGCATGGCCGCGGTGACGACGGTTTCCGACTTCATCCCCGCGGTGCTGTTCGGCGTGCCGGGCACGGTGGGGGCGGCCGCGACCGTGCTCGATGGACATCCGCTGGCGCGCCGCGGCGAGGCGCGGCGCGCGTTCGGCGCGGGCTATGCGTCGTCGCTCGCGGGCGGCGTGTTCGGCGCGCTGCTGCTGGCCGTGACGATTCCCGTGTTGCGCATTGTCGTGCTGTATATCGGCTCGGCGGAACTGCTGGCGTTGTGCATCTTCGGTCTGTCGATGGTGGCGGTGCTGAGCGGCAAGGCGCCGATCAAGGGGCTGGCGGTGGCGTCGTTCGGACTGATGCTTTCGCTGATCGGCTCGGACCCGCAGACCGGCACGTTGCGCTGGACCTTCGGCTCGCTCTACCTGTGGGATCACCTGCCGCTCGTGCCGGTCACGCTCGGCATTTTCGCGCTGCCCGAACTGGCCGAGATGGCGATCGAACGTACCGGCATCTCGCGCGCCGACGGCGCCGTGCACGGCAAGCCGAGCAGCCAGTGGGACGGGGTGCGCGACGCCGGGCGCAACTGGTGGCTGGTGTTGCGTTGCAGCGGCCTTGGCGCGCTGCTGGGCGCGGTGCCGGGCCTCGGCTCGGCGGTGATCGACTGGATGGCCTATGGCCATGCGATCCGCACCGAGAAGAATACCGAGAACTTCGGCAAGGGCGACATTCGCGGCGTCATCGCGTCCGAGAGTTCGAACAACGCCAAGGAAGGCGGCCATCTGATTCCGACGATCGCGTTCGGCATGCCGGCCGGCGCGTCGATGGCCTTGCTGTTGAGCGCTTTCATCATGCATGGCTTCACGCCCGGCCCGGAGATGCTGACCAAGCATCTGGACGTGACCTACGCGATCATCTGGACGCTCACCATCTCGCACATCATGGGCGCGGTGATCTGCCTGTTCGGCAGCGGCCTGTTCTCCCGACTCGCGACGGTGCGGGTCGGCGTCCTGATTCCGCTCGTGCTCGGCATCATCTTTCTCGGCGCATTCAATGCGAGCCAGAGTTGGGGCGATCTGTGCTCGATGGTGCTGTTCGGTTTCGTCGGCTGGGTGATGAAACGGTTGAACTGGCCACGGCCGCCGCTGATTCTCGGGCTCGTGCTCGGCAGTATCTTCGAGCGCTATTACTTCATTTCCAGCGAGATTTACGGCATCAAACTGTTCACGCGGCCGATCGTGATCGGCGTGCTGCTCGCGGCGCTGTGGGTCGTGCTCGGACCGACTCTCAAGGGACTGCGCCGCGCCGTCAAGCAGCGGCGGCTCGGTGCGGGGCTGCATATCCGGATCAAACGGCTCGACCATCACTCGCTTTTCACGATTGCGTTGATCGTCGCGGTGGTCGCGGCCATCTGGAGCGCGTCCGATTGGGCCTTCGGCGCGAAGCTGATGCCGATGACCGCCGCCTGCGCCGCGCTGTTCTTCTCCTGTCTGGTGCTGATCAATCAGGTCAGCGCGCATGACGCGCCGACGCACGAGTTCAGGCCGGCGACGGCCGTACCCGCGACGCTCGCCGTCCTGCAAACGCACGCCCAGCCGTTGGCGCGGCGCCCGGCCGTCGAGCCGCGCCACGAGCTCGCGTTGAGCCGCATGGCCGCGGCAGCGTGCGCCGACGCGCCGGGTCCGCTAGCGGTGCTCGACGACGATCGCTTCGGCGCCCCCACGCTGCCGATGTCGACGGTTCGCGCGCGCGGCTTTCGCTTCTTCCTTGCGATTGGCGGCGCCCTGGGTCTGGCGTATCTGATCGGCCTCTTGCCCGCGCTGTTTCTGATGATGCTACTGCTCGCGCACTTCGAGTTCGGCGAACGCTGGCGCAATGCGTTGCTGTTATCGGTTGCGATGACGGTGGCGTTATGGCTCGTGTTCGACCTGATCTTCGCGACACCGTGGCCGCCGTCGTTGCTGGGCGATTTCGTGCCGGCGCTGCGCGGCCTCGGCGGCCTGATATGAGCAGGCCGGGCATGCCAACCAGCTTCACACAACCGTGCCGGCGCAGCGCATTCGCGGCGAAATCGGCCGATATCGACGGAGACACACCATGAAGATTTTTCTGCCACGGTCGTTTCGATCCCCATCGCAGCGCGGCTCACGCTCACGCTGGCCACGCCGTCAATTGCGCGCGGCAGGTGCGGCCGTTTTTGCGCTGTTGTCGGCCGCCTGTTACTTACCGGCCAGCGGCTACGCGGCGGAATCCGCGCAGAGTTTCTATAGCGGCCGCACCGTGAATATGACGATCGGCTATTCGGTCGGCGGCGGCTACGACATGTACGCGCGCTTGCTGGCCAAATACATCGGCAACTATCTGCCGGGCAAGCCGACGATCACGCCGCAGAGCATGCCCGGCGCCGGCAGCCTGAAGGCGATCAACTACCTGTATAGCGTGGCGCCGAAAGACGGCTCCACGTTCGGCACCTTCGGCCGCACGATGCCGGAGGAGCCGCTGCTGGGCGAAGCGAATTTCGATGCGCGCAAGCTGACATGGCTCGGCAGCATCAATAACGACGTGAGTCTGTGCCTCACGTGGAAGACCTCGAAGATCAAGACGTTTCAGGACCTGATCACGAAAGATTCACGCATGGGCGGGCAGGGCGCCGGCTCCGATCCCGACGTGATGGCCTCGACGATCAAGACGCTATTCAACGCGAAAATCCAGCTGGTGACGGGCTATCCCGGCAGCAACGAAACCGCGCTTGCGATGGAGCGTGGCGAGATCGACGGCGAATGCGGCACCTCTTGGAGCACGATTCTGGTTCGTCATCCTGACTGGATCAAGGACAAGAAGATCAACATCCTCGTGCAGGTGGCGCTCGAAAAGCATCCTGATCTGCCGAACGTGCCGCTCCTGATCGACCTCGCGCCGAACGACGAAACCCGTCAGGTGCTGAAGGTGATCGTGGCGAGCCAGGCGTTCGCCCGTCCGTTCGCAGCGCCCCCGGGTTTGCCGCCTGAACGGGCAGCCGCGTTGCGCGCCGCGTTCGCCCAGACCATGAAAGACCCCGCGTTCCTTGCCGAAGCAAAGAGCCTCGGTCTCGAAGTGCGGCCCGTGCCGCCCGAGCGGATCGACCAGTTGCTCGACGAACTCTACAAGACCCCGCCGGCGCTGCTGTCGAAAGCCAAGGCCGCAGTGGGCGGGCGATTCTGATCTCCCGGCGGCGCCCGTCGATCGGTAATCGATCGGTAAGCGACGAGGCCGCCACCTTCCTTGAAAAGGCGCAAGCACACCATGAACGCAGACGAAGCCAAACAGAAACTGATCGACGCCGGCCGTATTCTCGAAGCCGAGGGCCAGGGCGACCTGACGCGCGGCCACGTGTCGATCCGCGTACCGGGCGACCCCGCTCACTTCTTCATGAAACCGCATAGCCACGGTTTCGACGAGATCACCGCGGAGAACATCGTCGTGTGCAATCTCGACGGTGAGAAAGTGGGCGGCGCGGGGCGGCGTCATAGCGAGGTGTTCATTCATTCGGAGATTTTCAGGGCGCGTCCCGACGTGATGAGCGTGATCCATTCGCATCCCACGCATGCGGTCGCGCTGTCCGCGACCGGCCAGCCGCTCAGGATGATCAGTCAGCCGAGCTGCCATTTCGCCGACGGCGTGCCTTACTACACCGACACGATGAATCTGATCCGCACGCAGGACATGGGCTCCGGTGTCGCGCGTGCGCTCGGGGCATGCAAGGCGGTGCTGATGCGCAATCACGGTGTTGCCGTCACGGGGCGTTCGATCGAAGAGTCAGTCGTGCTCGCGTTGCTGCTCGAAAACGCCTGCCAGATCCAGCTGCTGACGCAGGCGGCGGGCGGCGTGGGCGAAGGCTTTTCGGACGAAGACATCAAGCGCCTGCACGAGACCGTGACGCGCCCCGAGCAGTTCGCCGTCAACTTCGAATTCCTGCGGCGCAAGGTTCATCGCACGCTCGTGCATTGAAGCGGGCGGCGCTTTTTTGACTTCCGGCGCAGCGGGCGATCCGTATTGCGCCGAACTGCATTTTTTACTCTGTGATTTACCCACTTCTTTTACCCGCCAACCAAGCCATCATGAACGGAAAACTCAATCTCTCCATTGCCACCGGCGACTACGATCGCACCCGACCGCTCATCTCCGGCCAGGTCCAGATGGACGGCGTCGATCCTGTCTTCATGACGCTCTCGCCCGAAGAAATGTTCTTTCGCGCGTTCCGTAGCGAAGAGTTCGACATCAGCGAACTGTCGTTCTCCAGCTATACCGTGAAGTTCTCGGAAGGCACCTGCCCGTATATCGCGGTGCCGGTGTTCCTGTCGCGCGCGTTCCGTCATACGTCGATCTATGTACGCACCGATCGGATCAAACGTCCGGAAGATCTGAAGGGCAAACGGATCGGCCTGCCCGAATATCAACTGACCGCGAACGTGTGGGCGCGCGCGATCCTCGAAGACGATTTCGGCGTGAAGCCGGAAGACGTCACATGGGTGCGCGGCGGTATCGACGAGCCGGGCCGGCCTGAGAAGATCAAGCTGCAATTGCCGCCCGATGTCCGTCTCGAAGCCGCGCCCGAGGACGATACGATTTCGGCGATGCTCGATCGCGGCGACATCGACGCGTTCATGGCGCCGCGCCCGCCCGCGTGCGCCGGCAAGAACCCGAATGTCGGCTGGCTGTTCCCCGATCCGACCGAGGCCGCGAAGGACTACTACCGCCGCACGCAGGTGTTTCCGATCATGCACGTGGTCGGCATTCGCAAGACACTTGCCGACGCGCATCCGTGGCTGCCGGCCGCCGTGCTGAAAGCGTTCGAGCAATCGAAACAGATCGCGCTCGACAAGCTGTCCGATACGTCGGCCACGAAGGTGACGCTGCCGTTCGTCGAAGAGCAGTTGAAGGCGGCACGCGAGTTGCTCGGCAACGATCACTGGCCGTATGGCGTGCCTGCCAACCGCAATACGCTCGAGACATTCCTGCGCCATCACCATTCGCAGGGTCTGTCGAAGCGGCTATTGTCCGTTGAGGAAATCTTCCATCCGGCGACTTACGAAACGGCTAAGATCTGAAGACTCGGCACGCGGATTGGGACGGGCCAAAGGTTGCGCTCCCGCTCCGCGCTGTCGCTGTCGTTCGGTGCATGGCCGACGAAACGTCAACACATACCCAACGCCTGGCCAACGACAACCCCGAGCGGATTCGCTGATGACAGTCCCGATTCTTGACCCTGTCGGCAGCCCGCTTGCCGAGCCGCACGACAACCCGTCTGGCGACCCGAATGGTGATCCGCATGGTGATCCGCATGGTGACCTGGCGCTCGCGATGCTCGACCAGGGTCGAATCGTCAGTCCTTTAGGGCCCCCTTTTCCGCCCCAAAAACCCGCTGCGCGTTAGAGCATCGGGTTTATCACTCCAGCAGATATGTGTATCGGATTTGCTTCGTTGTCGGCGCGCGCCCGCGCCGGTAAATTCGTCTGACTGCGCCTTCGACGGCGTCCTCCGACCAGATTCGACGAAGAGTTTCCCGTGACGATTGCCTTTGCATCCACTGCCCCCAGCGCTGCTGGCCGTGCCGAGCCGGCCCAGCGCATCGAGATTCGCGCGTTCGACGGCCCCGTCGGCGCCGAAGTGCTGGGTCTCGATCTCAGTCAGCCGCTGAGCCAGGACGATTTCGCGCGCATTCACCGCGCGCATCTGGACCATCACGTGCTGGTGTTCCGCGATCAACGCATCACGCCGGACCAGCAGATCGCCTTCAGCCGCCGCTTCGGTCCGTTGCAGATCCACGTGTTGCATCAATTCCAGTTGCCGAACCATCCGGAGGTGCTGGTCGTCTCGAACATCGTCGAGAACGGTCAGCCGATCGGTCTCGGCGACGCCGGCCATTTCTGGCATTCCGACCTCTCGTACAAGGAGAAGCCGAGTCTCGGTTCGATGCTGCACGCGCAGGAACTGCCCGCGGAAGGCGGCGATACGCTGTTCGCCAACATGCACCTGGCGTGGGACACGTTGCCGGCGCATTTGCGCGCCGCCGTCGAAGGGCGTTCGGCGGAACACACCTATCTCGCGAAATACGCCGAGCTGCAAAAGCGCAGCCCGTGGCGCCCGAACCTCTCCGCCGAGCAGATCGCTCAGGTGAAGCCCGTGGTGCAGCCGGTTGTACGCACGCATCCGGAGACCGGACGCCGCGCGCTCTTTGTCAGCGAGCATTTCACGACGCGTGTGATCGGCTTGCCGGAAGACGAGAGCAAGCAATTGCTCGAGGAAATTTTCGCGCATAGCGTGCGCCCCGAACATCTGTATCGACATCAGTGGGCCGAACACGACATGGTGTTCTGGGACAACCGCTCGTTGATGCATCTTGCGGCCGGCACGCCCGATCATCTGCGCCGCAAACTGTATCGCACAACCATTGAAGGCGACGTGCCGTTCTGACGGCAACGTTGCTCGCTTCACACCCTCACACGCTGACCGGAGTTCCAAGGCTCGCCATGTTTCGCCCGACCGCGCCGCGGTCGTCTTTCGCTCGCCGTTTCACCGCGACGCTGCTAAGCCTGTCGATGGGTGTGGCCGGCCTCGGCGCCGCCGTGCCCGCGCATGCCGAAGGGCAGATTCGCGTGGCCGAACAGTTCGGTGTGGTCTATCTGCTGCTGAACGTGGCGCGCGACCAGCAGTTCGTCGAGAAAGAAGGGCGTAAGCAGGGGCTCGATATCAAGGTCGACTGGGTGAAGCTCTCGGGCGGCTCCGCCGTCAATGACGCGCTGCTCTCCGGCGCGGTGGATATTGCCGGCGCGGGCGTCGGTCCCTTGCTGACGATCTGGGACCGCACGCATGGCAAGCAGAACGTGAAGGGCGTGGCGTCGCTCGGCAATCTGCCGTATTACCTCGTCAGCAACAATCCCAACGTCAAGACGATCGCCGATTTCACCGAGAAGGACCGTATCGCGTTGCCGGCCGTCAGCGTGTCGGTGCAATCGCGCGTGCTGCAATACGCGGCGGCGAAGCGCTGGGGCGACAAGGATTACGACCGCCTCGACAAGTTCACGCAGGCGCTGCCGCACCCGGACGCGGCCGCGGCGATTATCGCGGGCGGCACGGAAATCACCGGGCACTTCGGCAATCCGCCGTTTCAGGAACAGGAGCTCGCGGGCAATCCGAAGGCGCATATCGTGCTGAATTCGTACGACGTGCTGGGCGGCCCGAGTTCGTCGACCGTGCTGTATGCAACGGAAAAATTCCGCGACAACAATCCGAAGACCTATCGCGCTTTCGTCGACGCGCTGGCGGACGCCGCGCGTTTCGTCACGGCGAATCCCGAGGCCGCGGCCGATATCTACATCCGCGTGAACCAGTCGAAGATCGACCGCAATCTGCTGTTGAAGGTCATCAAGGATCCGCAGGTGCAGTTCAAGGTTGCACCGCAAAACACGTTTGGCCTCGCGCAGTTCATGCATCGCGTCGGCGTGATCAGGAATGAACCGAAGTCGTGGAAGGATTACTTCTTCGACGACCCGGCAACGGCGGCGGGAAGCTGAGCATGAATACGTATCCGCGCTTCGTTGGACCTTTATCGGCCCGGGTGGCCCGCTTACCAGGAGCGATCTGATGGTGGCTAATCCTACCTTGCTGTTTCCGAACCGCACTGAGCAAGCCGCGCCGACGACGAGCCAGAAACTGCTCGCGGTCGAACACGTCAACCTCGAATACCGCACCCGCGAGCGGATCGTTCGCGCGACTCATGACGTGAGCTTCGACGTCTACGGTGGCGACCGTTTCGTGCTGCTGGGACCGTCGGGTTGCGGCAAGTCGACCCTGCTCAAAGCCGTGGCCGGCTTTATCGAACCGACCTCCGGCAGCATCTCGCTCGACGGTCAAACCGTGCGAGGCCCCGGCGCGGATCGCATTGTCGTGTTCCAGGAGTTCGATCAGTTGCCGCCGTGGAAGACGGTGTTGCAGAACGTCGCTTTCCCGCTGCGAGTCGCGAAGAAGCTCTCGCGTGTGGAAGCCAACGAACGGGCGCTGCATTATCTGGAGAAGGTGGGGCTTGCGTCTTTTGCCAACGCCTATCCGCATACGTTGTCGGGCGGCATGAAGCAGCGCGTGGCGATTGCCCGCGCGCTGGCGATGCAGCCGCGCGTGCTGCTGATGGACGAGCCTTTCGCCGCGCTCGATGCGCTCACGCGCCGCAAGATGCAGGAAGAGCTTTTGCGGCTGTGGGAGGAAGTGAACTTCACGCTGCTGTTCGTCACGCATTCAATCGAAGAAGCGCTGGTGGTCGGCAACCGCATTCTGTTGTTGTCGCCGCATCCCGGGCGTGTGCGCGCGGAGCTCAACAGCCATCAGTATTCGCAGGACAGTTTCGGGCGCAGCGATTTTCAGCGCAGCGTCGCGCGGATTCATCACCTGTTGTTCGATGAGACGGAGGTCGTGCAATGAGTTCTCCCGCTACGTTGCTGCCGCCGGTTCGCGAGGAGTACGAGCGCCCGCTCGAACCGCTCGGCGAACTCGTGCTCGAGGCGCCGCTGCCGCTCGGCAAGCGCCTGTTCGCGCAAGGCTGGTTGCGCAAGACGCTGATCGCGCTGGTGTTGATCGCGCTCTGGGAAATCGCCGCGCGCATAATCGACAACGATCTGCTGCTGCCCACGTTCGGCGCGACCTTCAGTGCATTCGTACAAGGCGTGTGGTCCGGCGAGTTGCTGCAGAAAACGGCCGTGTCGATGTCCGTGCTGTTGCGCGGCTATCTGCTCGGCGCCGCGCTTGCTTTTGTGCTGACCTCGCTTGCCGTATCGACGCGTCTGGGCCGCGATGTCCTGTCGATGCTGACCGCGATGTTCAACCCGTTGCCTTCCATCGCGCTGTTGCCGCTCGCGCTGCTCTGGTTCGGCCTCGGCACCGGCAGCCTGCTGTTCGTGCTGGTTCATTCGGTGCTGTGGCCGCTGGCGCTGAATACTTACTCCGGTTTTCAATCGGTTCCCGCGACGCTGCGCATGACGGGGCGCAACTATGGACTCACCGGCATGCGCCATGTGCTGCTGATTCTCGTGCCTGCCGCGTTGCCGGCGATTCTGGCGGGCCTGCGGGTGGGCTGGGCGTTTGCATGGCGCACGCTGATCGCGGCGGAGCTCGTGTTTGGCGCGAGTTCCGGGAGTGGCGGGCTGGGTTGGTACATCTTCCAGAATCGCAACGAGCTATACACGGATCGCGTGTTCGCGGGTCTGGCCGCGGTGATCGTGATCGGCTTGCTGATCGAACATCTGGTGTTCGACACGCTCGAACGCGTGACGGTTCGGCGCTGGGGCGTGCAGCATTAGTTCAGCGGCGCTCCGGCCGATTTCATGCGCCGCATACACGGGCGCCGGCCGGCGGAATGGGCGGCGCGCTTGAGGAGACGCTACGGCGGGACCCTCATTCGTGCAGTTCGGCGACAAGGCGGGACAGGCGGGCAATGCGCAAGCGATACAGCGGTGCTTGCGGACTGGTCTTGAGATGTTCGACGCGGTCGCGCCAGTAGGTCGGCGGAAAAGGTTTTTGTGGCGCGCATGCGATCACGCGTTCAAGGTGAACGAGTTCGTTCTCGAAAATGTGGTGATGCATTGTTGATCCCCGTGGATGGCCGTCTGGTCCGTTCGCGACGTCACTAACAATCTGACGCCGCGTAGGGTTGCTCAAGCAGGTTCTCTTCCGCGCAGTGGATGTGCGCGGTTATGCAATGCAAAAAAACCGCTTACCAGGAGATCCAGAGAAATCTGCCGGGGAGGCCGGGTGGACGAAGGCCACAGTCAGACTATTCGAATGCTCTGCGGACGATCAGTAGATTGACCACGGTTGGCGCATTGCCAATTAAAAGAGGGTGGGCCGCCGTGGCCTGTTCCCGGAAGGAAGGCAACGGCGGCCGAACCTCGTAACGGCTCGTCTGGTGCGTAGCCAGAAGAATTCCGCCCTGTCGGCGTCAAGGGTCGCAACGATGTCCTCTATGGAAGCATTCGTCGCCACGTGCCCGCGCACGACAGTCACAGCTACAACAACAGCAGCACAGCCCTCTCTCAGTCTGTTACCAACGATTCGCTTTCGTTGTTTCGCTGTTTCGTTGGCGACGATCGGCGCGTCGTCAATGGTTCGGATCGCTAATCGAAGAATCGCGGCAACTCATGGCGACTCTTCGGTTCGCGGCGCTGGCTATCCAGAAACAAACGGGACGAAGCCAGACGCCGGTGCGTCGAACACATCGCATGCAGCGTGCGATCTTTTTTGGTCTCTCTGCTTCCCCGATGTTCGACAAGTTCTTTGCATGCTCTGGCCACTGCTACCGCCCATCCGGGTTGTTCTCTTCAGGCGGTGGCCGTTATCGGATTGACAAAAGCAATGATCGTGCCAAATTGAGATAGCCATGTGGGCGCGGGACAACGGCCAAATCTATGGGTAACGTTGGACAATTTCGTCCACGGGTTCCACCGAAATTGGACGAATTCGACCAATTGTCCAATTTCAGCCCGTGGATGAGCTGGTTCGTCCGAATGGGCTTGCCGACGTCGAAACCACCGCTCGTATCGACTTCGGCTGAAACCAGTTCGCCCGGCTCGGAGCACAGGCCGCCCTGGCTCACGAGAAACGCCGGACGTGGATCGATCTCGGCGGCCGCGAAGGTGAGCATGGGCAGCGAAGGCACGGCACGGCCGGCGCCGTCGGCGTCGATGACCGCAAGGCCGAGCTTCGCCGCCACGAGCGCCGCCACAGTGAAGCCCAGCGCGCCGCTTTCCGGCGGCATCACATAGGCGAGCCGGGTGGATTGCGAAGCGAGCCGCGTCTGGACGTTCTGCACGGCCGTCACCGGTCCGAGCGGATAAAGTGCCGAGTTGATCGCTTCAGGCGCGCCGAGATAGGCGACCATGACCGCGGCGCCTTCGGTGGCTTCGTCGACGGACACGACCTTGACCGTGTCGGCCGGGTAGTAGTCGCCGGCAATAAAATGCGCGGCCAGGTGCCGCGCGGATTCGATCGTGCCACCGCCGCCGCTGCCGAAGAACGCTGCTCCCAATAACAGCGGTTCCAGATCTTCCCGGCGTAATTCATAGGCCATTTACGATTCCTTTACTGTCGAGGTTGAAAGAAGCGTCCTGGAGTTCGGCGAGCAAATCCTTGGCGCAGGTGAAACGACTAGTCGGGTCCGCCGTCAGCGAGCGCAAACCGCGCTCAAGGGTGTCGATTGCTTCGGCGATGCGGCCGGTGGAGCGTAGCAGGTCGGCGAGGTAACACGCGGCGTCCACGCGTGCCGGCACCGAGCCGAACGCGAGGGCGGTGGACAGCGCGGTACGCAAGCCCAGTTCCGCGGCGTTCACGTCGCCGAGCGCCCACTGCGCGCGGGCCCGGGTAACGAGGAGTTCGCCCAGGTAGACCCGTTCCTGGCGCGCGAGCGTCTCGTCGATCGCGGCAGCGAGAATCGCCTCGCACTTCTGCGCCCGGCCGGCGCGCAGCAGCAGTTCGCCGTGTTGCCACGCCTTGAAGGAAAAGAACAGCGCGCCGCCGTTGCAAATCACGTGGTTATCGTAGCCGTCGAGCATGACGGTTTCCGCTTCGTCGGAGTGGCCGCGCGAACTGAGGTGGCAGGCGCGGAGGACCTGGCCCACGCCCCGATAGAACGCGAAGCCGTTCGCGATCGACACCGATTCGAGTTCGCTCGCGAGGTGCCCGAGCCGGTCCATATCTTCGAACAGGCAGGCGAGCCAGGCCGCGCCCTGCAGATTGACGGCATGAGCGAACGCGTGCGCGCCCGGCCCGGAGGCGCGCAGGATCAACATCTCCATGGCGCGCCGCGCTTGCGCGAAGGCGCCGATCTGGTAGGCGGCGAGTCCTTCGAAAGTCAACGCGAGACTGGCCAGATCGATTCCTTGCGAGCCGGTACGGGTGTCGTCGCGCGCCACGCCAAGCAGGTTGCCGCGCGCGAGACAGGCGAGGGCTTCCTCGCTGTCGCCGAGCCAGAAGAGGGTGTTGGTCATCGCGATGTGCGCTTCGTCGAGCGAAACCCGGTCGCCGCCGTTCTGCGCGCGCTCCAGCATGTTCTGCGCGGTCGCGCGCGCCTGCTTGAGTTGCAGCGTGGTCAGCTGGGTGGTCCAGACGCCGAACTGGATCGCGGCGATTTCGGCGGGCGCGCAGACGCCTTCACCGACCGCCAGCGCAGCGGCGTAGCAGGCGGTGGCTTCCGCGTACAGCCAGCCATGCACGCTACGCAAGCTCATGCCGAGCATGCGGAAGGCGTCGAACTGAAGACGGCGCGCGCTCTCCTGTTCGTGGCACGTCTGGAGTAGCTCGAGACAGCGGCGCAACTGCGGAATGGCTTCGGCGAACTTCGACTCCTCGACCAGCGCGCTCGCATGATCGAGACATTTGCGCGCTTCCTGGTGATGTTCCTCGCGCGACTTCAGACGCCGCTCGATGGTTTTGCGGCCCACGCCCAGCAGGGTCGCCGCCGCGCTCTTGTTGCGCCCGGTCCGCTCGAGCGCGCGGTCGATCAGCAGGTCTTCGGCGGCGGCGAGCTTGTCGCGGCCCTCGAGTTGCAACAGCATATCGGCGAGGGTTGCGCGCGACACGGGCGCGCCGGTTTCGTTGGCGAGAAACGGTTCGAGCGAATCGACGTCGATGAAGGTGTTCTCGGCGAGCACGCTCAGCTGGCTGATCAGATTGCGCAATTGCCGGATGTGCCCTGGCCACGCATGCTGGCTCAGCCGGCGGATGGCAGCCGGCGAAAACTCGAGCCGGCGCCCATGCTGCGACGCGAAGTGGGAGACCAGCGCGGGGATGTCCTCGATACGCTGTTCGAGTCCGGGGACGGCAAGCACGAAGACCGCGAGCCGATAGAACAGATCCTCGCGAAAAAGGCCTTCGCGCGCGAGTTCGCGCAGGTCGCGGTGGGTCGCGGCAACCACCCGCCCTTCAAAGTGCAGGCTGGTTGACGAACCAATCGGACGGAACGTTCGCGTTTCAAGTACGCGCAGCAGTTTCGGCTGCAGCGCGAGCGGCAGTTCGCCGATTTCATCGAGCAGCAGCGTGCCCTTGCCGACCTGCTGGAAAAGTCCCTGGCGGTTTTCGCCCGCGCCGGTGAACGCGCCTTTGACGTGACCGAACAATTCGGCTTCGACGAGGTTCTCCGGAATCGCGCCGCAGTTGACGTCGACGAACGGCTGGTCCTGGCGCAGGCTATGCGCGTGCACACGGCGCGCGACCAGTTCCTTGCCCGAACCGGTCGGCCCGAAAATGAGCAATGGATGCTCGGTAGGGGCGACCCGATCGATCATGCGGACCAGTTGGCGAAACGCGGGCGCGCCGCCCACAAAGGCGCCCGAATCAGCCTTGTCGTGGGTGAATGGAACGACAGGGGTATAGCTCATTACAAGGTACGCTCCACATGATTCGCGCGTGGGCACGCGGAAATGGCCGTCGAAAGACGGCGGTCATGCATCGATCTGGTTTCTGGCGAGCTCTTCCGCTTGCACTGCCGGGACCGTGCGCCACTGGAAGAGACAGAGTATGACGGCTTGTTACGGCTATTGTCGTTTCAAAATTAATCTTCGCGCCAGGGCATGTGCGGATTCCAATGCAGTGTCCGGCGACACCATACATCGCTTGCGGGCTAACGGGCGCTAAACGGTGCTTACGGGCGCTGACGGGTTGCTGCGATAACACGGATTTGCAGGCGGTCGCGGCTTACCGCGTAAGGGAAGGGCGTATCACATGCTGCCGTTCTCGACCACGCGGCCTTCCGCGCGCCAGCGGAGCATGCCGCCGGCAAGGTTGGCCACCCGCTCGAAGCCGGCCTGGCGCAGCATGATGGTGGCTTGTGCCGAGCGTCCGCCGGCCCGGCAGACGGTCACGATCGGGCGCTCCTTCGTCAGTTCGGCGGCACGCCCGGCCAGTTCGCCCAATGACATGAGCGTGGCGGCGGGAATGCGCCCCAGCGGCCCGTTGAACTCGTCGGGCTCGCGCACGTCGACGATCTCGACCGCACGCAGATTTTCCTCGAGCCACTGAGGATTGATTTCCCAGATGCCCGCGAAGCTGCACGTCAGTGGCGCCCAATCGGGCTCCGCCATCTGGGCGGGGTAACTGGCCGCCCAGCCGCATTTCAGATTCGCGGGCACCGCGACGTCGATCTGTTTCGGATGCGGCAGGCGCAGGTTCGTCATGTATCCGGTGAAATCGCTTTCGCACAGTTCGCCGCCAAGGCGTGGATTGAAGCGCCGTTCCTCGTCGACACTGGTCACCGTCAAACCGCGATAGTCGTGAGCCGGGTAAAGCAGGCACGCGGCGGGCAGCGTAAAAATCTGGTTATGGACCGCGCGAAACATGGCGTGCGCGTCACCGCGCTGAAAATCCGTGCGGCCCGTGCCTCTGATCAACAGGCAGTCGCCGGTAAACGCCATGCTCTCGTTGTCGAGTACGAGTGTGATGCAGCCATCGGTATGACCCGGTGTCGCGCGTACGGCCAGATACCGTGTGCCGAATTCGACCCGGTCTCCGTCGCTCAGATAGCGGTCCGCGCCTTCGGCGCCGCTCGCGGCCGAAATCGCAATCCGGCTACCTGTGCGGCGATTCAGCATCCAGGCGCCGGTCACATGATCGGCGTGGACGTGGGTGTCGACGGTGTAGAGCAGATGCAAGCCAAGCTCTTCGATCAAGGCGGCATCCCGGCGCACCTGTTCGAAAACCGGATCGACCAGCACCGCCTCTCGCCTCGTACTGTCGGCGAGAAGATACGTATAAGTTGACGATTGCTGATCGAATAGCTGCCGGAAAATCAACACGATTTTTGCTCCGCGGCCCGCTCCTGCGAGCGCTTTGATCTTACTTGGGTTGCTCGACGTACCGCAGGTACGGCTTCACGGTTTTGAAACCCTGCGGGTATTTTTGCATCGCGGCGTCGTTGGAAACGGAGGTGGGAATGATCACGTCTTCGCCCGGTTTCCAGTTGACCGGCGTCGCGACCGCATGTTTCGCGTTGAGCTGCAGCGCATCGAGCAGCCGCATCACTTCGTCGAAATTGCGGCCGGCACTCATCGGATAGACGAGCATGGCTTTGACCTTCTTGTCCGGCCCGATGAGAAACACCGAGCGCACGGTCGCGTTGTCCACCGCGGTGCGCGGGCCGCCGCCGCTCGCCTCGGGGTGAATCATGTCGTAGAGCTTCGCGACCGTCAGGTCCGGGTCGCCGATCAGCGGGTAGCCGACTTCGTGGCCCTGGGTCTCGGCGATATCCTTGACCCACTCCTGGTGATCGCTGACGGGATCGATGCTGAGCCCGATGATTTTCGTGTTGCGCTTATCGAATTCGGGTTTGAGGCCGGCCAGGTAGCCGAGTTCGGTGGTGCAAACAGGGGTGAAGTCTTTCGGATGCGAAAACAGGACCGCCCAATGGTCGCCGATCCATTCGTGAAAACGGATCGTGCCTTCGGTGGTTTCGGCAGTGAAATCGGGAGCGTCTTCTCCTAGTCGAATCGACATCATCAGTCTCCATAGATCGCGTGCACCAAGGTACCCGTGCCTCGGCCGGCGTGACGTCCTCCGAGCGTGGCTGTTTAGTCGGGCGATTGGCGTGATTCGGGATCACTCTCCGGCGGATTGCACGGTATCGCGCCGAAAGACCGTCTGCGGGCGCAGCAGATTCAGAGACTTCCCATCCAGCCGTGAGGCGGGACGGACATCCGGACACGCCGCGGGTCGCTCATACAGCGTAGAACAAAAAAGATCCTGGCCGTAGCTAAACTGTAGGGCGAAACCGTCATGGCGGCGCCGTTGTGGCGATCGCCTCCTCAGCCGGCATCGCGACAAGAATCCCGGCAACGGTTCACGCCTGGACACGGGCCCAGGCGTCATGCGACGGAGTGCCAGCAAACGCCAATCAGGCCTTGATGAACGCCAGCAGATCGGCGTTGATCTGCTCGGCATGGGTGGTGGGCATGCCGTGCGGCAATCCCGGGTAGGATTTAAGCGTCCCATGCTTCAACAGCTTGACGGATTGGGCGCCGGTGGTCGGGAACGGGCAGATCTGATCGTCCTCGCCGTGCATCACCAGAACAGGTACATCGATGATCGCCAGATCGTCGTAGAACTCGGTTTCCGAGAGGACCTTGATGCAGTCATATTGGGCCTTGATGCCGCCCATCATGCCCTGCCGCCACCAGTTCTCGCGGATACCTTCGGAAACTACCGCGCCGGGACGGTTGAAACCATAGAAGGGAATCGTGATGTCCTTGTAAAACTGGGACCGGTGATTCGCCGTGCCGTTGCGGATCTCGTCGACCACCGCTCTCGGAACGCCCTCGGGGTTCTTTTCCGACTGGATGAAAAGCGGCGGAATCGCGCTGATGAGTACCGCTTTTGCGACGCGTCCGTTGCCGGTGCCGTGCCGCGCAACATAGCGCGTCACCTCGCCGCCGCCCGTGGAGTGACCGATGTGCACCGCATTCCTGAGATCGAGTGCCTGGACGAGTTCGGCGACGTCGGCGGCGTAGGTGTCCATATCATGACCGTTCACAGTCTGGGTCGAGCGGCCATGACCACGGCGATCGTGAGCAATCACGCGATATCCGTGCGCGAGAAAAAACATCATCTGGGCGTCCCAATCGTCGGCGGAAAGAGGCCAGCCATGATGAAAGACGAGGGGTTCACCCGTGCCCCAGTCCTTGTAGAAAATCCGGGTTCCATCCGCGGTCGTGATATAGGAACTTCCCGTATTCGCTGTCATTTCGAATCCTTTCTGAGGTGGATAAGATGAAGCTGGCCGCAGATGCCGGCACTTCGGTTGAAATCCGGTCTGCGACCGTCAGCGTATTCGGGGCCGCCTAACACCACAACGGACAAATCTGACAAAAGGCATGGAAAAAGAGACAGCGCCCTCGACGCCAGCGGTATCGCGTCGGTGGCGGTTTCGTTTCCCGTACGTGGTGTTAGTGGATGGTCTTCAGTTGCGACCACAACCGGTTTTCGAGGCGCAGGCAACGAGGCCTGCCTGGGCAATCCATCCGCAAAGATTTTCGATCAAAACCATTCTCCCACCTCGATACGTGTACGTGCTTTGGCTGCAGACTGCCGGCGCCTTGCATCCGGCGCGGCAACGGATCCTTCAGTGGTTTGCTCAACAGTCCGCGGATGACGCGGGTCAACTCGTGGGTCAGTTCTTGGGCCATGAGGTGTAGGCTATGCGGCTTGCACGCTCAAGCTGCCCTGCATGGTCCTGACGACCACGCCTTCTTTTGACATCTTTTGCCAGCGCGGGCGCTGCGAACGATGATAGATACATCACGTCGCGTAGTTGGGCCGTCGAGGCGCAGCAGGTGCTTCACGTGCTTCGAGGCTCACAGATCCTCGAATGCCAAACTGTCACCCTGTCACTTTGCCTGAAGGCAAACCCATGAAGTCGACACTCGTCGCTCCGCTTTTGATCTGTTCGTTGCTCGCCTCATCCGCTACGGTGTTCGCGCAGCCGCACGACAACAATCACGGCGGCGGCCACCCGTCGCATAACGGACCCAATCCGGCGCACGGGGCGCAGCAAGGACATGGTCATGGTCATGGTTCAGGCCCGCGCGACGCATCGATGGGCGGCCCCGGCGGTCCCGTTCCCCACAACGATTGGCACAAGGGCGAGCGGCTCCCAACAGAGTACCGGGATCGCAATTACGCGGTCGACAACTGGCACGAGCACGGCCTGCAAGCGCCGCCGCGCGGGTATCAATGGGTGGGAGTGAACGGCGATTATGTACTCGCCGCCATCGCGACCGGTGTCATTGCGAACGTCCTGCTTTCCGCGGGGCATTGAGCGATTTGACGTGGCACAGGACTGAAATCGATTGCGGGACCGATTGTTTCAATGATGGTTGATAGGTCGCCCCCGCCGTCCGGCTGGGGCACCTTGTGATTCCGGGAACGCGGACGGCGGAAACTCATGTCTGGTAGGCCGTGCGATTCGATTACGCGCAGTTCTCCGGAGAGAGGCGGGTGAACCTTCCTTTATTACTCGGCGGCCTACGTACCGGGCAGTGGCCCCAGCCAATAAAAAAGCACAATTTGCGCTTCAGAAATTACCGCATTAGAGACCGCGGCATATTGGCTAATAACACGTTATGTGCGACATATATGCACATGGTGTGATTCTCGTGTAATGCGCATGTAATATAACGCGATCCGTGGATTAGATATTCGTCGGATGTGGCACTAATTGTCGTAGTGAGTCTGTCATTCACGGCGGGCTAGCTGTCGGCATACGCACCCAAGATGGCGCATATACAGCGTTGTATTTTAATTCGACATCAAGGATTGAAAAATGCGTAATGACCTGTATTCTATCGCTGTCGGACGGATCAAAAGGACTGCTTTGGTTTCGGCAGCGCCGTTAATGATCAGCGCCACTACATTATTTATTATTAGTGTGAGAGATTGATATGTCATTGGCCGTTATCGGTTTTTTTGCTGAAGGATACCGGTCGCTGCAGCGCATCAACTTGCCAGTAGACCAACTCAACGTCTTTGCCGGCGCCAATGGGGTCGGGAAGACCAATCTTTATCGTGCGCTTGAATTGCTGCAGGCGGCCGCTACAGGGGAATTGTCCAAAAAATTGGCGGCCGAGGGTGGTATGGAGTCCGCGTTGTTTGCAGGGCGGCGCAGCT
>NZ_JAXDPY010000128.1:0-3141 GCF_034668105.1 Paraburkholderia sp. | reverse complement strand
GCGGGCTCAGTTCGATTCCCGCCCGCCGGACTCTCAATCAGCGTGATGCCGCGCCCGTCCGCCCGGACGCAGCATTGACAGCAGCGGCCAGCCGAGATTGACGCCGAGGCTCGCGATCACGATCAATGCCATGCCCGCGAGCTGCGGCACCGACAGTGCCCGCCCATACACCACGGCATCGGCCACGATCGCCGTCAGCGGATAGACGAACAGCAAAACGGCGATGACCGGTGTGGTCAGCTTCGGCAGCGCGCCGTAGATCAGCACATACGACAGCCCCGTGTGCAGCACGCCCATGCCGACCAGCCAGAACCACTGCATCGGCCCGATATGCACGGCGGTGAGCGGCGCGATGAACGGCAGACACACCACGCCTACCGCGCATTGCGCGAGCGTCAGCAGGTGCGGGCGCAAATTGCCGAGTCCTTTGGCGATCAGTGTGACGCTCGCGTACAGCACCGAACCCGCCAATGCCTCGCCGATACCGATCAGGTAGCTCGTATGCCCCTGCAGGTTCTCGCTAGCCGCGACACCCGAGGCCAGAACGAGCCCGACAAATGCGGTTGCGATCCAGCCAAGCCGGTCGACACCGAGACGCTCGTTGAACAGCGCCGCGCCCATCAGCACGACCCAGAACGGCTGCACGTGAAACACCACGGTCGCCACCGCAATGCTGGTGCGATGAATCGCATCGAAGAAGCCGACCCACTGCGTGACCATCAGCACACCGGAAATCAGTGCCAGCGTCACGGTGCGCCGTGTGAAATGCGCGCGCGTGAAGAAGCCCTTCCACGCGCAATAAGCGGCGAGCGAGAGGAAGCCGAACAGGCAGCGAAAGAACACCAGCGTCAGCGCGCCAAGCCGCGCTTCTTCGACAAAGATGCCGAGTGTGCCCATCAGAAGTCCGCCGCTGGCCAGCGTGATGGCGCCTTGTTGACGTTGGGTGAGGGACATGCAAAGCAGCTCCGGAAATAGGTCGCATCAGGTGAGTCACGAGTATTGCGCGGCTTGCATCGCATCGACAAACGAATTAAATTGAGCAATTGCATAAGCTGGATTGATAAATCATGCATCCCGAATTCGACGTCGATTTGTTGCGTACTTTCGTCGCGGTGGTGGAAACGGGCAGCTTCACGAAGGCGTCGGTGACCGTGCATCGTTCGCAGGCGGCGGTCAGCATGCAGATCAAGCGGCTCGAAACCATGCTCGGCACCACGCTGTTCGCACGCAACACGCGCAACCTCTCGCTGACGCGGCCGGGCAACACGCTGCTTGAATACGCACGGCGCGTGCTGGCGTTGCATGAGGAGGCGTGGTCGGCGATCGTGCGTCCCGAGGTGACCGGGCGAGTGGTGCTGGGCGCACCGGATGATTACGTGTCGTCGCTGCTGTCGCCGGTGCTGCGGCGTTTTTCGAACCTGTATCCGCACGTCGAAATCGAGATCGTCTGCGCGCAGAGCACCTCGCTCGCGCCCATGCTGGCCGATAACAAGATCGATCTCGCCTTCGTCACGCGTGACCGCAAATTGCGCGGTGAATTCGTGCGCAGCGAACCGTTGGTGTGGGTTGGGGCGTCGCTGGATACGCCGGTGCTGGCGGCGTCGCCTTTACCGGTTGGGCTTTACGAGCCGGGCTGTGTCGCGCGCCAGCATACGCTGGCGGCACTCGACGGTGCGCGTCTGCGCTATCGGGCAGCCTTTAGCAGCGCCAGTCTGATGGGCCTGGTGGCGACGGTGGATGCAGGGCTTTCGGTAATCGCGCTCACGCGCTGCAGTGTGCCGCCACGGCTCGCGATTCTCGGCGAAGCGCAAGGCTTGCCGAAGATCGCGCCGGTGGAAATCGTGGTGGCGCGCAGCGCCAAATCAGACCGTCCTACGTGCGATTATCTGGCCGCGCAGATGATGCAGGATTTGTCGCAACGCACGCCGGGACGCGGGGCTGCGGCGACGGCGTGAGGGGGCTGCCATGAGCATGCCCCAAAAGGGCGTTGCTCAGCCGCGCTGATTGGCTGCGCGGTTTAAAAGCGCGGCTTAACGTGAAGCTCAATCTCGCAGCTTGACTACGCTGCTCAATCTCGCGGATAAGCCGTCACCTCGCCATCCACGGCAAGCCGCACATTTTCGCCCGGCCGCGGCGACCGATACCCCGGCACGCGAGCGCGCACCACAGTCCGCGCGCCGGATTGCAATTGCAGCGCAACCCCCGCGTCCTGCCCCTGAAAGATCACGTCCTGCACCACGGCGTCATAAGATGCCACGCCGTGCGGCATGGTTTCTTCGGCACGCAACAGGCGGATCTGCTCAGGCCGCACCATCACATCGACCGCGCCGTTGCCCATCGGCTCGCACAACGGCAAGTCGCCGAGCTCGCAGTTCACGCGATCCTGCCTGACCACGCCCGGCAACAACACCGCTTCACCGACGAACGACGCAAGTTCGCGCGTCACCGGCCGGCGGTACAGCGTTTCCGGCGTCGCGGTCTGGATCAGCCGGCCGTTCCACAGCACCGCGACCTCGTGACCGAGCGACAGCGCTTCCGCTTGATCGTGCGTGACGAGTACGGCAGTCGCCCCCGTCGCGGCGAGAGCACTTGCCACCGCTTGTCGGGTTTCGAGCCGCAACGCGGCGTCAAGCGAGGAGAAGGGCTCATCGAGCATGACCAGAGTAGGCGACGGCGCGAGCGCACGCGCCAGTGCCACACGCTGCTGCTGACCACCCGATAACTGCTGCGGCGCGCGCTCGCCGAAGTTCGCCGGCAAGCCGACCAGCTCCAGCAATTCGGCCACCCGATGACGCGCGCGGCGTTGGGTGCGCGGCAAGCCGAACACGATGTTGTCCGCCACGGACAGATGCGGAAACAGCGCGCCTTCCTGCGGCACGTAGCCGATGCGGCGCTGCTCGGACGGCATGTGGAGGTTGTCGCCGGCCACGCGCCGGCCGTCGATGTCGACGCTGCCGCTATCCGCGCGTTCGAAACCGCACAACAGCCGCAGCAAGGTGGTCTTGCCGCTGCCGGACGGACCGAGCAGCGCGAGCAGCGTCCCGCGTTCGACGGAGAGATCGATGCCGTGCAGCACCGGATGGCCGTCGAACGATTTTTGCAGTCCGCGGATACGAAGTTCGCTCATGAAAATCCGATGTC
>NZ_JAXDPY010000127.1:0-4300 GCF_034668105.1 Paraburkholderia sp. | reverse complement strand
CCGTGCCGCGGACCGCTGCCGCAGACCGCCACCCGGTCGCGGATCGCAGGCGTGATCAGGCAACTGAACGCGCGCTTGCAGGTGAGCAGTGCGCCGTCGTCGCCGGTGACCAGAAAGACGTCGTCGTGCAGGACGGCGATCACCGTGCCGACGCTGTTGTGCGGGTGTTCGTTGAGGTCGGAGCGTTCGAGCCGTTCGAGCCGTTCGAGGCGTTCGAGCCGTTCGAGCCGTTCAAGGCGTTCGGTCGGTTCGAGAGCTTCGAAACTTTTGGCATGTTTGGTGCGTTCAGCGAGTTCGACACATTCCGCACGTTTCGCACGTTCGACATGTTCTCCGCATCCAGCACGCGCGATAAGCTCGACACGTTCGACACCTGTGTCAGGCTCCAGCACGCGCCGTTGCGCTGTGGTCGTTGTCATGACTAGGGCTGCTCCTTGATGAATGTGTGCCGGCGGCGCGCGTCCCGGTGTCTCGACCATTCCTGCGCGGCGAGGAGGGCCGGCTCGGCGCCGATCACGCCCGGGCGGCCCGGCGAAGTTGCCGGTTCGGCACCTTGCGCTCCGTGGAAAGAAGTGCGCGCGAACGCGGCTTCGTGAAAGTCCGCACCGGCGAGTTGTGCCTGCGAAAAGTCAGCCGCGTTCAGGCGAGTCCGTGCGAACCGCGCGTGCGCCGCATCCGCGCGTTGAAAGACGGCCCCGCGCAAATCGGCATCCGAGAAATCGGTGTGCTGCGCGCGCGCGTCGACCCAGATGCTGTTCTCCAGCTGTGCATGAGCGCAACGTGCATGACCGACGCTCGCACCGAAGAAAACGGCCGACGGCGCGTGCACCTGCTCAAGCACCGCGTAGTCGAGTCTCGTGCCCTGAAAATTGCAGTGGGACAGGTTGGCCGACGTGAAGTCGGTTCGACTGAGATCGGTGGCGATGAACTGGCAGCGGACGAACGTCTGGCCGTTCAAACGCTGCCCGCTCAGATCCGATTCCGTGAACACGACGCGCTCGAATTCCGTGCGCGCGAAGCCGACGTCACGCAGATCGAGCCGATAGAAGAAGCACCGTTGCAGACGCGCAGCGGAGAAGTCGGCACCACGCAAAGGCGTTTCGTCAAAGAAGCCCTGATCGATTTGCACGCCGTCGAACCGGCATGCATCAAGCTCTGCATGCAAACACGCCAGGCGCGCGGCACGCATCGCGCTGAAACGGCTGCCGCTCGCACGCGCTCCGCTCAGACGGCAGTCGTCGAGCAGACAGCCGGACAGATCCGTGCCGCTCAGCGCTCCGTTGATGAAGACACTTTTCGACAGATCCGCGCCGCGCAGGTCGACGCCGGTGAACAGGCAGTCGGTGAAGACGCACTCGGCGAGGCGCGCCTGCGCAAGCCGGGTCCCGTCGAACGTGACCTTGTCGAAGATGCCGCCCGACAGATCGCACGCGTCGAGCGCCAGTGCACCGATCGTGCGGTTGCCGATCGCTTCGCCGTTGCGCACGGCCTGCTGCAATTGTTCACGCGCGGACATCATGCGGCTGCCTTGCGTAACGGATGAAACACGGTCTGCTCGAGGTAGGCATGGTCAAGGCGCGTGGATGCATCGATCGATGCTTCGGCAAGATTGGCGCGGAACAGATTCGCTTCGTCGAAGTCGGCGTCGTGCAGCATGGCGCGGCGCATTTGCGCGCCGATCAGGTCGGCGCCGGCGAGGCTGGCGCCGCTCAGGTCGGTGCGAACCAGATAGGCGCCGTCGAACTTCGCATCGCTCAGGTCGGCTTGTTGCAGACCGGCATCCGAGAAGTCGCATTGGCTGATCGTTGCGCCGTTGAACCGTGCGTTGCGGGCCTGCGTATGCCGCAGATTCACTTCGGTCAGCGACGCCCGTGAGAAGTCCGCACGTTCGAGTACGGTGTCTTTCGCGAAACACGCTTTGCGAAGCCGCACGTGGTCGAAACGGATCTGCTGCGCAACGGTTTCGACCAGGCCGAGACCGTCGATGTCGGCGGACGTGAAGCCGACACGTTCGAGCCGGCACTGAATGAACGCAAGCTTGCGGATCGTCGCCGCGCGGAAGGTCACGTCGGTCAACGTCTGCTCCATGAAGACCAACTCGCTGAGCGCGGCTTCCTCGAAATCGACCGCTTCGAAGCGGCAGCCGCTGAACTGGACGCGTCTTGCCGAGGCACGCCGCGCGTTGCAGTTTTGCCAGACCGCACGTTCGAACAGACTGCGATCGAGGACGGCTTCGCTGAAGTCGGTTCCGTCGCAGTCGGTGAGCGAAAGATTGGCGCCTGAGAGATTGGCCTTGGCGAAGGTGGTCCCGGCGAGTGCGGCGCGTACGATGACCGCGTCGCGCAAGTTGGCGCCTGTCAGGTCGGCGTTGCTCAGGTCGGCGCTTTCGAGCAGCGCGCCGGCGAGGTCCGCGTCGCGCAAATTCATCCCGCTCAGATCGGCGCCGGTGAGGTCGAGGCCGGCGAGCGATTCGCCACGGCTATGACCGGCGGCAACGCGCTCGCGCAGTGCCGCGGACGACGTAGCGTCGAGGCGTGCCGCGGCCTCCTGATAGTGGGCCGACTGTAGATAGGACGCACGCAGTCTGCGCTCGGCCTCCCGTTCCTGTTCGAGCACCTCGGGCAGTGCAGGGTGCTGCGCGCGATTGCTCGCGAAAGACTGGGGAGGTCCCCGTCTTGCCGCAGCGTTCCGGCTCGCGGCGAGTTCCGGGTGCTCGGCCTCGATCCGCTGCCGCGTCTGTTCGAGCGCGGCCAACTGAGTCTCGGCGAATTTTTCGTTGCGCTCGACAAACTCGGCCAGTTCGTCGAGACGCGGTGGGCGCGTAGCCAGCACTTCTGGCGCAGAGATGACGACCCCGGCAGCGGCCGCCTGGCTAACTTGCTCGTGGGCGCGTTGTTGCAGATTGCGTTGCAAAGCGCTGATTGGCGGTTCGGCTTGCGCGTTGCGCGCGTGTTCTGCGTCGCTCTCTGCGGCTAGCAAGGATTGCGGTGCGAGGTCCAGGTCGCGCAGTGCGTGCAACGCGCCGCGCTTGTTGTCCATGCGCAGATCGAACACACGGCGATAATGCGCGTCGTTGCGTGGTTCGCTATGGCATTCGGCGGCGAGCAGCAGGCACGCCACGTCTTGCGCGTCGAATTCCTGGACCGGCGCCGTGCCGTGAAAAATCATGATGGCCCGTTCGCGGTGTGGAATGAACCATACCGTCGTCAGCCGCATCGCGACTTCGGTCAGGTTCGACTCGCGGGTCCGCTGCAAGAAGCAACGCGCGCGCAGAGGCGGCAACGTACCGGCCAGGATCGGGCGCTCCGGATGCATATGGGTCAATTCATACGCGGCACCCGGCGCGAGCGAGGCGAGGTGAGGGAATTGCTGATCGGTCGGCGCGACGTTGAAATAAGCAGGATGCATCGTGCGCGGAAAGCCTGGGCAATCCTCTTCGCGCCACTGCGAATCCATCTCGCCATATAGCGCGCTGCGTTGCGGCCAGTCAGCGGCGATCGGCGTGAAAGCCGCCGGAGCCGTGCCGCGTTCGCGTGTGGCGGCCGGCGCGTTCGGATAGGTCATTTGTGGAAGCAGCAGTGCGCTTCGCTGCGCACTTGTGGGAAAACCGATACCACGTGGATTCTCGGCATAGCCTGGGCCGCCATAGGCCAGCGACCAATCGAGCGGCAAGCATTCGAACGGCGCGGCATGCGACGGTGTATCGCCGTTCCACTCACGCGCGCCCGACACTCGCAGTTGCTTGTCGAGCCCGGCGAATCGAATGCCGACGCGGCACGTATGAGCCGCATCGCAATACTGGCCATAGGCGCGCCCCGCTACCAGAAACTCGGGATGCTGTTTCGGCAGCGCGGCGTCGAGTGCATAGACGCCCAACTCGCTGCCAACCGTATTCCACAGTTCAGACTCGCTGACGAGGTGGGGCACGTCGCCGAGCGACACCATCAGCGGTATCGCGATACCGAGATGCTCGTGGCCGGCCTGCCGATAGTTACGGGTCAGAATGCCGACGGGGGTGGGTTTGATGATTTTCATCGGATCGCTGGCTTCAGAATGTGACCGAAAAACCGACGGTCGAGTACGACACGCCGGTCGCACTGACGCTTGATCCGGTGCTGCTGACCGACGATCCGGTGCTAGACACCGAACTGCCGGTTGCGCCCACCGCCGACCCGGTCGCGCTGACGCTGGACCCGGTCGCGTTGACGCTAGATCCGGTGGCCCCGACGCTCGAGCCGGTGATCGAGACGACCGAGCCGGTCATGAAGAGTTGAGCTGTGGCGATACCTGTTTGCAAGCC
>NZ_JAXDPY010000126.1:0-6288 GCF_034668105.1 Paraburkholderia sp. | reverse complement strand
TCTCTTGTACTGGACGCGGCCATCCAGTTTGCCGGTCATGCGGTCTTCGGTGATTCCAAGCTGGTTGTGCTCGCGGCGGTAGGTGAATCAGGCTTTGGATTGGTCATACTCGCGATTGGGTTTGCCGTGAGAGAGAGAACGCAGTGAACGTTGCTACCAACGCAGGCGCTGGGCGAGTCCCTACACGCCTCAAAACCTCGACCCTGCGGTTAAGCATCTTGAGCGGGTCCTATGCACAGAAGGTGCAGATTCATTGTTCGCCCAGACCTACTGGCGCGCTCTGGTTGTTCAGGCGTATGCGACACTGTCGAACACGAGCGCATCTCCTCCCAAAACGATAAGCCAGCGAACGAAGTTCCTTTTCCGTGATTTGCATGTCCATGTCACCCGCGCAACCTTTTTCAAGGAAAGCAGCAGGTTAGTCCGCACTTGGGACATGCCTGTCCCGCCAGGACTGCTCCCCCTCATCGGCAACCCGCGCTGGGAAATCGCGCCTTGGTGCCTACCGCAGTCCAGGAACAAGCCAGTCGTTCGAACCCCCGCCTTGAGGGACAGGTTCGGGTCATCTTGAAAAAAGGTGCGGAAAACTGCGGCCGAGGGCTCGGGAATGACGCTTGCGCGCCACGAGGGTACCTTTTTCGAAGGAGGTGAATCATGGGCTCAATTAACCCGCAACGCGGTACTCCAGGCGGAGCTAACATCGTCGGCGGCGGTATCGGCGAAGGACCGGGGCCGGACGTCATGGCTGCAGCGACGCTGGATGGGACCAAGGTGATGTCCTCGGACGGCGAGCACGTCGGGAAGGTTTCGGACATTATGCTCGACGTCCGCAATGGCCGCATAGCCTATGCCGTGCTGTCAGAAGGGGGATTTCTCGGAATGGGGTCGAACCTGCACGCCGTCCCGTGGAGTGCACTGACCCTCGATACGGACCAGAAGTGCTTTTTTGTCGATATTACGGCACAGCGCCTCAAGGACGACCCGGGATTCGACAAGGACCATTGGCCTGCGATGGCAGATGCGACTTGGGGAGAGTCAACATATAGCTACTACAACCAGCAACCATACTGGTCCGCAACCCAGGAGGTAACAGAAAGCGACCCAACTCTCCGGCCGAACGAGCACTGAAAAGCACCAAGGGCAAAGCCGCTCCTGGCAGACAGTCGGTCTGTCGCTCTAGCGCTTACGCCATCGTGACCCGCGGTGGCGTAAGCGCATTGCTTCAAGCGAGGTGTGGGCGGCCTCCCCGGACGAAAAAAATCTTCCGCCGACTCATACATGCGCGCGTGCCAACCAAGCAACCGGATGAGGCTGCTTAACGCAACACGGACGGCCTTATCGTCGTCGACAGTCGAAACAACAGGCGAGCTTTGCAAAATGTAGCCCTCGATTACTCTCTGGGGGACGACGTGTGGCCGATGCCGCCCGCCTCTGCTGATTAACAGATTGCTTCACAACGGCGTTCAAAGACATCGTACGAATGTAGCTGTGAACTGAACCATGTGCGCGCCGGTCGCCGTGCGTCACTTTCGCACCTCGTCCATGGCCCTGATTTGCCCACGGTGGGCTCCAACGATAGAACTGAACGCTGCAAGTCCCATTCCCATGCTGGAACCGCGTGTCCTAAAGAACGGTTCAAAGTGTAGCGGAAGATTGCTCTCGCGGATGCCGGCCCCCGAGTCCCCGCCGCGACGCCGACATTGCCTTGAGGGTCCAGGCGGTCTGGACCCATGCGCCGTTCGACACCGCTCCCTAATCTCACGACCGCAGTTATACGGCCGCATAACCAGTTGATGCCAACGCGGCATCTGCATATCCCACCGTAGAGTAGATTTGCCCTTTGGCAAAATCTACTCTTCTCTCATCGAGGCAGCGCTCGCCCTTATGACAGTGCAAAGCTCGCTGTCCGACCCCATGCCCGCGGCCAACCAAGGCCAGCGACGTGGGCATCTTCTTCAATCTCAAAGCTCGCAGGAACACCTGAGGCCTCGACGAATTTCGAGTGACTGCGCTGCATTTCATTTGACTGGTCCGAACGGACTCGCGAACGAATTTATTGGCGGTGCGGCAACAAAGCCCGCGTCGTTGGCGTTTTCCGGCACAACCGCAATCTCAAAGATCCATACGAACGGAGGTCCCTGTTTCGGATCACTCGAATTACTAAGCAAAGTCCGTTGCCCGGTCTGCCGGTCAATCCGGAAGAGCAGGGTTGGCTCGGCGGCCCGATTCGCTGGGTTACCGGCGCCCACAATTATTCCGCCCGCCCCCCGCTGCTCCAGGGCGATGCCGGAAAGGCGCCACCCCAGCGGTCCTTGCGCAGCATTGTCGAAATCGCTGACCACAGCACGGTTCCCGGTTTTGGGATCAATTCGCAGCAGTAGATTTTTGGGGACGGGCGCAATTGCCGACCCGTGCGAATTGACCAGGATCTGCCCGGAGGTCTCGATGGCAATGCCAGTTGAGGGTACCAGGTCGGTGGCACCCTGTGCCGGGTTCGTGAAATCGCTGAGCAGCGATCGTTGACCCCTAGTCGGATCGACCCGGTACATGTCTCCTACGTCCCGGCTCGGGCCGACGGGGATGAACCACGTAACGCTTGCGACGATCGCCCCGGTTTTCTCGAGCGCGAGGTCGGTAAAGTACGCGACACAACAATTGAACACGTCGCCTTGGGCTGGGTTCGTGAGATCGCTGACCACAATGCGGGTGCCCGTCAGTGGATCTATGCGAACAATTGACCTGGGAGCGCCACCGTATTGCGGTTGCGCCCAGTTTGCCATGAGACGTCCGGACGCATCCACTGCCGAGCCGAAGACGTCTCCACGAAATGCTCCGCTAGTAAAGTCGCTCACAAGGGTCCGGTTACCCGTACGTGGATCAATCGCGTAAATGCCGGCGGTGGCAGCGGTGACGAATATCTGCCCCCGTCCTATGGCGACGCCCGCGAGAAACGATCTGTCCACGGGCCCTTGTGACGGATTCAGAAAGTCACTGATGACAGTGCGGGCGCCAGTCCTGGGATCTACAAGAAACAGCTTGCTCGCACGAGCGTCGACAACCAGGATATCGCCGCCATGGATAGTAGCAGCCTGGGCGAGGTTGCCCGCCAGAAGAAGGGCGCAGAGCACCCTAAGCCAGGAGCGAAGGCAGTGCCGACAAGAAACGCGACTTGCTGTTTTTTGACCTGACCCGGCAATGCAGTGGCTTAGAACCGTGGTCCACTTGGTCGCATTTGCCATCACTATTCTCCTTTTGAAAAAAGCGTGTCCCGTGGAAAGCCCAGGAAGTCGAACAACGAAAGGCGCACTTCTAGCGTATGAAACTGGCGGTCAGTTGCCAAGTGGTGCGATAGCGGAAGACGTGTTGCGGCGGCGGCCCGCAGTGGTGATGCGTCTACCCCTCCGCCGCACCGGCGGCAGCCAGGCCGAATTTGCTCGTGATGGGTTTGCGCCCTATTGAGCGCGTGGTGGGAGCAGAACCGCTGGTTGGCCAGCGGGCCTCCGTGGCGGCTTATCGAGCAAAGCCGACGCCGGAATGGCGGATCAATGGCACTGAACGAATGACCCTTCATCGCCGATGCTGTTGAAAAAGTCGCTGCTCTGTTTTTTCAAATCGCCGGTGAGAAAATCGACCTCTCAAATCGGCCTCTCAAATCGGCCTACAAAGCGCTGGCGAACGCCGGTTTCACGCCCTGAGGTAGTCCGTCAAGCTTTTTCAAATGTGAGGGACTTCCCCACCCTGAGGCGACGTTGAAGTCGCACGGCATCGAGTGCCAGGATTGAGGTGTCAGCCATTACGCCACAGTGCGATCCGTTTCGTGACGCCGGCCCAGCGCCATGCGAATCTTGATCAGGACATCCTTGAGCGCCGCAAGGCGCTCTACGAGGTTGCGCGCGAACGTCATCCGCTACGATGGAAAGGTGCCACGCGGGACTGGCAGCGCGTTCATGTCGTGCATCTGAATCCCGATCGTGCTGAGCCGACCGTCGGCATTCGACGACCCCGTAACCAGGAATTAAAAGCAGCCTGAATTCAAAACGTCGAGGCGACGACTAGCTGGAAAACTTCCGGTCGCCAAAGCTGGTTCACGTCGCGTCAGGCCGCACACGTCATGCCGGCACTCGATCTAAGGGAGTTAGTCCAAGTCTGCGAGATGAATTAAGAATTACGCTTTGTCAAAATGGGTCATCGAACTTCACGGACGAGAAACGATGACCACCACAGCCCAACGTCGCTCAGGCAGTGTCGCTGGCTTCGATGCGAAGCCGGATATTGCCCGAGTGCGCATCAATGACGTCGCTGACCTGCTGTCCTGCAGCGTCAGCACGGTCCACCGCCGCGTCAAAACCGGCCTGATTCCCCAACCGATCAAAGAAGATGGCGTGCTCGTCTGGCGCGTCGGCGATCTGCGTCGCGCCTTGGCTTAACCCGACACAAGGATTCACATGAAAATCAGTCTCGATAACAAATCAGCCGGTAAGCAGCCCGCGTCTGCTCTACTCGGACATCGCTGGCTTCCAAGGTCGTTTACTTGAAACATGGCGCGCGCCCTTGGTCCGTCTGGACTCTCTCATCGGGATGTGTCAGGAGATCGGCTGCGAGATTAGTTCCGAATACAGATCCGCAGGGAAGTACCCTCCTTCGCCGCGACGAAGCATGACTACTCGCCTTCATGCTCGTGCCGTGCAGATCGCTAACGAGGTGGCTTGCCTATTAAAAGGTGGTTATGCGGATGGCGCAATGGCGCGCTCGCGATCGCTGCACGAAACAACGGTGATCCTCACGTTCCTCGGCAGACATGACGACGAGCTTGCAAGCCGATTCATTGATTTTCAGGCGATCCTTCGCTGGAAGGCCGTCTGCGAATATAACGAACATCACGCTGCACTAGGATTCGATCCAATCCCGCCCGATGACATAGACCGCTATGAACGTAAGCGCGATTCAGTGGTCGCGAAGTATGGCGACACTTTCAAAAGCGATACGGGGAACGGATGGGCTTCCGAGGTCCTGAAGCAGAAGCGAGTGACGTTCAGGGATATCGAAGACTTCGTCGACCTGAGTTGCCTTAGGCCGCAATATGGTTTTGCCAGTAAAAACATCCATGCCGGCGTCGACAGCATCGGTTACAAGCTCGGGTTGTCGATGTCGAACCAAGAGACGCTGCTTTACGGTCCGTCTAACGTAGGCCTGATCGAGCCTATTCAATGCACAAGCTATTCGCTGACAGTCGCTACCAGCGAATTGATTGACACGGCACCCCACGACGAGCGAGCCATCACGGAAAGTGTTTTATGGCGCTGGCATGGAATGCTCAAAGACGAGTTGGTCGAAGCTGACAAGGCACTACGCATCAAGGGACAAGAAAACAGCCAGACTATCGACGACCGCTAATGGAGCACGGTCGCCCGCTTCCTTCCTGGGAAACTCCGGGCGCGGACGGCGGCAGGGGCCGACACCGGATGACCTACGGCGTGCCGTTATCCAAACGTATAGGCGCACGATACCTGCGGAGGACTGCCGCAACCGTTCGTAGAATGGTTTTCTTTCGGTCGTCCCGCTATCTTGATAACGTGGAAGCACGCGGCTCGCCTTCCGAGCCCTGCAACCATACGTCCACTCGCGATTCCTCGTCGCGAGTTTCGCCCGCCCAGCTTCGGCTGTCGCGGGCTTTTTGTTTGTTGCCTCCCGGCCGGCCAGCCTCTCACCGCTCATCGAAGCCGCTTCGCATCCTTGCCGGACATGTCGGCATAAAACTAGGCGCCGTGCTAGCCTGATCGCCTTTCGTTAAGGTGAGTCTATGAATATCAGTCAATCCGCTAGCAGCATAGCCATGCAGGTCATGCAGCAACCCGCGTCTTTAGCCAACGGGGCGCCCGCTTCCACACAGCGAGCTGCGCTTGCACTCGTCGAAGCGGAAGTCGCCACCGCGCCTCAGGTTAGCTCGAACGGTATGGTTGGCGGCATCATTAATACCGTCGCCTGATCGCTTGAAAATCCAATCTTAAATCTGACCGAGCCTTGGTTTTTCCGTCTCAATAAAATATCGGAGGCGGTCGCCGAACACTCGAGCCGAATTGTGTGACCAGATTTTGCGTTACGTAACAGAAATTTGAGTGTGGCCGGGTAGAGGGGCGGCGGCGGCGCCCCTTGCTGCGTACCGTGTCGGCAAGGCGCACATTTCTGCGGCGCAATCACGTGACCTCAGGTAGCACCAAGCTAGGCCTTCAGCCTCGCTCTGACCCGTGGCGTTCGTGCGGGCTTCTTTTTTGCTGTCCGCGGCATAGA
>NZ_JAXDPY010000125.1:0-5210 GCF_034668105.1 Paraburkholderia sp. | reverse complement strand
GCACAAGGGGTGGCGCCGGGCATGCAACACGTGAACCGGGCATGGAACGCGTGAGCCGGTAACAGATAATGCCGACGAGGATCGACGCCTGGTATCGACGCCGATGAACGATGCAGGAATGAAAGCGGGGAATCCACGCCAGGCGTTGCTGGCGGGATGCGGGCTCGAATTCGGCGCGGTACCCGCGGCCTTGCATGCCGGCGAAAAGGTTCGCCGGCACGGTTGCACCCTTCAGCCTTACGCGTTTGCCGCCGCTTCGCGCTCGGCGGCTTCGATCGTGTTGACGAGCAGCATGGTGATGGTCATCGGACCGACGCCGCCCGGCACCGGCGTGATATAGCCGGCCACTTCCTTGACGCCCGCGAAATCGACGTCGCCGCACAGCTTGCCGGCTTCGTCGCGATTCATGCCGACGTCGATCACGGCAGCGCCCGGCTTCACCATGTCCGCCGTGAGAATGTTGCGCAGACCCGTGGCGGCGACCACCACGTCGGCGTTACGCGTATGGGCGGCGAGGTCGCGCGTCTTGCTATGGCAGATCGTGACGGTCGCGCCTGCTTCGAGCAGCAGCAGCGCCATCGGCTTGCCGACGATGTTCGAGCGGCCGATCACCACCGCATTCGCGCCTTGCAGCGCAATTTCATAGGCGGCCAGCATCTTCATCACGCCGTACGGCGTGCAGGGGCGGAACAGCGGCCGGCCGGTCATCAGTGCGCCGGCGTTGGCGACGTGAAAGCCGTCCACATCTTTTTCCGGGGCGATGGCTTCGATCACCTTGTGGCTGTCGATATGCGGCGGCAGCGGCAGTTGCACCAGAATGCCGTGGATGCGCGGGTCGCGGTTCAGTTCGTCGATGCGCGCCAGCAGCTCGGTTTCCGGCAGATCGGCCGGGTAGCGGTCGAACGAGGAGCCGAGACCGTTGTCATGGCACGCCTTGACCTTGTTGCGCACATAGACTTCGCTGGCGGGATTGTCGCCGACTAGCACCACGGCGAGGCCCGGCTGATGGCCGCGAGCGGTGAGGGCGGCGGCGCGCGTGGCGACGTCGGCGCGCAGGTTCTTGGAAAGGGCTAGGCCGTCGATCAGTTTGGCAGTCATGGTCGGTCGAGATGGGCAGTTTGGAAAGCGGAGCAGGCGCGAGGTGCGGGGCATGTGCGATGGCGCTTTTATCGAAAACGGCGCGGCGCGTGAAAAGCGCGCGGCACGGATCAGGGATAAGCAGCGCTGCAAAGTCCGACATTATACCGGCCCGGCAGGGCGCGCCATGGATGGATTCCGGGTGGCGCGGGACGCTTGCGACGGATGGCGGCGCTGAAGACTAAGGGCGGCCAGACGTGGTAGGTCACTGTGCGGGTTAGCGTGGACGCCGGCACCCCTGCACGCCTGCTGACGCTGTCGATGGCGGTGGTGCCAGACGCAACTGGTGGCCGTGCATCCCGGCACGGCGCCCGCCCAATTGCCGGCGCCGACGACTCGCCTGACGCGGCATGACATCGGCGCTGGATCCCAGCGTCGACCGGCCGCGGGAGGCTTGTGCGCCGCCGCGGCCATCGAGCGAACGCTACGGTTGCACCGGCTGCCAGCTATCGTCCGGATCGAACGATTTAATGGCGGCCGCGGCGCGCGCAGTCTGTGGCCCAAGGTTCTTCTGATAGACCTGGCCGTCCTGATTGACGATAAAGCTCATCACACCGGTCTTTCCATATTCGGCCGGCGAGGCGATCAGACCGAACCCTTTGGTCAGCACACCGTTCTCGACGTAGTTCTGCGCGCCGCCCTTCGCATGGGGACCCTGCGCTGTCAGGATCCGGTAGTGATAGCCGTGATAGGCGTCTTTCGGCAAGGTGCCGTTGGGCATGGTGGCGGCGAGCGGTCCGAGCGGGCTGTCCGTTTCGCCGGGCGCCGTCGCCCAGTACAGGCCGTCATGCTGGCCTTGCGTACTGACGAAGCGCTGCGCGTAGTGCTGCGTCAGGTTGTGATAGTCGTTTTGCGCGTCGAGGTAGGCGAGCGAGGTCAGGATCGCCGCGTGTTCGTTGCGGCCGATGCGGCGCGTCAGCATTTCGTCCTGCGCGGCGGGCGGATCGAAACGCCAGCCGCGCGCGGTCTGCACGAGCGGAATCGGCAAGGTCCAGCCACTGTCGCCAACCGCCAGATGGGCGGTTGCGTGTCCCTTGCTCTTCATCGGGTCCTCAACGATCTGATGTCCTTTCGACCATGCGCCGAGGAACTGATAGATGTCGTCCTCGCCGATTCCTTCGGAAGGAATGAAGCGATGAAAATCGTTACCGAGCACGTGTTTAAGCGCCCCGTCATCGTTGCGGGCCAAGGCGTCGACGAACGCATTGGCGGCGTCGCCGGCACTGGGATAGACCGCCTGCGCGTGGGCGGCGCTCGTGCCGAGCAGCAGTGCCGGCGCGACCAGCAGGGTGCCGGTCGTGCCGAGGGCGGCGGCGAATTTCACGACGTTGGTGCGCAAGGCGCCGCGTGGGAATAAGCGAATCATCAGAGACTCCTCTTGATCGTTCAACGGTTGCGGCCGAAATGGCGCTCACCGCCGCCGCCACCACCCATTCTGCCGCCGCCACCGCCAAAGTTGCCGCCACCACCGCGCTGGACGCCCCCGCCGTTCGCACCGAGACCGCCGCCGGTACGTTGCTGGCCGCCGCCGTTTGCACCGAGACCACCGCCGGCGCGTTGCTGGCCGCCGCCGTTGGCGCCGAAGTTGCCGCCGGAACGGTTCGCGGCCGCGTTGCGGCTCGCCTCGCCACGCTGCGCGTCCTGCCGCGCGGCGTTGCCGTCGCCGGCGCCACGCAACGCGTTATCGCGATTGACGTTCTGCGCGCGGGCCTGCAGGTTGGCGTTCGCGGTGCCGCCCTGATGAATCCCCTGCACGCGCTGGCTGGCACTGCCGCTGAGGTTCTGGCCGGTACGGTTCTGCAAGGTCTGTTGCGCCTGGGCACGGGCCGCATCGTCACGGCCGCGGAAGGCATCGCGCTGCGCCCCACCGAGGTTGTTGTTGACGTTGCGGTTGAGATTCGCATTGTTGACGTTGCGATTGACGTTGGTGTTGCGATTCCAGTTCGCCGTGTTGCTGTTCACGTTGAGCCGGTTGTTCACATTGATGTTGTTGTACCGGTTCACATTGATGTTGACGTCATGCGTGTTCCAGTTGAAGCCGCCCCACAGCGAATTAGCCACGGCGATGCCGGCACCGAACGCAAGCCCCGTCGCGAATCCGGTCGCGATGGCATAACCGGGTGGCGGCGGGACATACACCGGCGGGTAGGCGGGATAGGGCCACGTACCGTAGACGACAGTCGGGTTATAGGTGGGCACGTATACCACCTGTGGATTGGCCGGCACGATCTGAATCGTGCTTTGCTCGACCACGACTTTCTGCTGCGAACTCGTCTTCAGATTGCCGGCGGCCTGCGCCTGTTTGCGCAGACGTTGCACGGAGTCCATCACATCATTCGGCTGACCGAGAAAGGCCGTGCCGAGTTGCGAGACCCAGTCCGGTTTCGACGCCATCGTCGCGAGGACCTGCGGAAAGGCGACCAGCGATTGCACGCTCGGATCCCAGGGCTCGGACGCGACCGCCTTGACGGCGTCGTCGCCTTGCAGCTTCGAGTTCGCTTGCGACCAGGCGGCTGCGGCCTGCACGTCCTGGGGGAAGGTGGCGGCCATCAGCACCTGCGCGAGCAGCGCGTCGGGATAGAGCGCGATGGGTGCGGTCAGCGAATCGAGTTGCTGGTTCGACATCTTCGCGGCGCTTTGCGCGTGGACGACGCCCGGCGTGACCAGACCGGCGAAGAGTGGCGCCCCCGCAAGGGCGGCGCAAACAAGCAACACACGCGATCGGTGTGTTCCGGATCGTTTCACGATGAAATCCTCCCGGCTGCGTTAGACGCGCGAAGTCAATGCACAACGCATGCTGCGTTGTTTCGACGCGCTGAAATGGAGATGGAAGCGGGTAAAGACAGAAAGGCCGACAGAAAGGCCGACAGAAAGGTGGAAAGGCAGGGCTCGGTTTCGTGTGAGCCGTTCGATAAGACAGGACCTTCAGCGACGTGGCCGAACCGCCTTGACTGCTTTGCAACGCATGGCGACGCCGCATACGACAACGGCAGCACGTTTATCCTGCGTTCATCGGGCATTGACGGTCCCTGCTGAGGAGTTCTGGGTAAATTAAGCGGCGCGGCGAAGCTTGTCAATCTTGTCGGAGGAAAGAACGTAGTGCCCTGCGACGTAAACGCATGCTGAGTAATGCGTAATGATTGAAGGAAGCGGAAGCGGAAGCGGAAGCGGAAGCGGAAGCGGATGCGGATGCGGATGCGGATGCGGATACGGAAGCCGATGCCGATAGAAGCGCGCATCCAGGCGCCGACACATCGGGCATGCCGTGACATGTTGTCGCGAAGCGGGAAAAGGGAAAGGAAGAGAGGAAGATGAAACGGGCCGGACCTGTCGGCGATCCGGCCGTTGAAACGCAGCAGCGACCCGCGGGCGGTGCCGCGGCCGTGATGCTTATTGTGCCGGTTGCGGCTTGTTCGACAGCGCCAGTCGCAGCAGATCGGCGACCGTGTTGACGTTGAGCTTTTCCATGATGTTCGCGCGGTGCGCTTCGACCGTCTTGATGCTGATGCCGAGGTCGTCGGCGATCTGCTTGTTCAGGCGGCCAGCAATGATGCGCTCCAGCACCTGATGCTCACGCGCGGTCAGCTTGCCCAGACGTTCGGCGGCGGCGCGCTGCTGCTGCACGCTGGTGCTTTCGCTGCGGGCTTTATCGAGCATGCGCTCGACCAGCTTGCGCAGTTCGGCTTCGTCGAACGGTTTTTCGATGAAGTCCATCGCGCCTTTTTTCATCGTCGACACGGCCATCGGCACGTCGCCGTGGCCCGTCACGAAGATGATCGGCAGCGACGCATTGTCGGCGATCAGGCGTTCCTGCAACTCGAGCCCGCTCATGCCGGACATCCGCACATCGAGAATCAGACACGCGATCTGGCCAGGATGCGTATGCGGCTGCCACGCGTCGATGAACTGCTCGGCGCTGGAGAAGCATTGCACGCGGTAGCCGTTTGCCTCCAGCAGCCAGCGCAGCGAATCTCGCACGGCCTCGTCGTCGTCGACGACAAAGACAGTTTCCTGTGTGGTGACTGGGCTGTTCATAGCTCTCCCGTAACGGTTTGTGGTGTCGGCGCCTCTGA
>NZ_JAXDPY010000124.1:0-4224 GCF_034668105.1 Paraburkholderia sp. | reverse complement strand
GCTCAAGGCTTGGCGTCTTCTTCGTGCGACGGATATTCGTTCCAGTGGAGCTTCTTGCGCAGCGTGGCGTAGTAACTGTAGCCGACCGGATGCAGCATCGGCACCGTATGACGCGAACGGCGCACTTCGATCGTGTCGCTCAGTTCCAGCGACGTGAACGACTGCATGTCGAAATTGACGTTCACTTCGCGCCCCGAGACGATCTGGATCCTCACCTTCGAGTCGTCAGGCAACACGATTGGCCGGTTCGACAGCGCGTGCGGCGCGATTGGCACCAGCACGATGCCCTGCAATTGCGGATGCAGGATCGGCCCCTGCGAGGACAGCGAGTAGGCGGTCGAGCCCGTAGGCGTGGCGACGATCAGGCCATCCGAGCGCTGGTTATACATGAAGCGGCCGTCTACCGAGACATGCAGTTCCGCCATCCCCGAGAAACCGCTTCGGTTGACCACCACGTCGTTGAATGCCAGTGCGTGATAGATCGGGTTGCCGTCGCGCATGATGCGCGCCTCGAGCAGCACGCGCTCTTCGCGCTCGAAGTTGCCGGAGAGCATTTGCGGCACGATCTCGCGCATGTCGGAGATCGGAATGTCGGTAATAAAGCCGAGCCGCCCGTGGTTGATGCCAATGAGCGGCGTGCGGTAGGGCGCAAGCTGGCGGCCAATGCCTAGCATTGTGCCGTCGCCGCCTAGCACCACGGCAACGTCGGCGCGCGCGCCGATCTCGGCGGGACGTAGCGCCGGGTAGTCGGTTACGCCGATTTCGGCGGCGGTCTCTGCTTCGAACACAACGTCGAAGCCACGCTTCGCGATGCACGCGGCGAGCGCGGTCAGCGGCTCGCCGATGCCCGGCGTATTGTTGCGCCCGACGAGCGCGACGGTCTTGAACTGGCTGGTCACTTGCATGCCGGCATTACACCATAGGTAGGGCCTGAAAAGAACCGCAGACAGACCCGGTAGCGGGCCGGCGCATGCGGGCTGCCAGTGTATTGCGCGATTATCGTTAGAATGGTGAAGCCTTGATGACATGCGCGCCCGTTATAGTGCAGCGGCGTGCCGCCAGCGGACCCGCCGAATCGGCCGCCGGTCAGGCGCTGGGTCCGAAGCACAGAATAACAGGCGCCGCCCCGCCAACCGGCGGCGCGATAGTCAGGGGTTGGCGCCGTTAGCGCTCGCTGTAGACGCGTCATTGAGCTAAAATTTTCCGTCATGCTAGATCCCCGCGCACAAACCCTCCTCAAAACGCTGATCGAGCGCTACATCGCCGAAGGTCAGCCGGTCGGCTCACGCACGTTGTCACGTTATTCCGGCCTCGAACTGAGTCCGGCAACGATCCGCAACGTGATGTCCGATCTGGAGGACCTGGGGCTCGTGATCAGTCCGCATACTTCAGCGGGCCGGATCCCAACGCCGCGCGGCTACCGGTTGTTCGTCGATACCATGCTGACGGTGGAATCCGCCGCGGACGAAGAAGCGGTCATGCGCACCGTCAAGACTACGCTGCAGGCGGGCGAACCACAGAAAATCGTCGCCGCGGCGGCCAGCGTGCTCTCCAATCTGTCGCAGTTCGCCGGTGTGGTACTCACGCCGCGCCGCAGCCACGTGTTCAAGCAGATCGAATTCATGCGCCTGTCGGACAAGCGCATCCTGCTGATCATCGTGACGCCCGAGGGCGACGTGCAGAACCGCATCATGGCCACCCAGCGCGACTTCTCGCCGTCGCAACTGGTGGAAGCCTCCAATTACATCAACGCGCATTTCGCCGGCCTCTCGTTCGACGACGTGCGCCGCCGCCTGCGCGAAGAAATCGACGAATTGCGTGGCGACATGACCACGCTGATGCATGCCGCAGTCACGGCCAGCACAGATGAATCGGACACCGGTGAGACCGTGCTGATTTCCGGCGAGCGTAACCTGCTTGAAGTCGCCGACCTTTCGTCGGACATGGCGCGCTTGCGCAAGCTGTTCGATGTGTTCGACCAAAAGACCAGTCTCCTTCAGTTGCTCGACGTGTCGAGTCACGCCGCGGGCGTGCAGATTTTCATCGGCGGCGAGTCGAATCTCGTGCCGATCGAAGAGATGAGCGTGGTGACCGCGCCTTACGAGGTGAACGGCAAGATCGTCGGCACGCTCGGCGTGATCGGGCCGACCCGCATGGCCTATAACCGCGTGATTCCGATTGTGGATATCACCGCGCGGCTGCTCTCCCTGACCCTTAGCCAGCAGTAACACCCGCGCTCACTGCGGGCCGCGGCCGCCGACATTGCAAATGATGCGCGACGGCGCGCGGCTTGCCAATTGGCCGAATGGCCAGGGGTCCCTGGCGGACCCCGCAATGGACCGCGCCGCTATAATGAATTCCACTTTGAATCGACACTCCGCCTGAAGCGGTTACGCCTGCTGCCTATGCACTTTGACCTCGAGCGGCCCTCGCAGAACGCCACGTCACACCGTGTCGCGGTGCTGCTGATCAATCTCGGTACGCCCGACGCGCCGACGCCGCGCGCGGTCCGTCGCTATCTCGCGCAGTTTCTGTCCGATCCTCGCGTGGTCGAAATTCCAGCGCTCGTCTGGCAGGTGATCCTGCGTTTGGCGATCTTGCCGTTCCGGGGCCGCGCGTCAGCGAAGAAGTACGCGGCCGTGTGGATGCCGGAAGGCTCGCCGCTGCGCGTCTTCACGGAGAAGCAGGTAGAAGGCTTGCGCCATCTGCTGCAGTTGAACGACTACACGGTGCTGGTCGACTACGCGATGCGCTACGGCACCCCCGGCATTCCTGCCATGCTGAACCAGCTCAAGCTGGCGGGCGCCGAGCGTGTGCTGCTGATGCCCATGTATCCGCAATATTCGTCTTCGACCACGGCGACGGCTTTCGACGATGCCTTTTCGGCGCTCAAGCGCATGCGCAATCAGCCGGAAATCCGCACGGTGCGCCAGTACGCGGATCATCCGGCATATATCGCCGCGCTCGCGGCCCAAGTGCATCAATACTGGCATCAGCACGGCAAGCCGGATTTTGCAGCGGGCGACAAGCTGGTGCTCAGTTTTCACGGCGTCCCCAAGCGCACCCTGGATCTGGGCGATCCGTACCACGAGCAATGCCAGCAGACCGGCGCGCTGTTGATGCAGGCGCTGGGGTTGACGCAGGTGGAATGCCGCATCACGTTCCAGTCGCGCTTCGGCAAGGCCGAATGGTTGCAGCCGTACACCGCCCCCACGCTGAAGGAACTTGGCGCGGCGGGCGTGCGGCGGGCCGACGTATTCTGCCCGGGCTTTACCGCCGATTGCCTTGAAACGATTGAAGAAATCGGCATGGAAGTGCGTGACGAGTTCGTGCATGCGGGCGGCAAGGAATTTCACCGGATTCCCTGCCTGAACGCCTCGCAGCCGTGGATCGCCGCACTAGGAGAAATCGTCGCGCAGAATCTGCAGGGCTGGCCCGTGCAAGCGGTGTCGGTGCCGCACACGAGCGGGGCTTGATCAGGGTTATGAACTACAGGATTGCAACGGAACCGGGCGCGAAGCTGCGCATCGACAAATGGCTTTGGGCGGCGCGCTTCTTCAAGACCCGCTCGCTCGCCGCGGATGCCGTCGAGAAAGCCCATGTGCGCATTGGCGGCGCCAGCGTCAAGCCGGCGAAAGATGTGCGCGTCGGCGATCTGGTCGAGATCGAGATCGAGCGGATGGTGTGGCAGGTGGAAGTGCTGGGCGTGTGCGACGTGCGTGGCCCCGCCAGCGTCGCGCAAACGCTTTATGCGGAAACCGAAGAGAGCAAGGTGAAACGCCAGGCCGAGCAGGAACGGCGCAAGACGTACCGGGAACCGGCCGCCGCTTTACACGGCAGGCCGACCAAGCGCGACCGCCGCACTATCGACAAACTTTCAGGTGGGGATTGAACAGCTGTTCCATCGTCGCGTGCACACCGCCGTACTCGGTGGTGTGATCGTTGACGGCCCCGGACATGCAGATGGTCGTGGTGCCCGCGATCAGTACCAATGCGACCACCGATATTGCAAAGGTCAGTTTCACGGTACTCCCCTCGGGAAGATTCAGGACGGAAACAGGCTAATCGGGTGGAATTGAAAAGTGTCGGTAAGGCTTACGTCAGATTAGGGTTAACGTGTCTTTTCCGATGCTTTGTTGGAGCATAGGCCACTTGTGGTAAGCACTCAATCTCAATCTGATTGCCCCGCAATAATGGTTGTAACCGGGCATTTCCCGCGCCCCG
>NZ_JAXDPY010000123.1:0-11957 GCF_034668105.1 Paraburkholderia sp. | reverse complement strand
CTACACGTATGCCGTGCACGCAGGCGGCAGTGCCTTTGATACCCGAGTTTTGAATATTACGCCAAGGTCTGTAGGCTGTGCGCGACCCAATACCCAACCCGCGCCGGATTCGGGAACGTAGATAAACAGGATAGAGGTTTGAGTCTCGTCCCCATTCCATAGTGCTTTGAGAGTAGTCAGAAGGACGTAAAAATCCAAGGATTTGGAAAAAAATCCCGCGACTTTAGGAAACCGACGGACTTCAAACGCAAAGCCAGGGATTTTGCGGTGCAATGGCTGCAAATCCGTGCCTGCTGAAGGCGCCTGGCTCGGACCATTGTGGGACCAGGCAAGCTTGTCTACAGATAGGAGGATGGTGGCCCTGAACATGTGCGAGAGACCGTTCCCGGCCGCTATGGATTACCCTGCGCCTGAGTCTCCATCGATCGGGCGACGCTCATCAGATTTTTCGGCACCACCCGGATCGTGCCATTGCGCGGACTATCGATATCGGCGATCAACATGAACGAGACCGAAATCGTTGCCGGCAGGATGAAAAGAAATCGCATCTTGAGAGTGGGACTGCGAGAACCGTAGCCGACCAGCAGATTACAGAACACGCCGAGCAGGATCATCAAAGACCATGCAGCCTCGGGAATGCGATTCCACCAGGCCGCTTGAGTGTAGCCTTGGGTATTGATCACGTCGTTCATCCCAGCCACGGCGAGCGCCGTGACCGGGTTCGGTTGGGCCGCCGCAGACGTCCTGACGCCTGCCCATAGATCGTTTTCCAGCTTCGTCGTCGCCGCGTCGATCAGGGCTTGTTGCTGCGGATCGCGTTCCTGATAAAAGCGAATGCGCTGCTCCAGATATTTCGGCAAGAGCCTGCGCACTATTGCCGCGTCTGCGACGGGCAAGAGGTCCGCGCGAAGATACTCCGTGCCAATCGCATTCGCCTCTTCCTCTTCGCAGTTCTTGCGCTGGTCATAGCGGCTCACCGCCATCGAGAGGCTGAAGCCGATCACTAGCGCGAGCAGCGTCAGGGTGGCGGACTGCACCACGCCGAAGTCGTCGCGAAGGTGCTCATCGAGAGGATTTTTGCGGCGCAGGACGGCAAAGCCTACCCAGCCCGCAAACGTCATCGCGGCAAACGACACAATGAGAAAGGCGACTGGATGGCTTATGAGTTGTTCCATTCGTGGCCCTTGCGGCACTGCGCTCGGTGACTCCACCGCCTGGCGAAGCGACGACCCTCCACGAGATGCATGCTAGTAGCAATGCCGTCGGCGAGCCATTGGACTTTAGTCCAATGGATTTAAATGGCGCGCCGAATAGACTTGCCGAGTCACGTGCGAACCACGGGCCTCGACGGAACCTGTCGCATGGAGGACTGCGGAGTGGATGAGATCTCGGCTTTCGGGGCAAGATAGCGGATACCTGCAATCGCATCGAGGTTTGCGCGCGGTAATTGCAGGGCGGCGGCGTTGGGGAGACGTGCAGACCGGTTTAAAACAAATACCAATCATCACATTTACAATCACCCCACTTCGTACTACGATAAATTTGCCTTTCGAAGAAGTCGTTGTTGTATTACCGATACCTTCGTCACTAGGTAGCGTGCATCCATCATGCTACCTAGCGGATCGCGTTCGATTCAAGTATGCATGTATGTGAATAGAAAAATCGCCGCGTGCGTCACGCGGCTATGACATCTCTTGCATTGCATACCTCGCCTTTCGTTCAAGAGCGTGACAGTTTTTTGTCATGCCGCCTTTCGGCGCCGCTTTTTGATAGGAAGCAAGATCATGAGCATCGCCATGTCGGTCATTGTTGTCGAAGGCGTTGTTATATTGCGTTTGCTGCTTCTATCGATGCACCATCGGCGGGCGTGGAAACCGGTGGCGAACTTCAAGCTGGCTGATGTTGATGGATTACGCGCACCGGTTGCCGCGAAGGCTGGATACGGCGCCTGCGCCGATTCATCATGCAGAGCGAGTGCATCGGAGGCCGCACACCCGCAGACGCAGCGCGTTGCGAAGAACACCGAAGGGCTGAAAGACGATCGACTCGCCACGCACGCAAGGCGCCTTTTCACGGCACCGGGTCGCACGAAGATGTCCGCGCGGACACATCGGGTTTCACTCGACGGTGGTTGGCGGCCGCCCACAGCCGAGGCATTTCATGCTAGCGATGTTGTCAATCCAATCGAGGCTGCCTATTTTCAAAAGGCTTTAGAGTCTTTGCCCATTGCAATTCTGATCGTCGACCAACAGGGCGTGATTGTGATGGTCAACACGCAAACCGCGAAATACTTCGGATACGGTCCGGATGAGTTAATAGGAGAATCTTTAGAACGTCTGCTGCCGGACTTCGGTCGCGATAGCGGCACCGAAAATCAAGGCTCCATATTTTCGGGCGTTCATGAAAAACCAGTTGTTCGCGAATTATCCGCAAAGCGAAAAGACGGCACCAGCACGTATGTCGAGATCGGAACCGCTGCCTTTCCTTTCGACTCCGGCTTGACACTTGCCTTTATCGTCGATCGGATGGATCGATACGAACTACACCGCAACCGTCGGGATCTGGCGCATCTGACGCGTGTGTCCACGATAGGCCAACTGGCATCGTCGCTCGCTCACGAACTGAATCAGCCGCTGACTGCCATCCTCAGCAACGTGCAGGCCGCGCAACGATTCATGATGTCCGATCCGATTGACCTTGCCGAGGTGCGCGATATTCTCAATGACATCGTTCAGGACGACTACCGCGCGAGCGAAGTCATTCGGCGAATTCGCGCTGTCGTGAAGAACGGCGACCTTGAAGTCATGCCGCTCGACCTTGCGGAAGTGATCCGCGATGCGGTCGTTCTGATGCATAGCGACGCGATCTCCCGGGGATTGCGTGTGAGGTTCGATCTCGATCAGGGCCTGCCTCCGGTGCAAGGCGACAAGGTTCAGTTACAGCAGGTCGTCCTGAATCTTCTGCTTAACGCATTCGATGCCATGGAAGGCGTGCAGCCGGCAGACCGTGTCGTAGACGTGAAGCTCAAGCCAGAGCAGAACGGCATGGTGGGTCTCGCGGTAATCGATCGGGGCCATGGGCTGGCCCCTGAGAGACTGGGCAAGATATTCAAGCCATTTTTCACTTCAAAACCCCAGGGACTCGGCTTGGGCCTCTCGATTAGCCGGTCCATTGTCGAGATGCATCGAGGCAGGCTCTGGGCCGAAAATAACATTGATCGGGGCGCGACTTTCCACGTCACATTGCCCGTTGGCAACGTGATGCGCCAGGATGGTTCGCGGTAAAAGACCTGATCGTTTCCGCTCTGCGGGGGCTCGTCGCCGACCACTGCGCTATGAAGCGCGTCGCTTTGCCATTGCGTCACCATGAAGACGCTGGTGGCGGCCTGGAGCCGGGCGCTCGGCAAGGTCAGCCGCGACATTGCCGCGGCGATCCAGCCGAGTGCGGCACCCTGAGCGTTGGACGGCATCGGGGCGTGAAGATAGCGGGGTGGCGCAGAACGCCTTTACATCAACGCAAATATCCGAAGAACCGACCCCCCAAAAGAAAAACGCCCCACAGGGCGTTTTTCTTTACCTTGGCACGGCAACGCGCTCGCGCGCCTCGCCCGGCCAGGAGAAGACTCGCTTAGAACTTGTGACGGATACCGACGCGGAATGCCAGCTGGTTGTCCGCACCCGTGCCCGACGTGTTGAAGTAGCTCGTGCTCGAACCGATCTGCGCTTGCAGATCCTGCGTGCCGTTGCGGCCCGACGCGATCTGGTAGATGCCCAGTGCGTAGACGTCCGTCCGCTTGCTCAGTGCGTAGTCGACGCTCAGGTCGGCCTGGTTGAAGTGGCCCGTGTTGGCGTCGCTCAGATGCATGTACGTGTAGCCCGCGCTTGCCGTCAGTGCCGGCGTGAACGCGTACTTCGCGCCCGCTTCGTATGCCGTGAACGTGGTCGAACCGCCCGTGATCGGTTCGAAGCGCGTGTTCGTGTACAACGCCCACAGGGTAGCGGCGCCGATCGAATAGCGGCCGCCCACACCGAACGTGCGCAGATCGCGGATATTGCCCGTCGACTGGTTGGCGATGCTGGTCGAGAACGCCGGGCTTGCCTGGCTCGGGTAACGGATGTCCGTGTACGCCGCGCCCACGCCGAACGGGCCGTTCGCGTAGTTCGCGCCGAAGCTGTAAGCACGCGACGAACCTGCCACCGGTGCCGCGGTCGTGCCGGTCGCCGGTGCGCCGGCGAATGCGCCAGCCTGGTTCGAGAAGCCGTACATCGCGCCGAAGGTCAGGCCCGCGAAATTCGCGCTGCTGAACTTGACCGAGTTGTTGATACGGCTCGACGTCAACTGGTCGAGGTCGTTGATGTGGTAAGCGTAGTTACCCGCGACGGTCTGGCCGCCGGTCGAGTAGCTACCGCCCAGATAATCGGTCGAAAACGAATACTGGCGACCGAACGTCAACGCACCGGCCGTGTCCTTCGACACACCGACAAACGCTTGACGGCCGAACAGCGCGCCGCCCTGGCCCAGCGTGCCGTTGCCGCTGTTAAAGCCGTTTTCCAACACGAACAGCGCCTTCAGGCCGCCACCGAGGTCTTCGGTGCCGCGCAGACCCCAACGGCTGCCTTGGGCCACCCCGTCGTCGTACTTGACGAGGTTGTCATGACCGCCGGTAGCGGTCTTCGAATTGTTCACGTAGCTGATACCGGCATCGATCAGGCCATACAGCGTGACGCTGCTTTGCGCGTGGGCGGCGCTGGCGAAGACGGCGAGAGTAGCGGCGGTCAATACTTTCTTGTTCAAGACTTTCTCCGATAAATAAATTAGCGATCGCGACGCGGTGCTCTGCGGCAGGGTCGTGCGATGGCCCGAAATTTAAGGGAATGCAGAGTAAGGTATGTGACAGCCCCGGTATTCTTGAAATCTGTCGCGCGGGCGCGACACTCACATTGCGTCGCTGACTGAAACATTCATGTCACGCCGCTCATAAGCTTTTTCCAGATCGTGCGTATAAGCGTGTGAAAAACGATTGGTTTCGGGCCCATCGCGTCGCCGACAATCCGAAGAAGATCAAGCTGGTGGAACTCGACGCCGCGCAATTGCCGCGTGCGCTCGACGACCTCGACGCGCCGTCGATCAACACGGACTACGCGGTGAAGGCCGGCCTGCAGCCGACGAAAGACGCGATCGCGATCGAAGACCTCAAGGGTCCGTACGCGAATCTGATCGCCGTGCGCGCGCAGGATCGCGACAAGCCGTGGGTCAAGAAACTGGTTGCGGCGTATGAATCGGACGAAGTGCGCAAGTACATCGATACGCAGTTCAAAGGCGCGATCATTCCGGCTTTCTGAGCGGGTTTTATAAGCGGTTTTCTGGACGGTTTTATAAGCGGCTTTTCAGCCGCCTTTGAGCGGATCCGTTCATTCGCCCCAGAGGCGTAAACGCGGATCGCCCGCTGAAATAGCGGGCGATCTGCTTTGCGGCTGGCATTGCTTGGGTAGGTCAATACACGCAGGTCAATACACGCAGGTCAATGCGCGCAGGCCAACACGCGCAAGCGCGGCCTCCGGTGTTCGCCGGAGGTCTTTAATTGCTCAACAACGACCCGCTTCTGAACGCCGTCGGACCGGCAATGCGCGCGAATTCCAATCCCGCCGTCGCGAAGCGCGTCAAATGCCGCGCATACAGCACGCCGGCGACGGTGCTCTTCAGCGTCACGACCTGATCGGTCAACGGATCGACGATGTCGGCGATCTCATGGCCGACATCGACCCAGGTACCCACTTCGCAGCGATACACCAGTACACCGCTGATCGGCGCGACAATCGGTTCGGCGCCGGCCAGAGGCGTGGCCGCGAATTCGAGCGCGGGCAGCGGCGCCGGCGTACCGTCGATCACACCGCGCGAGGTCAGGTATTCGATGATCGCCTGAGCGTCCCGCTCGGCGTACTCGTACGAGACTTCGCGTTGACCGCGCAGTTCGACCGTGACCGAGATCGAGCCGTTCGGAATCGGGAAGCGGTCGCCGTAACGCCCGCGCAGGTCCGACCAGCAGAAGCTGTGGATTTCGTCGAACGGATTGCCCACCGAATTCAGCGCCAGCAGCGACGCCTTGGCGTCCAGATAGCAGGCCAGCGGTTCGACTTCCGGCCACAGGTCAGGGTTGGTGTAGAGGTGCAGCGCGGCTTCCCAGTCGCAGTGCAGGTCGAGTACGACATCGGCGTCGTACGAGAGCTTTTGCAGCGCCAGACGTTGCGATTCGAGTTCGTTTGCCGGCTTTTGCTCATCGAGCGCCTCGCGCATCGCCGCGCGGATCGCGCTGCGATTGGCGTCGATGTTGTCGGTTAGACGCGACTCGATTCGAGGCTGAATCAGCGCCGCGAGTTCGTAGAAATTGCGGTTGAAGTTCTGCGCGCTGTTGGTCTCGAAGCGGCCCGTCAGATGGCCGAGAAAATGCTGATTCAAGCCGATCGGGTTGGCCACCGGCACGACCACGACTTCGCCGCGCATCTTGCCGGCGGCTTCCAGCGCGGCGAGTTTGCGGCGCAACGCCCACGAGACCAGCATGCCAGGCAACTCGTCGGCATGCAGTGACGACTGGATGTAAATCTTCTGCCCGCCGCCGGGACCGTAGTGAAAACTCGTCAGATTACGGGCGGTGCCGAGCGTCGGGGCAATCAGCGGATGGGTTTGGGTTTGCATGGTTTTCAAATCCGCGGGCAACCGGAGATGCCGCGCTATGTCGTTGATTACAGGGGGAAAGGGTGTTTCATGGCCGGTTATTGGCGGCCCGGATCGCGGCGCCGCTATCGCACGATCTTAGCCGATATGACGCGATGCGGGGTCTATGCGGTGTCGTGCGGCATGCGGGCGGGCCAGATCCGCGCGATTGTGACCGAGGAGCGGAATGCTCAGGCGGTCCCGCAAATGAAACGGGCCCCGCATGGAGCGGGGCCCGTTTCGGCAAACCGGCAAGCGCGCCGTCAGACGCGCGTGGCCGATGCTTAGCTGCCGTACACGTTGAAGTCGAAGTACTTCTTCTCGATCTTCTTGTACGTACCGTCCTTGATGATGTCGGCGATCGCCTTGTCGACCTTCGCCTTCAGATCGGTGTCTTCCTTGCGCATGCCGATACCCGCGCCTTCGCCGAGGATCTTCGGATCGTTCAGATCCTTGCCGACGAAGTCGAAGCCCGCGCCGCGCGGCGTCTTCAGGAAGCCGATTTCAGCTTGCACGGCGTCCTGCAGCGCTGCGTCCAGACGGCCCGACAGCAAGTCGGCGTAGACCTGGTCCTGGTTCTGATACGGCACGACCTTTGCGCCCTTCGGTTCCCAGTACGTCTTTGCGTAGGTTTCCTGGATCGTCCCCTGTTCCACGCCAACCGTCTTGCCCTTGAGCGAGTCGGCCGTCGGCAGGATGCCCGAACCCTTCTTCGCGACGAGGCGCGTCGGAGTATTGAACAGCTTCGACGAGAAGGCGATCTGCTCGGCGCGTTGCGGCGTCATGGACATCGACGAAAGCACGCCGTCGAACTTCTTCGCCTTGAGGGCCGGAATCATGCCGTCGAAGTCGTTTTCGACCCACACGCACTTGGCCTTCAGGCGCGCGCAGATTTCATTGCCGAGGTCGATGTCGAAGCCAACGAGCTTGCCGTCCGAACCCTTCGACTCAAACGGGGGGTAGCTGGCGTCAACGCCGAAACGGATGGTCGACCAATCTTTAGCGTGTGCGCCAATCGAGACGGTGGCAAGCAGAGCAACCGTCAAAGCCGCTAGCAGTTTTTTCACTGTTTAACTCCTCGGTGTAGTTCAAATACTCCCGTATGCGGTTGTACCGCCGCGGGACGCCCGACGCGACTTACGACCGGGCTTGGGTTGAAGCTGCGGGCCGGGGCGGCCAGCAGCGCGCGCCAAGCTTATCAGTTCAAAAAGATCGGGTAGTTAGTGAAACACCGGATGGCGTAAGGGAATAGCTTTTGAGGCTCAAATGTGGTCGCAGTCCGCGGAGTGCGGGTTTTCGAGTGTTTCCTCGAGCCATTTAATTAAAGATCCTGCGAAACCGACCGTTATAAAGGTCAGCGCGACATGAGCGCGTCGGTGCATGCCAGCAGCCTGTTCCTGTCGACCCCGGCAGGCCCAACCAAAAATGCCCTGCGCGGCGCTATCATCCATATGCTGCGTGCAAGCCGCGCAGGCAAGCAATATCTGTCTGAACAAAGTCATCGAGTACTGCGCTCGCGGGTAAGCGCCGTGCGCCTGTCTGCGCTTGTCGTAGCAGCCTTCTGCTAAGTGGTGTTATATGCACGTGATTTTTACAGCAGATGAAATGTGCGGTTTCAATTCGCCGTTCGGGCGCCGCGTCGCAACCGCTGCGGTTCGCGGAAATTCGCCACGCCGTGGCGGCTTTTTGACGTTACTGATCAGCGCCGTTTTCTGCTGTAGCCTTTTATCGTCCGTGCCGGTTGCGGCCGCCGAAAGAATCCTGCGTGTACTGGCATGGCCTGGCTATGCGGACGCCGACGTCGTGAAGACTTTCGAAGCACGCTATAACGCGAAGGTCGAAGTCACGCTGGTCGATTCCGACGAGGCCCTGTGGGCGCAGATGCACGCCAAGGGTACGCCGCCATTCGATGTGCTCGCCGCCAATACCGCCGAAATCCAGCGCTATGCCCGCGCGAATCTGCTGGCGCCGCTCGATCCCGCCAGTCTGCCGAATACAAAAAGGCAGATGCCACGTTTTCGGGCAGTGTCGTCGATTGAAGGGTTGACCTCGGCAGGCAAGGTGTACGCCATTCCATTCACGTATTCGTCGATGGGGCTGATCTATGACCGTAAGCAGATCGCCGTTGCGCCGCGCTCGATGCGGGAGTTGTGGAACCCGCGCTACCGCGGCAAAGTGCTCGACTTCAACAGCGCCCAACATAATTTTTCATTCGCCGCACTGGCGCTGGGCTACCCCCATCCGTTCCAGCTGGATGCCGCGCAGATGCACGTGATCGCTCAAAAGCTCGTCGAATTGCGCCGCAACCTGTTGACCTATTACACGTTGCCGGAAGAAGCGACCGCGTTTTTCATCCAGCATAAAGTGGCGTTGATGTTCGGTAACTATGGCACCCAGCAGGTCGAATCGCTGCGCCGCGCCGGCGCGGACGTGGGCTATGTGATTCCCGATGAAGGCGCGCTCGCGTGGCTGGATTGCTGGTCGATGACGCGCTCGGCAACAGATCGCCCGCTCGCGCTTGCGTGGATCAATTACATGCTCGAGCCGGACGTCAGTGCGTTGTTGACGCAACGCCAGGGGCTCGCCAACACGTTGACGGCGCCGGCCGAAAGCCGCGACAACGCGCACATCGTCTGGATCGGACCGGTGGAAGACATTCAGCGGCGCGAAGACCTGTGGCGCAGAATCGTCTCCGGCGATCGCTCGGAGCGCTTCTGATGATGCGTCCCGGCCTGACCATCAAGTTATCGATCCTGCTTGCGTGCATCGGCGTGCTCGCGTCCGGCGCGACCGGCTATTACGCGTATCGTGCGAACCGCACGATGCTCGTGAACGAAGCCGAACGCAGCCTGCTGACGTCAACTGAATTGCTGGGCCAACGTTTTTCCGTGGCAATCGACGATGTCGCCGCGGACGCACTCGTGCTCGCGAGCTTGCCGTCTTCGGCGCACGTCGCGCAGACCGACGACGGCTCCGGCGTGAATGCATCGCGCGAACGGCTGGCGCAGGTGTATGCCAGCTTCATGGTTCATCACCCCGAGTACCTGCAAATCCGTTTGATTACCCGTCAGCATCACGGACTCGAGCTGATTCGTTTCGACCGCGACGCGGACGGCCTTGTGCGGGTCGAAGGAAAGAATTTGCAGGAAAAAGGCCAGTTCGCATATGTGTTCGACACGCTGGCGTTCTCGCCTGGCCGAATTTATTCCTCACCGATCCTGGTCAATCACGAGTACGGTGCGCATGCGGCCGAGGGCAAACCCACGCTACGGCTCGGCACGCCGGTGGCGAACGCGAATGGCGCGGTGGTGGGCGTGATCGTTATCGATATCGATCTGGCCAGCTTGTTCAAACGTTTGCAGAGCGATCTGCCAAGCGATTATCAGGTCTATCTGGCCAACGAATGGGGTGACTTTCTGGTCCATCCGGATGCCTCGAAAACATTCGGCTTCGACCGGGGGCGGCGCTTCCTGATGCAGGACAGCTTCTCTGTCACCAAGCCGCTCTTTGATCAATCGCAAAGCGAAGAACTGGTGAACGGTCTTGCGCACCCGCGGCAGGCCGCCGGGCAGGTGCTCGCTTTCGTACGCAGACCGTTCGGCGCGTCCGAGGGCAACCGCTTTATCGTGCTCGGCCTCGCCAAGCCACTCGATGATGTATTGTCCGGTGCCCACCTGCTGGGTGACAGCATCATTCGCATGGTGATGGTTTTCAGCGTGTTGGCGCTGTTCCTGGCGGTGCTGTTCGCCCGTGCGCTGACCAAGCCTTTGCACAGTCTCGCGCACGCGGCCACGCATCTGTTCGCCGAGCACGCGATGGACACGCTGCCGCTCAAACGTACCGACGAGATCGGCGTGCTGGCGCGCTGCTTCGATCGTCTGCGCCGGGAAATCAAGTCACAAATGGACGTGCTGCATAACAAGCAGCGCGAGCTCGTGCATCTCGCCACCCACGACGGGCTGACCGGCCTGCCGAACCGCATGTTGTTCATGCAGAAACTCGAGACGGCGATCGAGGAAGCGGCGCGGCGCAAGGAGCGGCTCGCCGTCCTGTTCGTCGACCTCGACCGCTTCAAGCAGATCAACGACCAGTTCGGTCATTCGATAGGCGACAAGGTGCTGGCCATCGTGGCGCAGCGGCTCAAGCGCGTGCTTTGCACGGCGGATCTCGCTGCGCGCCTCGGCGGTGACGAGTTCATTGTGTTGATCGAGGGACCGCGTTCCGCGGAAGCCGCACCGGGGATTGCCGCGCGGATCATGGGCACATTGAATGACGAACTGCGGATCGACGGACAAAGCATGACGGTGGGCGCGAGCATTGGCATCAGTCAGTTTCCGGACGACAGCGCGACGGCGGAGGAGCTGCTGTTCCACGCCGACGCTGCGATGTATGCGGCCAAATCCGGCGGGCGGTGTGCGTATCTGCGCTACCGGGATGTGATCGAGGCGCGGGAGCTGAAACAGTCGCAGGCGGGCGAAGGGGCAACCCAAGGCCGCGAGGCGGAGCCGACTGCGTGACTTCCCCAACGCGCGGATTCATTGCGACGCGTCGATGGCTCCCCGCGCACCCTTTGCCTGAAGCAACTGCAACGCTTGATGAAGCACCTTTCTGAACGCCGGCAGCGCGGCCAGATCCGCCGGGAAAACTTCCCGCACCGACAGTAACGCGTCCAACAGCGCCTGCGTTTCACCATCCGACGCCGCCGCGAGCGCCTTCAACCTGCCGGCCAGCGGATCGCTGATTTCGTAACGCGTGCCGTTATCCGCATGGCCGCGCAAGAACATCATCCACGCCGCTACCGCCAGCGCGAGCCGTGTGAACGACTGGCCCACCTCGAGCCTCGCCGAGATCGTGGCGAGCAGACGCGGCGGAATCTTCTGGCTGCCGTCCATCGCAATCTGCGCGCAGCGATGTTTCAGCGCCGGATTCGCGTAACGCTCCAGCAATGCGTCCCGATAGGCGAGCAGATCGAACGATGCGGGCATGCTCAGTGTCGGCGCGATTTCCTGCGTCATCATCGTGTGAATGAGATTGCGCATGGCGGGGTGGGAGATCGCCGCGTCGATGGTGTCGAAGCCGCCGAGCATCGAGAGATACGCGAGCGTCGAATGCGTGCCGTTCAGCATGCGCAGTTTGGCCAGTTCGAACGGCGTGACGTCGTCGACGAGTTGCGCGCCAACCGCGTCCCACGCGGGACGTCCCCCGGGAAAACGATCTTCAATGACCCATTGCCGAAACGGCTCGCA
>NZ_JAXDPY010000122.1:0-14989 GCF_034668105.1 Paraburkholderia sp. | reverse complement strand
GCATCAGCACGACGATGTGCTCGACGTCGCGAATGCTGCCGGTCTTGTTGTTGGCGGGAATCGCGAGCGCGTTGCGGATGCCCAGCGGCAACATGCTCAACGCGGTGGCGGAACCGGCTGCATGCGCGGCGGAGCGTAGAAAATCACGGCGATTTTTTGAAGTCATGGTTTTGGCTTTCGATCTTCATGAGAGGAACGAACCATACGGCGCGAGCGTGAGCCGCGCGGCGCATGGGATGTGGAGCTCAATCTACGGTATGGATGACGGGTGCGGCGAGCGGCGTCGAGGTGGCGGCGGACAGAGCCGTGTCGGCGCTTGATGCGGGTAGTGCAGGAGTTTGAATCGTGAGTGCGGGTAGTGCGGGTAGTGCGGGTAGTGCGGATGAGGCAGGTGCGGCGGACGACGGGTTTGCTGATAAAACCTGCGACGTGCCGCTGTTATCGCCGGCACTGTCGGTGGAATTCGCTGCGTGCGTGTCTGGTGATGAGTCGTTGTCGTTGCCACAGGCACCGAGCACGCCGCACAAGGACATGGCGATCAGTGCGCCTGCCAAACGTTTGCGAAGTAAGGCAGCAGTCAGCTTCGACACAGCGGACATGGAATGTCTCCAGCACGGGGGAGGGAGCGCCGAGGCATTTTTCGTGTGCCAAGGTCAGCGATGCAAGAGAATAGTCGCTGACCTGTGTAAGTTTTGTGAAGCGGCGGTAATGAAATGGTGAGACCGGTGAGGTCTGGTGAGATATCGAAAGGCAGATCGAATCCGCCGGCAACAACGGTCAGGTCGTGACCGTCGCCGGCGTGCCGTAATAATATTCAACGCTGCCGTGAAATAAACGCCGCAATCGCCTCATTCAACGCAACCGGCGCATCGCGATGCGGCGAGTGCCCACACGCGTCGAGTTTCACCAGTTGTGCATGCGGCACACGCTCGCCGATCGTGTCGATCTGCGCCATCGTGCCGTAGTTGTCGTCGTGGCCTTGCACCACAAGCAGCGGCTGCCTGATAGCGCCCAGTTCATCGACGATGCGCCACGCTCTAAATGCGGGATTCAACCAGATATCGTTCCAGCCATAGAACGCGGAATCGACGTCGGCATGATAGCGGCTTAGCTTGCTGCGCAGGTCTGTTGTCTCGTAGAGTTGTTTCGTCTGCGAGATACTTTCCACCGAGATATTTTCGACGAATACATGCGGCGCGATTGCGACCGCGCCGGCCAATGCATCGGGATGCAGCGCCGCGTAGAGCAGCGCAATCGAGCCGCCGTCGCTATGGCCGATCAGCCACATGCGCCGGCGTTCCTGCATGCTGATAGCGAGTGCGTCGAGCAAAGCGGGCAGGATATCGCGCGCTTGCGCGGTCATGAAATCGACCGGCCATTTGACATCGTGCTCACGCGGTGTGGAGAGTCCATAACCGGGCCGCGAGTAGACGAGCCCACGCATGCCGAGCTGCTCGCACAAAGACTGCGGCCAGTCGCGCCACATCGCAACCGATCCGAGTCCTTCATGCAGGAATACGGCGAGGGGTGCATTAGCCGCCGCTTCATTCAGCCAACGGTATTCGATGCGCAATGGCCCGTGCGATGCAGTAGCGGGCAGTTCTGCGAAGCCGCTGTCAGAGAGTGCGGAGGCGGGGTTCTGCATGGATCACCTTATGACTGTTCGCGCAGTTTGAAGCGTTGGATCTTGCCGGTCGCGGTTTTCGGCAAATCGTCGGCGAATACAATATCGCGCGGATACTTATGCGGCGCGAGCCGTTCCTTCACGAAAGCCTTCAACTCATCCGCGAGTATCTCAGACGGCGCGAATTCACGCTTCAACACCACGAACGCGCGGGTTTTCACGAGGCCGCCGTGATCCACGCCGACCACCGCCGCTTCGAGCACCGCATCGTGCTGTACCAGGACCATTTCCACTTCAACGGGCGATACATACTGGCCGCTCACTTTCAGCATGTCGTCGCTGCGGCCGGCGTACACGTAGCAGCCATTCGCCAGGCGGCAATACTTATCGCCGCTGCGAATCCATTCGCCGAGAAACGTGGCGCGCGACTTCTCGCGATTGCTCCAGTACATCAACGCGGCGCTCGGCCCTTTGATATACAGATCGCCGACTTCGCCGTCGGGCACGGCATGACCGGCTTCGTCGCGCAGTTCGACCTCGTAGCCTGGCACGGGGCGTCCGGTGGTGCCGTATTCGACTTGCCCCGCGCGATTCGACAGGAAGATATGCAACATCTCGGTCGAGCCGATACCGTCGAGAATCTCGCAGCCGAAGTGCGCTGTAAAGCGCTCGCCAATTTCGCGCGGCAGCGCTTCGCCCGCCGACGTGCACACGCGTATCGCAACGTCGGCGCGCGCGGGCAGGTTAGGGCTCACGAGCATGCTCGCGTAGAGCGTCGGCACGCCATAGAAAACGGTCGGGCGATATCTCACGAGGCGCGTAAAAATGGCGTCAGCGGTGGGACGCTCGGCCATCAACACGGCGGTCGCGCCAACTGAAAGCGGGAACGTCAAACCGTTGCCGAGACCATACGCAAAAAACAATTTGGCTGCCGAGAAAACCACATCGCTTTCCACAATGCCAAGAATGGGCTTCGCGTACAACTCGGCGGTCCAGTACAGATTCGCGTGCGTGTGGACGGTGCCTTTGGGTTTGCCGGTCGAGCCCGACGAATACAGCCAGAACGCAATATCGTCGCAACCTGTCGTGGACGCCTTGACGGCCGGCGTGGCCGCGTCGATCAGATCCTTGAGCAGCGGCGCCATTAAAGGCTCGCTTTCGGGCGGCTGCGAGACGATCAACTGGCACCCGTCGTGTTCGGCCGTTTCCATCGCCTGCGTGACGTTCGGCAGCAATGCGCCCGATGCGATCACGGCGCGTGCATGGCTATGCGTCAACATGTACACGTAGTCGGCAGCGGTGAGCAGCGTGTTCGCGACGACCGGCACGACGCCCGCATAGAGCGCACCGAGAAAGGCAATTGGCAGCTCGACGGTATCGAGCATGACCAGCAGCACGCGCTCCTCCGGATGCACGCCGAGTGCGCGCAATGCGCTCGCGAAGCGCCGGGCCCGTTCTTCGAGTTCGCCGTAAGTGGTGGCGCCGGTGTCGTCGATATAAGCGGTCTTGCCGGCGCGCGATTCATTCAGTCGAAACAGGTAGGCCGCGAAATTGAATAGCGCGGGCGGCGGCTCGACCGTCGCGGCGGGCTGACTCGCAGCCGTTTCCAGCAGGGCTTCCATATGTCTCCTCCATCCGGTGAGGCGGTCCGGCGTTTATGTGCTCGTGATCCGCGCGATGCTTGCGTGCTAAGTGCTTCCCTTGATTGCTCGCCTCGTGCCGCTATGCCGTAGGCGAATGCGTGGTTTGCGTGAGTGCGTCGATTGCAGCAGTCGACGCCTGGACCGCCGAGCGCCGGTGGTAGAAACCCAGTGCACGCAGACCGCCGAGTTCTTCGCCGCCGCCCGCACGCCCCGGTCCGCCGTGCAGCGACATAGGCATCACGTTGCCGTGCCCGGTTTGACTGTGCTGGACGGAGGGCGAGATCGCGTGGACGCGCCCATGCGAATCGGCGAGTTCCAGTGCGAGCTTCCCGAGATGCGCGTCGTCGTTCGAATAGATCGACGCGACGAGCGAGCCCTGGCCGCGTCGCGCGAGTGCGACAGCGTGCGCTTCGGGGAGGGCGCCGTTTGCAGCGGCGGCAACACGATAGGGCGCCACGGTCGCCACCGGTCCGAACACTTCGACGTCGTGCAGCAGCGTCGCGCTATCGGGCTCGTTGACCACGAACAGATGGGGCGCGACGCACGCCGCAATCGTTGCATCCGCATCGATGAGGGGGGCCGCCGAACCGTCGAATGCCAGCACCGCTTCCTCGCGCAACGCGGCGATGCCGGCCAGCACGTTCTCGTATTGTTCGCGGCTCACGAGCGAACCCATCCGCACGGTGTCGTTGCGTGGATTGCCGACGGTCATGTTCGCGAGCCTGGCTTTGAGTGCATCGAGCACCGCCTCGAGCGATGCTTCCGGCACGAATGCGCGCCGGATCGCGGTGCATTTCTGACCGGACTTCACGGTCATTTCCCGCACCACCTCTTTGATGAACAGGTCGAAGGCCGGTGTGCCGGGTGTTGCATCGGCACAGAGGATGGCACTGTTGAGACTGTCGGCCTCGACATTCAGGCGCGCGCCGTGCTCGATGAAAGCCGGATGCGCACGCAATGTTGCGGCGGTTTGCGCGGATCCGGTGAACGACACCACGTCGAATGCCTGAATCTGATCGAGCAGACCTGCGGAACTGCCGCAGATAACCGATAACGCGCCGGGCGGCAGAATGCCGGCGTCCACCACATCGGCCACCATGCGTTGCGTGAGCCATGCCGTTGCCGTGGCGGGCTTGATGATGACGGGCACGCCCGATAGCAAGGCCGGCGCTGCTTTTTCCCACAAGCCCCACGATGGGAAATTGAACGCGTTGATGAAGAGCGCGACGCCGCGCGTCGGCGTCAGCACGTGCTGCACGCTGAACGATTGGTCCTTGCTCAACGAGACGGCGTTGCCGTCGCGCAGCGCATGCACGTCGCCGAGCGACGCACCGAGTTTCGCGTAGTACGACAGCGTGAAGATTCCGCCGTCGATATCGACCGCCGAATCGTTGCGCGTCGTGCCCGAGTTTGCGGTAGCGATCGCGTAGTAATCGTCGCGCCTGGCCTGAAGCAGTTTGACGATCTCCGCGAGGCGTGCGGCGCGCTGCGCGTAGCTCAGTTCACGCAGGGCGGCGCCACCTTTTTCGCGAGCAAAGCCAAATGCGTGGCCGAGATCCAGACCCTGGCTCGACACGCGCACCAGCGCTTCGCCGGTAACCGGATCGGTCAGCGTTACGCCTTCGCCGCTGCCTGCGACCCATTGGCCGGCAACGTAGTTTTTCAATAGTTCGGTCATGACAAGCCTCAGACAGAAGATGGGGCGGCGGTGAATTCGATCGCGCCTTGCGGCAGCAGATACAGCACCAGCGCCTGCCCGTTCGCGACGGTGGGACGGTGCGCGCTACCAGGGCCGTACACGCACCAGCCGGCCGGATGACCGTCGAAGGTGGCGCCAGCGGTCAGCGGCATGATCAGATCGATTTCACCATTCGGGTGAACGTGATGCGGACCGGCAATATCCTTCATATCGACCACGTCGACGGAAAAGCCGTGGGTATCGGGCAGCGCCTTGAAGATCCGGCCATAGCGAATGCCGCCGCCCTCGCGGTTGCACAGCCAGCCTTCGGCCACGCCGGTGCGGCAGGCATCCGTCAGATCGCGGAAGGTCGCGCCGTCCGCGGGATAGGTAGTGTTGAACCATGTGGCCAGCGCGGCGTCGAGCGGTCGGCCGGCGAGTTGCTCTGTCACGCCCGCAATCAGGCGTTGGAAATCATGTGGGAACATGCGAGCCTCCAGATCGGCGGGGCGCACGCACGTTAATTCATGCGTGTTGCCACACCCTCTCCGTGACGCCGCCGAAAAAGCTCGACAGCGTTTGTTATTGGATCAATATTTGGCGAAAATTAACCGTTCACTGGGTGCGTGTCAAGCACTATAGTACATGTAACGCAGTTAAGAGGTAGTTAAACATGAACCAAAATTACTCTCCCACGCCGGTGGACGACCCTGCCGATGAGGACGCAAGCCGCGCCGATCGGACCGAGCGCGGGACCGACGGCGGACCCGAACGCGGGGCGGAGCGCGGCGCCGAGCGTGAAGAACGCGATCCTTTTCTGACGGCGATGGGCGAGCGCGTGCGTTTGCTGCGTGCGCGCCGCGGCATGACGCGCAAGACGCTCGCGACTGAAACCGGCTTGTCGGAGCGTCACCTGGCCAATCTCGAATCGGGGGTGGGTAACGCTTCGGTGCTGGTGCTGCGGCAGATCGCGGCGACGCTGAACTGCCCGCTGGCCGAGGTGATCGGCGACGAAACCACCGTCTCGGCCGAATGGCTGCTGATCCGCGAATTGCTGCAAGGGCGCGACCAGGCAGCGTTGCAGCGCGCCCGTGTAGCGCTTGCCGAGATGTTCGCGCAAGCGCCGCGTGACCCGCACCGTAAGGATCGGATCGCGCTGATCGGCCTGCGCGGGGCCGGCAAGTCGACCTTTGGACGGATGCTGGCGCAGGAGCGCAAAGTACCGTTCGTCGAGTTGACGCGGGTGATCGAGCAGCTCGCCGGTTGTCCGCCGTCGGAGATTCATTCCCTGTACGGCGCGAGCGCTTATCGGCGTTATGAACATCGCGCGCTGGAGGCGGTGATTCAGGAGCATGAGCGCGCCGTGATTGCGTCGCCGGGCGGCCTGGTGTCGGAGTCGGGCACCTTCAACACGCTGCTGTCGCACTGCTTCACCGTATGGCTGCAAGCCACGCCGGAAGAGCATATGCGCCGCGTCGTCGCGCAAGGCGACCTGCGGCCGATGTCCGGCAACAAGGAGGCGATGGACGACCTCAAGCGCATCCTGACAGGGCGCAGCGAACTGTACGGCCGCGCCGACATGACCTTCGACACCAGCGAGAAAACCTTGGCCGACGCCTACTTGCAGTTGCGTGACCGGCTTGCAGCAAGGATCGCGGCCGAATCGCCGGATGACGCACGGTCGAGCTGACCTGCAGTGGCGTGCCAGGGTTTACTAGCGAACATGCACTAAAGTGCTTTACATGGGTTTGACGATGCACTATTGTTCAAAAAACAGATTTTGCCTCGTCCAGTCAGGAGACGCCCCATGTCCGCAGCAGAAGCCGCAATCGCGCCGGTCGACTACCGCACCGATCCCTCGCAGTACAAGCATTGGAAGCTGAGTTTCAACGGTCCCGTCGCGACCCTCGGTATCGACATCGCCGAGGATGGTGGCATCCGTGACGGCTACAAGCTGAAGCTCAATTCATACGACCTGGGCGTCGACATCGAACTGCACGACGCGATACAGCGCATCCGCTTCGAGCATCCCGAAGTCAGAACGGTGGTGCTGACAAGCCTGAAAGACCGCGTGTTCTGCTCTGGCGCGAACATCTTCATGCTGGGTCTGTCGACGCATGCGTGGAAGGTCAACTTCTGCAAGTTCACCAACGAAACACGCAATGGGCTCGAAGACTCGTCGCGTCATTCAGGTCTGAAGTTTCTCGCTGCGGTGAACGGAGCATGCGCCGGTGGCGGTTATGAACTCGCGCTTGCCTGCGATGAGATCTATCTGGTGGATGACCGCTCGTCTTCGGTGTCGCTGCCGGAAGTGCCGTTGCTGGGTGTGCTGCCGGGCACGGGCGGCCTGACGCGCGTCACCGATAAACGCAAGGTGCGTCACGATCGCGCGGACATCTTCTGTACGGTGGTCGAGGGCATTCGCGGTGAACGGGCGAAAGCATGGCGGCTCGTGGATGAAGTCGTGAAGCCGAATCAGTTCGATCAGACGATTCAGGCACGCGCGCTCGAACTCGCCGAACAAAGCGATCGTCCCGCCGATGCGCAAGGCGTGATGCTCACGCGTATCGAACGCACTGACCGTGAAGACGGCCTGACTTATAAAACGCTCGACATCACGATCGATCGTGCTAAGCGCATCGCCACCTTTACCGCGAAAGCCCCGCAAGCCGGACAGCCTACGCAGATCGACGCGATCGTCGCCGCCGGCACGAGTTGGTGGCCGCTGCAGTTCGCCCGCGAGCTCGACGACGCAATTCTGTCGATGCGCACCAACGAGCTCGACGTCGGCACCTGGGTCTTCAAGACCGAAGGCGATGCCCGTAACCTGCTCGCCGCCGACGCCACGCTGATGCAGCACAAGGATCACTGGTTCGTACGCGAGACCATTGGCCTGTTGCGCCGCACGCTGGCGCGTATCGACGTGTCGTCGCGTTCGCTGTTCGCGCTGATCGAACCGGGCTCATGCTTTGCGGGCACCTTCGCGGAACTCGCGTTCGCCTGCGATCGCAGCTATATGGCGGCACTGCCGAGCAACGAAGACGAAGAACCGGCGATCACGCTCTCGGAAGTCAACTTCGGTCTCTATCCGATGGTCACGCATCAATCGCGCCTCGCTCGCCGCTTCTATGAAGAAGCCGACCCGCTCGACGCGGTGCGCTCAAAAATCGGCCAGCCGATCAAGCCGGTTGAAGCGGAGCGTTTGGGCCTTGTCACCGCGTCGCCTGACGATATCGATTGGGCAGACGAAATCCGCATCGCGCTCGAAGAACGCGCGGCCATGTCGCCGGATGCATTGACCGGCCTCGAAGCGAATCTGCGCTTCAACGGCCCGGAAACAATGGAGACACGTATCTTCGGGCGTCTCACCGCATGGCAGAACTGGATCTTCAACCGGCCGAACGCAGTGGGCGAGAAGGGCGCGCTCAAGGTGTACGGCAAGGGCAGCAAGGCGCAATTCGACGTTTCGCGCGTTTGATGTTTCTTAAGCGACGCAACTGAAAGCAACGCTCCTTGCCCGCTACGCGCCTCTCACACTTAGGCACCGCAAAGCACCGCATTCCGATCAGGATACCGACCATGTCAACGATCAACTACAGCGAAAAGATTCCGAACAACGTCAATCTCGCCGACGACCGTGCATTGCAACGCGCGCTCGAACAGTGGCAGCCGAATTTTCTGTCGTGGTGGGGCGATATGGGCCCCGAAGGCTCGCATGGCTATGACGTGTATCTGCGTACGGCGGTGAGCGTCGACGCGGGCGGCTGGGCGCATTTCGATCACGTGAAGATGCCGGACTATCGCTGGGGCATTTTCCTCACGCCCGGCGAGCAGGACCGCAAGATCCATTTCGGCGAACACAAGGGTGAGGCTGCGTGGCAGGACGTGCCCGGCGAGCATCGCGCGAATCTGCGCCGCATCATCGTGACGCAAGGCGATACGGAGCCGGCTTCGGTCGAGCAGCAACGGCATCTCGGCTTGACGGCGCCTTCCATGTACGACTTGCGCAACCTGTTTCAGGTGAACGTGGAAGAAGGCCGCCACCTGTGGGCGATGGTGTATCTGCTGCATCGCTACTTCGGCCGCGATGGACGCGAGGAAGCCGAAGCACTGCTCGGCCGCCGTTCGGGCGACGAGGACAATCCGCGCATTCTCGGCGCCTTCAACGAGAAAACGCCGGACTGGCTCGCGTTCTACATGTTCACCTACTTCACTGACCGCGACGGCAAGTTCCAGTTGTCGGCGCTCGCCGAGTCGGGCTTCGATCCGCTTGCGCGTACCACGAAGTTCATGCTGACTGAAGAGGCGCATCACATGTTCGTCGGCGAATCGGGTGTGTCGCGTGTGATCCAGCGTACCGCGCAGGTGATGAACGAACTGGGCACGGACGACGTCGCGAAGATTCGCGCGGCCGGCGTGATCGATTTGCCGACCATCCAGCGTTATCTGAACTTCCACTACTCCGTGACGATCGACCTGTTCGGCGCCGATCATTCGTCCAACGCCGCCACGTTCTATAGCTCGGGTCTGAAGGGCCGCTACGAAGAGAACAAGCGCGACGACGATCATCAATTGAACGCTCAAAGCTACAAGCTGCTCGACGTGCAGGACGGCAAGCTGGTTGAGCGCGAAGTGCCGATGCTCAACGCCATGAATGAAGTGCTGCGCGACGACTACATCAAGGATTCGGTGGCGGGTGTCGGCCGCTGGAACAAGGTGCTTGAAAAGGCCGGCATCGATTTCCGCATGACGGTACCGCATAAGGCGTTCAACCGGCAGATCGGCACGTTTGCGAACACCCGTGTTTCGCCGGACGGCCGTGTGATCAGCGAGACTGAATGGGCCGCCAATGAGGCGAAGTGGCTCGCCTCGCCGGAAGACCGCGCCTATGTCGCTTCGCTGATGGGCCCCGTCACGGAACCGGGCAAGTTCGCGAACTGGATTGCGCCGCCGGCAATGGGCGTGAATCGTCAGCCGGTCGACTTCGAATACGTGCGCTTTAACTGAGTACGGCGATTGAAAACGTGCGGCGTGCGGCGTCGTATCCGCGCGAATATAGGTGGAGGAAGTCATGAACGGCCCAGTATCGGTCGAAGTCCTGAGACAGCATCTGATCGATCCGGAAATCTGCATTCGCTGCAATACCTGCGAAGAGACTTGCCCGGTCGATGCGATCACGCACGACGAGAACAATTACGTGGTCAAGGCGGAGATCTGCAACGGCTGCATGGCTTGCGTGCCGCCGTGTCCGACCGGCGCGATCGATAACTGGCGCACCGTGCTGAAAGCCGATGCCTATCCCCTCGACGAGCAGTTCAAATGGGACGTGCTGCCTGAGCAGAACACAATGGCCGTGCCGGCGGTGGAAGATGCCGCGGCTGCGGGGACATCGAGCGACACACCGGCGGACGCAAGCGGTATTGAAGTCGATACTGTGCGCGGCTCGGTTGTGCCACCGTGGTCAGCCGCGAGGCCGTACGTGAATCTCTATACGCACAAGGCGCCGACTACCGCGACGGTGGTGGGCAACTACCGGCTTACCGACGGCTCGACGGATAGCGACATTCATCACATCGTGCTCGATTTCGGTTCGATGCCTTTTCCGGTGCTCGAGGGCCAGTCGATCGGCATCCTGCCACCGGGTGCAACTGCCGATGGCCGCACGCATCACGCGCGGCAGTATTCGATTGCGAGCCCACGCGATGGTGAACGGCCCGGCTATAACAACGTTTCTCTCACCGTGAAGCGCGTGTCCCAGCAGCACGGCGACGCGCTGGATGGAGTCTGCTCGAATTATCTGTGCGACCTGAAGAAGGGCGACGTGGTCAATGTGATCGGCCCGTTCGGCGGCACGTTCCTGATGCCGAATCATCCGAACTCGCATCTGCTGATGATCTGCACCGGCACCGGTTCAGCGCCGATGCGCGCGATGACCGAGTATCGCAGGCGGCGCCGTCTGAAGGGCGCGACCGGCAAGCTGATGCTGTTCTTCGGTGCGCGCACGAAAGGAGAGTTGCCGTACTTCGGGCCGCTCACGAATCTGCCGAAGGATTTCATCGACACGAATCTGGCATTTTCGCGCACGCCGGGGCAGCCCAAGCGTTACGTGCAGGACGCGATGCGCGAGCGCGCGGTCGACGTCGCGCACATGCTGAAGGACGACAACACGCATATCTACGTGTGCGGATTGAAGGGTATGGAGGACGGTGTATTGCAGGCGCTCAGGGAAATCGGCGAACAGCACCAGCTCGACTGGGACGTGTTATGGACGAAGCTGAAACGCGAAGGGCGCTTGCATCTGGAGACGTATTGAAGCACCAGGCATCGAGAGAAAGGCATCACGCAATAGTGCGAAAGCCCGGCTGCGGTTAAAAAGCGCAGCCGGGTTTTTGCTTTTTATCTCGACGGGTCCGCACCGTCCTCGCGCTGTGCCGGCGATACGGCGCCGCACGCCCGGATCACCAACTGCACGACTTCCTCAGTGGTGGCTTCGAACGCCTTCTGCGTGAGCGCGCGCTTGCCTTTGAGCGCACGAACCTGTGCGTCGAAGTCGGCGTAATGCTGGGTGGTTGCCCAGATCATGTACATCAGCGTTTGTGCATTCACCGGCGCCAGCAAGCCGCGTGCGATCCAGTCGTCGATCACCTTCACCCTGCTATCCAGCCACGGCTTCACGCGCCCCGTGAGAATGTCCTCCATATGCTCGGCGCCGTGAATGATCTCGCTCGCCCACACCTTCGAGCCTAATGGCCGGCGGCGCGACAATTCCATTTTCGCGCGTACGTATCCGCCAATCGCTTCGACCGGATCGTCGCTGCATTCGAAAGTATCCGCCGCGCGATACCAGTCTTCGAACAGATCTTCCAGCACGCGCCGGTACAACGCGAGCTTGGTCGGGAAGTAGTAATGCAGGTTGGCTTTCGGTAAGCCTGCACGTTCCGCGATCATCGCCGTACTGGTTCCGTCGAGTCCTCGTTCCGCGAAGACCGCTTCGGCACACGCCAATAAATGCGCTTCGTTCGACTCGCGAATGTGCGCCTTGCGCCGCCGCAAAGGCGCGCGAGTTTCGTCCTTGGTCTCGTCGTTTTCCGTGATGTCGGCAGCCACGTTGTCGTCTCTCATGTTGGCCTTCATCGGCATGCGTGCCGCGTCGCGCTTCATTCTAGTCGTTCGGGCGCGGATAAACACGCGCATTCGAAGCGGGTTAAAAAAGCGTGCTGCAGTGCAATGGCACGCTTCTCGCTCTGTATCCGGCCGTACGAAAAGCATTGATTTGGCAGGCTTAATCGTCTACAACCTGTCCAACTGGACAGGATTGAGAGAGCGGGCGATGCCCCAGGGTTTGCCCTCCGATGAAGAGGCGATCCAACGTATCGAGTGTGCACCGCCGCCGTGCGGCCACGCCCCAAAACCCGCCGCCCATGCACCGGTTTCATGTCGGTTCATCGAAAGGAGCGAGACGAATGAACGCGGTATCCGAAGCACTGAGACACGCGGAACCCGCTACGTCGATCAAGGTCGACGGCAAGCGGCTGTGGGACAGCCTGATGACGATGGCGAAGATCGGCGCGACGCCCAAAGGCGGCGTCTGCCGGCTGGCGCTGACCGACCTCGACAAGGAGGGGCGCGACCTGATCGTCAGTTGGGCGAAGCAAGCGGGTTGCGCGGTCAGTGTCGATCAGATGGGCAATGTATTCATGCGCCGCGCCGGGCGCAATCCCGATGCGTTGCCGGTCATGACCGGTTCGCACGCGGACTCGCAGCCGACCGGCGGTCGCTTTGACGGTATCTACGGCGTGCTCGGCGGACTCGAAGTGATCCGCAGTCTGAACGACCACGGCATCGAGACCGAGCATCCGGTTGAAGTGGTGATCTGGACCAACGAGGAAGGCTCGCGCTTCGCGCCGGCAATGGTGGCCTCAGGGGTGTTCGCAGGCGTCTTCACGCTGGACTACGGTCTCTCGCGTAAGGACGTGGACGGCAAGACCATCGGCGAGGAACTCAAGCGCATCGGCTATGCAGGCGATCTGCCTTGCGGTGGCCGACCGCTACATGCCGCGTTTGAATTGCATATCGAGCAAGGGCCGATTCTCGAAGCCGAACAGAAAACCATTGGCGTGGTGACCGACGCGCAAGGTCAGCGCTGGTACGAAATCACGCTGACTGGGCAAGAGGCGCATGCGGGTCCGACGCCGATGCCACGGCGTCGCGATGCATTGCTCGGCGCGGCCCGCGTGGTCGATCTGGTCAATCGCATCGGGCTGGATAACGCGCCGTTCGGCTGCGCGACGGTCGGCATGATGCAGGTCTATCCGAACTCACGCAATGTGATTCCAGGCCGCGTGTTCTTCACCGTCGATTTCCGTCATCCGGATGATGCCGTACTCGCGAAGATGGATGCCGCATTGCGTCAAGGCGTGGCGGATATCGCGGGCGGTATCGGTCTGGAAACCGAACTCGAACAGATCTTTTACTACGCGCCCGTCGCTTTCGACGAGGCCTGCGTGAAGTCCGTACGCGCCGCGGCTGAGCGCTTCGGCTATCCCCATCGCAACATGGTGTCCGGTGCGGGACACGATGCCTGCTATCTGTCGCAAGTCGCGCCCACCTCGATGGTGTTCGTGCCGTGCGTGGACGGGATCAGTCACAACGAGATCGAGGACGCCACCTTCGAATGGATCGAAGCGGGCGCCAACGTCCTGTTGCATGCGATGCTCGGACGAGCGTGCGAGCCGGTTTCATAACGCTTAGCGGTGGCGGTCGATTCATCGGCCGCACTGTAGTGCCCATAAAACATGCCGTCCCGGTTCCGCTTCAGCGCAGCCGGCGGGAGCGGCTACGTCCTCACATTGAAGAAGGAACGTGTATGGCCATCAAGCAAGCCGGCGATATTGCGCCTCAGCGCCTATCGGCCGATCAACTCTCCTGCGAGTTCTCCGACATCGCGCCGTTGCTCGACGCAAGTGCCGCAGCCGCGGCGGCGAGCCGTTGTCACTACTGTTACGACGCGCCGTGTGTGAACGCGTGTCCGACGCAGATCGATATTCCGAGTTTCATTCGCAAGATCGGCAACGGCAATCTGAAAGGCGCGGCCGTCGACATTCTGTCGGCGAATCCGCTTGGCGGCATGTGCGCGCGTGTTTGCCCGACCGAGATCCTGTGCGAGGGTGCTTGCGTTCGCAACCATCAGGATGCGAAGCCCGTCGCGATCGGCGCGCTGCAACGTCATGCAACCGATTGGGCGATGGCGCGCGGTGAGCCGCTATTCAAGCGCGCCGCTGAAACGGGGCGCCATGTCGCGGTGGTGGGCGCGGGACCGGCTGGACTCGCATGCGCGCACCGTCTCGCGCTAGCCGGGCATAACGTCACCGTCTATGACGCCCACGAGAAAGCGGGTGGTCTGAACGAATACGGTATCGCTGCCTATAAAACCGTCGACGATTTTGCGCAACGCGAAGTGGAGTGGCTGTGTTCGATCGGCGGTATCGAGATCAAACATGGCGTGGCGCTTGGGCGTGACGTGGACCTCGAGGCGCTGCGCAAGCAGCACGACGCGGTGTTCCTCGCGATCGGCCTCACGGGCGTGCGTGCCTTGGCGATGGAAGGCGAGGACCTGAGTGGCGTGATGAACGCCGTGGATTTCATCGAACAGGTGCGCACTGCGAGCGACTTCGGCACCGTGCCGGTGGGCCGCCGGGTCGTCGTGATCGGCGGCGGCAATACGGCCGTGGATGCCGCCGTGCAAAGCCGCAAGCTCGGTGCGACGTCGGTGACGATGGTGTATCGACGCGGCGTCGAATCAATGAGCGCGACATGGGCCGAGCGCGATTTCGCGCAGACCAACGGCGTCACGCTGGTCACGCACGCAACGCCGATGCGTTTGATCGGAGAAGGCAGCGTTGTGACAGGTGTCGAATTCGAACGCACGTCGAGCGATGGTAATCATGAGCGCTTCGTGGTCGAAGCCGATATGGTGCTCAAGGCAATCGGGCAGACGCTGTTGCCGGTGGGTATCGAGCGCGAACTGTTGACGCTCGACGGTAG
>NZ_JAXDPY010000121.1:0-9053 GCF_034668105.1 Paraburkholderia sp. | reverse complement strand
AGGATCAGATTGAATCCCCGGTGAGTTTTGCATCAGGGATTTCCCGTAAAGGGTTAACCCTTATTATAGCCTTATGGTGCAACCTTGCTAGTGAAATGCCCGCATGACGTGCATTCCGTTTTGGAATGGTGCACGCTTTCGTTGCACTTAGATCCTTGATTTCGTTAAGTTCAAGGTGATTTTTTCGAGGCAACTGATATTGCCCCAAACTATTTTGCACCGCCATAGTGCTTTCGGCCGCTCGGCGACGCTGGCTCCCTCAGGGTTGCACCCAACAGGCTCAAATCGGATGACAACCTTTCCCCGACACCAGATCGGTGTCCGCGAGCCGTTCGATAATCGGGCAATCGGGGCGCTCGTCACCGTGGCAATGATCCGCCAGGTGCGCCAATGTGTCGCGCATGTCGGTCAGCTCGGTAATGCGGCGATCAAGTTCCGCGACGTGCTCCAGCGCAATCGCCTTCACTTCGGCGCTGGCGCGCGAGCGGTCGTGCCACAGCGCCAGCAACCGGCGAATGTCTTCGACCAGAAAACCTAGCCGGCGCGCCTGCCGGATGAAACGCAGCGAATGAACCTCCTGCGGCCCGTATACGCGATAGCCGGCGCTTGTGCGCGCCTTTGCCGCCAGCAGGTCCACGCTTTCGTAGTAGCGAATCATCTTCGCCGTGACGCCCGACGCGCGGGCCGCTTCACCGATATTCATGAATGTTTCGCCAGTGTGTGCGTCGATCGTACACCTTCCCATAGTGGGAAGGTCAGTTACTCAAGTGCGCATCGGCAGGCATAATTCAACCATCGCAGCATTGATTTTTTTAAGGCAATTCCCATGACGATCGAATTCCAGGTAGAAGGCATGAGCTGCCAACATTGCGTGGCTGCGGTCACGAATGCGATCCGTGAACACGATGGAGCCGCGCAGGTCCTCGTCGATCTGGCATCCGGCCGCGTGGCGGTCGAATCGGCGCAATCGGCTGACACGCTGAAGGCCGCGATCGGCGAGGCCGGCTACACGGTTACGTCCGTGACCAACGGCCCGGCCCGCTAGGCTCGCGATCTTTATGTTCAAAGTTGCCGTCATTGGTGCTTCCGGGCTGCTCGGCCGGGTTCTCGTCGACGAACTGGCAGGACAGGCTGGCTGGCAAACTGTCGCGACGGCGTTCAGCCGGCCGGGGCCGAGCACCATTGCACTGGATATTCGCGATGCGCGGGCGGTCGAGCAATTTGTGGAGCGCGAAGCGCCGGACGCGCTCGTGATTGCTGCAGCGGAACGTCGGCCGGATGTGTGCGAGCACGACCCGGCGCTTGCCCGGGCGTTAAACGTCGATGCGGTACGCACACTGGCTACGGCCGCAAGGCGGCGCGGCGCATGGACGCTCTCGATCTCAACCGATTATGTGTTCGACGGCACTCACCCGCCCTATCAGCACGATGGCGCGCCCGCGCCGCTCAACGCATATGGGCGCAGCAAACTCGAGGGCGAGCGCGCGCTGACGGACTCCACCGATCTCGGCTGCGTGCTGCGTTTGCCGCTGCTGTATGGGCCGATCGTCGATTGGGCAGAATCGGCGGTAACGAGTCTCGTGCCGGCGATTGCCGCATCGGCTTCGCGCGATGGCAAGGCGGCGGTCATGGATGCATGGGCGATCCGCTATCCCACCTTTACGCCCGACGTCGCGTTCGTGATCCGGCAGATGCTCGAACGGCATGCGAATGGTGAAACGATCCACGGCATCGTGCAATGGTCGGGCGACGAGCCAATGAATAAGTATGAAATCGCCACGCGGCTTGCAGAAGCGTTGCAACTCGAAGCGCAACTGACGCCACAGCACATGCCCACTGACGCCACGCCGCGTCCGCATAACTGCCACCTGGCGTCGGACCGGCTCGAGGCGCTCGGCATCGGCCGCCGCACGCCATTCGACGTGGCGATCCGGCAGGTGCTGGCGGGGTTTCCGTGGCGAGGTGAAACGCCGGCGTAGCGGCCGGCTGCAAGCTGAACCGCGACAGGCGGCGCTCACGTTCCACGGCTCGTCGACAGGCCGCGCAGGCATCGGGCCTGCAAACCTGGCCGCTGCACGGCATCAATGAAAATCGCGGCTTGCCGTTGCCAGATCGCCGAGCCATTCACTGTGGTCTTCGAGTCGATGCGCAACGAGATGAATGACCTCGCCCTTCTGCTTCTTTTTCGCGTTGCCCGCCTGATTGGCGTTCACCACGTTGCCCGCACCGTGACCACCGGTAGAAACGCCGTCGTCGCGCTGCAAGACGCCATACACCGCGAGCAACGATGCCCCCAGTAGCACCTTGCGCTGCTTTTCCACCAGCGATGGCCAGACGATCACATTGATCGAGCCGGTCTCGTCCTCGATGGAAACGAACACCGTGCCGTTTGCCGTGCCCGGCCGCTGCCGCACGGTGACGATGCCGCAAGCGCGCGCCAGCGTGCCGTGCTGACACGCGGCGAGTTCGGCTGCCGTGCGAAAACGTTGTTTGGCAAGACGCTCACGCAAGAAGGCGAGCGGATGGCGATTGAGCGTGAGCCCGAGACTCGCGTAATCGTCGACGATCTCGCGACTCTCGGCTGCCTGTGGCAATGCCAACCGCGCTTCGTCGATCGGCGCATCGCGCAGCAGCTTGGGCACCGTGTGCTGCGCGGTCACCGCCCACCACGCTTCGCGCCGATGGCCTGCGATGCCGACCAGCGCGTTCGCCGCGGCGAGCGCTTCGAGATCACGCCGCGTCAATGCCGCGCGACGCGCCAGATCGTCGACGTCGGTAAACTGCGCGTCGCCGCGAGCCGCCATGATGCGTTCGGCAGCCACCTGAGAAAGACCTTTGATCAAGTGCATGCCGATGCGCACTGCCGGACCGCGTGCACCATAGGTATTCGACGCCTGGAAGACGCGCGCGGTCAGCCGCTTTGCCGCGCGCCGGATCGTCCGGGCCACCGTGAAGCGCCGCAGTGACAGATCGCGTAATTGCTGCGCGGACAATACGCCCTGCTGACGATGCAAACAGGTCTCATCCGGTGAAATCCGTTGCCCTTCCTGACCGCGTCGCTCGAAGGTGGATTCCCAATCGCTCAAGGTTACGTCAGGCGGCAATACAGGGACGCCGTGACGTTTCGCGTCCTGCACCAGTTGCGACGGCGAATAGAATCCCAACGGCTGACTGTTGAGCAAACCCGCCAGAAAGGCGGCCGGCTCATAGCGTTTCAACCACGCGCTGAGATAGACGAGCAAGGCGAAGCTGGCCGCGTGACTTTCCGGAAAGCCATACTCGCCGAAGCCTTCGATCTGTTTGCAGATGCGAGCGATAAAATCGGGCTCGTAACCACGCGCCGACATGCGGTCGGTCAGATCCTTCTGATACTTCGCCAGATTGCCGCTGCGCCGCCACGCAGCCATCGCGCGCCGTAGCTGGTCGGCTTGTTCACCAGTGTATTTCGCCGCGACCATCGCGAGGTGCATCACCTGTTCCTGGAAAATCGGCACACCGAGCGTACGTTCAAGCACCGGCCGCAATTCATCTTTAGCGTAGTCTTCCGCCTCGAGACCCTGCTTACGACGCAAATACGGATGCACCATGCCGCCCTGAATCGGCCCGGGCCGCACGATCGCGACTTCGATCACGAGATCGTAGTACTTGTTCGGCTTCAGCCGCGGCAACATGCTTTGCTGCGCGCGCGATTCGATCTGGAATACGCCGATCGTGTCGGCATGTCCGCACATTTCGTAGACGGCTCGATCCTCGCGAGGAATATCCTGCACCCTGAATTTCGGAAAGCCGCGCCGCAATGCGACGAATTCCAGCGCGCGCCGAATCGCCGATAACATGCCGAGCGCCAGCACGTCGACTTTCAATAGCTTGAGTGCGTCGATATCGTCCTTGTCCCATTCGATCACGCTGCGGTCTTTCATCGTCGCGTTTTCGATCGGCACGAGTCGCGACAGCTTGTCTTTCGCGATCACAAAGCCGCCGACGTGTTGCGACAGATGACGCGGAAAGTTGCGCAACTCCTGGGTGAGACGAATCAGATTGCGCGTGATGTGGGAGCTGGCATCGAAGCCCGCTTCAGCGAGATATTTGGCGACCGCTTCCGTGCCGTCCCACCACTGCTGCGATTTACTGATCCGTTCGATCAACGATACTTCGAGCCCCAACGCCTTGCCGACATCCTTCAATGCACTGCGCGCGTGATACGTAATCAGCGATGCCGTCAACGCCGCCCGATGACGGCCGTATTTACCGTAGATATATTGAATCACCTCTTCGCGGCGCTGATGCTCGAAATCGACGTCGATATCAGGCGGTTCGTTGCGCGCGCGCGAGATGAACCGTTCGATCAGCATATTCATGCTGATCGGATCGATCTCCGTCACATGCAGGCAGTAACACACAATCGAATTCGCCGCCGAACCGCGACCTTGGCACAGAATGTTTCTGGAGCGCGCGAAGCGCACGATATCGTGCACCGTCAGAAAGTACTTTTCGTATTTCAGTTCGGCGATCAGCAACAGCTCTTTCTCGATCTGACCGATTCGTTTCAGATCCATGCCATCGGGCCAACGCTCGATTGCGCCGGCCATGACCAGCTTGCGCAGATAACTCGACGGCGATTCGCCGCTGGGCACCAGTTCTTCGGGATACTCGTACTTGAGTTCGTCGAGTGAGAAGCGGCATAGGGCTGCAATACGCAGCGTTTCTTCGAGCGTGTCGCGTGGGTACAGTTTGCCGAGCCGCACGCGAGTGCGCATATGCCGCTCGGCATTGGCCTCGAGCGCGTGACCACACGCCGATAGCGGAGTGACGAGGCCGATCGCGGTCAGGGTGTCCTGCAGTGGCTTGCGCGATCGCGCATGCATCAGGACGCCACCTGCCGCCACCAGAGGCAAACCGCTCGCGTTTGAAATCATCCGCAACGCGTCAATCTGAAGATCATCACTGCCGGTTTGCCAGAGTTCGAGTGCGATCCATGAGCGTTGCGGAGCTAATGAGGCGAGCCAATGCGCGCAGCGCAATGTGTGTAAGAGCGTCGCCGTTCGTTGCGGCACGAGAATCAGGACGCAATCGGGCAAGGTCTTGAGATGTTCGAGATGCGGCAACGCATCGGTGAAATCAGACGGACTGAGGCGATAGCTGCCCTTGTCGGCACGCGAGCGGGCGAGCGTGATCAGTTCGGAAAGATTGCCATAGCCATTGCGGTTGATTGCTAGCGCAACCAGTGTGCAGAAGGGTTCACCTGCATCGTCTGTCAGGTTGAGTTCACTGCCGATGATTAGGTGAGGGATGGGTTTTAGTGCTTCCTGGTCGGTCGGTTCTTGTTGTGAGGGTTCTTGTTGTGAGGGTTCTTGTTGTGAGGGTTCCTGTTGCGAACCCGCTGGCATTGCGGCCGCCGGCATTGCTGCTTCTTCTAAAGACGCTCCTGCTTGCGCGGCTTTTGCCTTGTCTTCGCGATCCTTCTGTTGGCGCTCCCGCTCCTGTTTGATTTCTCTCACCGCCGTGTGCGCGCGCACGACGCCTGCCAGTGAGCATTCATCGGTGATCGCGAGCGCGCTATAGCCGCGCGACATCGCCTGCTCGACGAGTTCATGCGGATGCGAAGCGCCGCGCAGAAACGAGAAATTAGTCAGGCAATGCAGTTCCGCATAGGGCGGCAGTTGGGCCGCAAGCGTCTGCTCCAATGCGAATGAGGGCTGAGAATTTGCCATGATGTTCAGCCAAACAAACCCTGCAAATACCACTCACCATTAAGACGTTCACGGAACACCCAGAACATATGTCCACGATCGTCTGCTGCGACGTAGTAATCCCGCTCGACAAGATTACCGTCCCACCATCCGGCTTCAATCCGTTCGGTACGCGTGAGCATTTTCAGCGGCCGACGATAGATCGGCCGCTGGTCGCGCATCATCAGGCGCAGCGGTTTGTCGAGCATCCAGACGGGGCGAGGCTGCGATGGCAATGCACTGTCGGGCAGATCGAGTGAAGCTTGGGCATCGACAGGTTGTGTGGCGAATATGCGGCTGCTTTTGGTATCACTCGCTTTGTCAGGCTGTCGGGATAGGTATGCTGTGTTTGCTGCGCTCTCTGCCTGTTCTGCCTGTGTCGCCGTATCGCCGTCGGCGCGCACACTTTCCAATGCAGCAAGCTGCAACTCATCGGTCAGCCAGGTTTTATCCGCTTTGATTTTTGCCCTGGCTTTCGCAGACGAACGCTTCTTGCGCGAAAACGCTTGCGCCTGGTAGGCCTCGACGCGCATTGCCCGCTCAGGCCGATGATCGTCCTGCACCGACATCTGCAACACGTTCTCCGGCCCCAACCGCGCGCTCAAGCGTTCGAGCAGACGTGCGATCGAATCGCCATCTGATTCGGGCATTGGAAACAAAGTGTCCGACCGCCCTGCATACTCGCCAATCTCATCCGCAACCAGTTTCAACTCGATCACGGGCGCTACCAGAGCCGTCTGATTCAACTTCTCACGCAACAGCCAGATCAGATGCTCGGCATCACGCGACGGTATGGCCCATGCGACCTTCAAACTCGACGTCTTGGGCGCATGACGGGATGCCAATTCGTGTTCGAGCAATAACGTGTAACCACTGAGCGCGGCATGATGCGCGCTCAACCAGCCAGCCAGTTGCACAATCAGCCGACGCGCGGCGAACAGCAGTGCATCGGCGTTATCGACCCGTGACGGCAATTCCAGCTGCGCATGAAACGATGCCGGCGCACAAAACCATTCGCGTGGATCCGGACGCGTGCCATATGCTTGCGCCAGCAGGTCCAGAATGCCGCTGCCAAAACGCCGGACGACACCCGACCTTGGCAACCGACGCAAATCGGCCAGCGTCGAGCAACCAATATGTGTAAACGCATCCCGATGCGCCTGCGAAACCGGCAGTAACGACACCGATACGCGGTCGAGGACCCGCACAAGCGACGTTTCCTTTATCACATGCCAACGATGCCCCTGCCGAACAGCATGCGCCTGCGCCAAAAGCCACGCGCCCCACGCTGTTGGCGCGCATGCGATGCGCGCCGTATAGCCGAACTCAGCCACCGTCGCGGATACCCGCGCCAACAACGTGCGCAAGCCGCCAAACATCCGCAAACCGGAGCCGACTTCCAGCAGCAAGGTATGCGCGTGCGCGAGCGACACCTTCGGTGTGTACGTCAGCAAAGCGAGCGCCATCGCTTCGAGCGCCTGGGTTTCGCGGCCTGTATCCGCGGCAAGCATCTTGAGACCAGGAGCCAAAGCCAATGCGTATGAGCGCGGATGACCCGCATGCACTCCGGCACGCAATGCATCGAAATCCGGTATCAAGATGTGCGCGTGATCGGCCAGCGCGTAGCAGCGCACCTCCGTGATGTTTTCGGCACCTGAAGGTTGGCTTGCCTTGTCGCCCGGCTCACACCGATTCGGCTTCGCGGGCGAACCATCCGGAAGCGGCTCCAGAGGTTTCACTGCTTCCAGCGACAAGAGTGGCAATGTGACTGCGATCCACAACATGTTTGATCTCTCGTCCTTGATTGCTGCCGACTCGGGTTTCCGGCAATAAGACGCTTTGTAACGGCAGAATGAGACGTAGAGGCTCAACTAGCGGCGGCCCGCGGCGCTTGAAAATGTCGATCGAGATGCCGATCTCCTGCAACCATTGACGAGGGTTGATCGTTTGCGCATTGGCCGGTAAGAGCGGCTCGCAGATCATTCGCAATGGCGCCGGCGAAGATTGCGTGGCTGCCTCGACAGGGCGGATTAAAAATGCCAGCGATGCCGACTCCTGAGCCGCCACCTGGAGACGCCGAACCTTATCGGCGCGCGCATTCGACAGCCATACCAGCACTGCACCGACGCCATCCTGCTTCAATGCCTGAGTGGCAGCCCACAGCGCCTGGTCTTCACCCGAGCGTATCCATAAGACGCGCTCGACATCGATACCCCAAGCCCTCAGTGCCGAAGCACAGGGCTGGTAAGGGGGCGCTACGAGCATGACGTTTCGTTCAGTGTGTGCCGTAAGATGCCGAAGCGCGGGGGCCAGCAGGCGCAGTTCGCCAACTCCTTCGTGCTCAATCAATAACTCCGTCAGGCCGCCGGTCGACCAGCCCTGTCCCGGCAGCAGTTGATCCAGTGCCGCATAGCCGCTGGAAATCGCCCGCGAGTCCGCCTCGGCAAGCTCATTGCCCTGCCACACCTGACGCCTCAATTGTGACGACAGCGTTGTTGTCATCAGGTGAATCGCTGCTGCCATAATCACGCTCGTTCAATAGGGAACGCTCCGCCCTGCCCGGCCTCGGGCAAAGATAGGGGCGACCATTTTCACTGTATATTTATACAGTATTCTGAAGAGGATGTTAAGACAAAGCGATGCAGTGAAGAAACGCTCGAGAAGACTTTAGAGAGAGTTGTGGAAGCTGTTTTGTTGCTGGTTTTCGCCTGCGGGAGAGCTGTCTAGCTGTCCCCTGGCTGCTGCTATGCGAGCGAAACCATAGCTAGCGTGTTCTGCGAGGGATGGGCGTGTAGAACCCGTGCACGTATGTCGTGGATATGGGCAAGAGCTGACGGGTTACACGAGCGCGCTGCGGATCGGGAAGGAGTGACGCCAGAGGAACGGCAGCGTACTGGAGCGGACCGCACGACAACGATGTTCCAGATCAGGCCATTCGATGTTTGCGGAGCCGGCCGTTGTGACGGACAGAGCGGCGGACAGTTGCGGGACGCGGTCCCGGTCCGGGCGTGAGCGTGCCCGCCGTCGCGGTGATGACGGCGGGGGCGAAGCACGCGGTCTGCACCCGTTTGCGGGGGCGTTCTTTGCCTGTGCCGTGTGCCCGTTCCGGCGCTGCTTTGCCCGTTTTTTGCGTTTGCCCGTTTTTTTCGGGACGGTAAACGCAGAAACCCCACCTTCTGGGGGTGGGGTTTCTGTTGCTGCTGGGGAGCCTGACGATTACCTACTTTCACACGGGAATCCGCACTATCAGCGGCGTGGAGTCGTTTCACGGTCCTGTTCGGGATGGGAAGGGGTGGGACCGACTCGCTATGGTCATCAGGCATG
>NZ_JAXDPY010000120.1:0-5009 GCF_034668105.1 Paraburkholderia sp. | reverse complement strand
GGCGCCTCGCTCTACCTGCTCGACGCAAACGGCACCTTCGATCCGACGCTGAACCCGCAAGGCTTCCCGGTGAACGGCGACTATGGCAACGCGTTCCGCAGGCTGTCGATCTCGCCGCCGCTCGCGGTGGCCGACTACTTCGAGACCTTCGACACGGTCTCCCAGTCCGCGCAGGATGCGGACCTCGGTTCCGGTGGCGCACTGGTGCTGCCGGACCTGGCCGATGCCAGCGGCACGATCCGCCCTCTGGCGCTGGGGTGCCGGCAAGGACTCACAAATCTATGTGGTCAATCGCGATGCGATGGGCAGGTTCAACACCAGTGCGAACCTGATCTGGCAGGAAGTCGATGGCCAGTTGCCCGGAGGCGTCTTCGGCATGCCGGCGTACTACAACAACGTCGTGTACTTCGGCGCGGTCGGCGACACTCTCAAGGCCTTTCCCCTGAGCGCGGCACGACTCGCGACGACGCCGTCGTCTCACAGCCCCCGCACGTTTCCCTATCCGGGCGCGACGCCGAGCATCTCGGCCAGCGGCGCGACGAACGGGATTGTCTGGGCGGCGGAGAACGGCGCCACGGGCGGGCTGCATGCCTTCGACGCGGGCGATCTCGGCCGGGAGCTGTACGACAGTACCCGGTCCGGGGCGCGCGACGCGTTCGGCGCGGGCAACAAGTTCATCACGCCGATGATCGCGCACGGTCACGTGTATGTCGGCGCGACGAATGGCGTCGCGGTATTTGGACTGTTGCACTGAAACCCGGGGGATTGCCGTCGGTGAACCCGGTTTCCGGATCACGGCGCCCGGTGAGCCTTTCAGCCACACGCATCCGATGTAAAGGTTCTCATGGACGAGCGCAGTCTGCGCGACGACTTGTCGAGCCTCGCCGACTCCGCGAATGCAGGCGGTGCTGGACCCCTAACCGCCGGGGCCGCGAAGCCCGTTCGGATCCCTTACCGTGGCACCAGCAAGGGTACCGCGCACGCCGGGAGATGCCGTGGAAAGAGTGCTAATGAATCGCGGCGCCAGCACGACGCGGCACCCGACTGCAAGCGCAGTAGACCGTCCTGAGAGTCGTTTCCCTGCAGCACACGACGACACCTATGCCGCCTACCTTTGGGTCCGAGCACATGCTGCCTCGTTCAATGGCGGCGCAACGCATAGCGGTGGCTGGTAAGCGCCGGTGCAACATTGCAGCGTCTATCGCAATTGGGGCACGAAAAAGGCGCTTATGAGCCGATAACTTTGAGCGCAGCCAGGCGCCTCACGCTGCTTCGGGAGCACGGACGCCCGAGCGTGGGCGCTGCGGTCCGCATCCGATGCGGTTGACTAGTCCGCAAAACGCTAACTTTTGGCGTTCGCGGGACGGCGGCGGCGTAACAAGATTTAATTCAATGACCACTTGCCAGTTGGTCTCGGAATGCATCGCTCAAGTTGGGCGACAACAGGGGAAATGCATGGCTCAGGCAGAACGCCACGACTGGAGAGCATTGTTCGACACAGGCATCGGCGGCAGCCTGGCTCTCTCTGCGAATGCGAACGACCTGCTGCGGATCAACGTGATGCCATGTGCACTCGTGTATATCGACAGGGAGGGTAAGGGAAGTCCTAACTGCACCCGCGTTGACCCCTTCTGCTACGTCGAACAGGCGATAACGTTAAACCGGAGCCTGCTCGCGGCCGGGATGCCCACGCTCACCATTGTCACGAATGCACGCCGCGAGATACAGCGCTATCTCGCCAGCGTCGATGCGTCGGTGCGCCCGGAATTGCGCGACCTTGCACCATCATTGACGCTGCCCAGAACGACCCGCTTCTATGCGGCCCACTTCAAGCTCGATCTTCTGGAACAGATCGGCAAATGCGTGGGCGCGGGGACGCTGGTCCTGCTTCTCGACACGGATATGGTCGCATTACGACAGCTTGATCAGGACGTATTGCGACGCTGCTACCGCAGCGGTGTGGGGGCCTTCGACATCTCCGACCAGGAATTTTTTGCGTATGGAGCGGCGCGCGTCGTTGGCGATCTCGAAATCGTGGCGGGAAAGCGCCTGAACAACCCGCGGTGGTTTGGTGGCGAGTGCCTTCTGGTTTCAGCAAGCTTCATCCAGGTGCTGATGCCTCGTGCGCGCGAGTGCTTTGAACGTTATACCCTCGCAATGCAAAGGCTCAATCACAACGGCGACGAAGCATTTATTTCCGCAGCGCTTAACCTTCTAGCCGACAGCGGACATCAGATCCTCGACGTCGGGGCATATCAGCTGGTCGGTCGCCACTGGTCCGGAAATACTCACCGGGACCTTCGGTGGTTCAGACACTGTTCTCTGCTCCACCTGCCGGGTCGAAAAAGAATGCTCGAGCGGCAAGCCCGGATGGCTGATTTCAAACTGGACCATATCTGGTGGCAGATAGTCAGCGCCCATCTTCTTGCCTGCATTGCGACGCCGACGAAACGCCTGTTGCGACGAAAGTGGAATGCGTCGCGCCAGCGCGCCAGTGTGTCCCGCTCGCTGCGCCGGGCAGAAACCCGGCTCGACGTGCTGCTGGTCGACAGCGAGCCGAAGACGCTCTCGCGGCTCGCGTCCATGCTGACGTCGCGCGGCATGACAGTGATGTGCACGGTCGATCCGGCAGAAGCGCTCGGAGCCGCGAAGTCTACGCACCCGCGGGTCGTGGTGATGGCGAACATGTCGAGGGATCGCGAGGCGGTCCCTGGGATCGAATCGTTAAGCACCTCGAGCGAACGTTCCGGGCGGCCGTTTGTTATTGCTCTCTACCGCGAGGGCGATCATGCCGATCCGGCGCAATGGGACGAATGGTTCCCGGGCTCCGTGGAAATGGGTGAGCTGGTTGAAACCGTGATCCGGCGCGCCCGCTCCAGCAGTTGACGGCGCTGGTGCATCGAAGGTAGCGGTCGCGCTTTTTTTCCGGCGCCGGGACCCTGCACGCCGATTTTTGCCCGAATTGCAGGAAAGCTCGTTGCCGTCAAGTGAGGTGTGAAGGGTCGTGGCAGCACGGTGCATCCATGACCCACTCATCAAGGGTCTTGCGCGGAGAGCGTCGCGTACGTCAAGCCGCTTTTCGTCGGCCGTGCCCGGCAGCGACCATCGCGGTGCCGCACCGCCGTGCTGAGTCAGAAAGCGTCATCCGTCATCGGCGGTACCGCAGCACTCTTCCGGGCGTGGTCACCGTTTGCGGCGCACGGCCGACGGGCAGGCCGTCGCCGGTTACGACTGCAGACGTGCCGGGACGACATCCCGTCTCCCGGCCCGGCTACGCATCAGTCCGCGCGGAAATAGCACCGATTATCCACGTCTCCTTCGGGTGAGTATGGCGGTGACCAAGCGCCATTCCCCGGGCGCTCCATGAACGCTCTGCGCCTCAGCCAGACGCGCCGGTACGTAGCCCGTGAAGGCGGCGAATCCGGCAGCCGTGGCTATGCAGCGTTGGACGGCTGGCAATCGGGGATTCACGATTCGTTTCGGCCGGGCATTCTGCTTGCGCACCCAAGGTGCGCGCCCTCGGGCCAGTTGCGGGCGGTGCCGTTCTAACCAATCCAGGGATAGGTCGATTCCACGACCACACCCTCGAGGTCGCCACGGTAAGGTGCAAGGGCGGCGAAGATTGGCTCGAGATCATTCGGCAGGCGACGTTGCAGTACGCTCCGATCTTCGGCATCACTGACCACGATCACACTGTTGTTCGAGTGCAGGTCTATTCCGCAGAACTTCATGCTGGACCCCGACATGTCGAAGGGTTTGCTTCACCTTGACTTTACCCCCGCGCCTCCCGCCGCGAGGTTCAGGCCCACCACATGATTATCGACGCCTTCCAGATAGCGAACGTCGACGCAAGCTCATGCAAAAACAGTCAGCGTTAACGTACCAGCTCTATCCGCTGCCCGGAAAGGTCCTGTGAAGGAGGTGCAATGTCGCGGGTCTCGACGCGAGTTTCGATCATTCCTACGCCGTAGACGAGTCCCGTTCGTGCGCGCGCATAGACGTCCATTCCGACATAGCGGTGGACAGTTTCGATCGGGTGGGCTTCCGCGGCATCTAATGTCGAGAAGGCACGCACTTCAAATAGACGGTCATTAACAGGCTCGAAGAACACTCGTAGTGAGTCAGTGATCGTGGTCGCGCCATAGTCGTTGCGTAGATGAGCGATCCACCGATCCTGCAATTCTTCCAGCGCCCTCTGTAAAGCAGCGTGAACCGTCGGGGTCAAACAATTCTCTGCGATCCAGTCACTCACCTGTGATAGGGAATACGGAGCGGTGTCCGAATGGTCCATCACAGGAATCCAGATTCCTACGTTGTTCATGTAGTTTCTCCTCTCTCTCTATCACGGTCGAAAAAAATGCACCGGGGACAGCCCGGTCACTCATTGCCGTACCGCAGATGCCCCGTTCACCGACGGCGCCCGTGCCTCGCGCTTATGGACCACCGCGAGACATAGTCTGGTGTCTAGCCTACGCGCCTATTTGGAATCTGCAGCCGTCGATGTCATTCGGCTCTGTCGCCCGCCCGCGATGCCGGAGATAGTGATCACGCCAGTCGGGCCGTCCCCCTCGCTGGTATGTACGCAACGGCGATCGTCACCTTACCAGCCGGCAGACAGCGGCGGCCGTGCCAATGGGGTATTTTCCAGCCTCGAGGGCCGCGTGCAATGTTCCCTGTCGCACTTAGGGATGCAGACAAGCCAAAATTGGTGCTAAAACAGCGGGAGAGCAATTCCCGCGTGCGATTGGATCTGGAAATCCGCGCATGCGACGCGTGCTTTCGCGCGTCGGTTGGTGAATGTTCTTCGGACGGTTGTGAAGCGGAAACCGGCCACCCGCACGTGCGCGTCAAGTGTCTGCAAGCGTCAAAAAAATCGAACCCCGATCTTGACTCTCGGACAGCGGCATCATCGAGATGGTTGAGCTTGCCTGACGGAATTCCTCTGCAGCGTTGGGAGCGAACTCACGACAGATCATTGAGGATATCGTTTTGCGACACCACATCCATCA
>NZ_JAXDPY010000119.1:0-14240 GCF_034668105.1 Paraburkholderia sp. | reverse complement strand
AGACATGTGCGCATGTCTGCCGGCTTTGGCATTTCGAATGCTGAAACCGCGCGACCGTCCAGTCACGGCGATTCAATTCCTTTCGGCATTTTCTCGGGCGCGTTTCATGTGGATCGTCAACGTAGCGCTTAAGCGGCCATACACGTTCATCGTGATGGCCATTCTGATTTTGCTGGCGACGCCATTCGTGCTGCTCACCACGCCGGTCGACGTGTTGCCGGAAATCAATATTCCTGTGGTCAGTATCATCTGGAGTTACACGGGCTTGTCGGCCGAAGACATGGCCAACCGTATCGCGTCGGGCAACGAGCGCGGCCTGACCACCACGGTCAACAACATCGAGCACGTCGAATCGCAGTCGCTTGCCGGCATCTCGATTCTCAAGGTGTTCCTGCAGCCGGACGCGAACATCCAGACCGCGATCGCGCAGGTGGTGGCCGTCGAACAGGCGCAGCTCAAACAGGCACCACCAGGCGCGACACCGCCTTTGGTGATCAGCTACTCGGCCTCCAGCATTCCGGTGATCCAGCTCGGTTTGTCGAGTCCGAAACTGTCGGAGCAGGCGCTCAACGACACCGCGCTGAACTTCCTGCGTCCGCAACTCGTGACGATTCCGGGTGCAGCCGTGCCGTATCCGTATGGCGGCAAAGCGCGTTTGATCTCGGTCGATCTCGACACGCGCGCATTGCTCGCAAAAGGGCTGACGCCGTCGGACGTGGTCAATGCGTTCAATGCGCAAAACCTGATTTTGCCGACCGGCACGGCCAAGATCGGGCCGAAGGAATACACGATCAACATGAACGGCTCGCCTCCCACGCTGGACGGGCTCAACGACATCCCGGTGCGTACGCTCAACGGCGCGACGACATATCTGCGCGAGGTTGCCCATGTGCGCGACGGCTTCTCGCCGCAGACCAATATCGTGCGGCAGGACGGCCGGCGCGGCGTGCTGATGTCGGTGCTGAAGAACGGCAATGCCTCGACGCTGGCGATCGTGGACAGGCTGAAGGACTTGCTGCCGGGCGCGCGCGCCGCGTTGCCGCCGGACCTGCACATTACCGCGTTGTTCGATCAGTCGGTGTTCGTGAAAGCGGCGGTGCAGGGCGTGGTGCGTGAAGCCCTGGTCGCCGCCGTCCTCACCGCCGCAATGATTCTGCTGTTCCTCGGCAATTGGCGCAGCACCTGCATCATCGCGATCTCGATTCCGCTGTCGATTCTGTCCTCGCTGATCGCGCTGCACGCGCTCGGGCAAACCATCAACATCATGACGCTCGGCGGCCTTGCGCTGGCGGTCGGGATTCTGGTCGACGATGCGACGGTGACGATCGAGAACATCGAACGGCATCTGCATATGGGCACGAATCTGCACGATGCGATTCTCGACGGTGCCGGTGAAATCGCGATTCCCGCGCTGGTCTCGACGCTGTGTATCTGTATCGTGTTCGTGCCGATGTTCTTCCTGACGGGCGTCGCGCGGTACCTGTTCGTGCCGCTCGCCGAAGCGGTGGTGTTCGCGATGATCGCCTCGTACATTCTGTCGCGCACGCTGGTGCCGACTATGGCGATGCTGCTGATGGGCCACGCGCACAAGCCGAAGGCCGGTGCCAGGCCGAATCTGTTCATGCGGCTCTATCATCGTTTCGACGCCGGTTTCGAGCGCATGCGTGCCGCGTACATCATGATTCTGAGCAGCGTGCTGGTGCGCCGGGGCCGTTTCGGCAGTCTGTTTCTCGGGTTCTGCGTCCTCTCGATGGGACTGGTTTTCGTGCTCGGCGAGGACTTCTTTCCGAGCGTCGACGCGGGCGATATTCGTCTGCACATGCGGGCGCCGACCGGCACGCGTATCGAAGAAACGGCGCGGCTTGCCGACCAAGTCGAGAAGGTGATTCGCGAGGTCATACCGGCCGACGAACTCGGCACGATCCTCGATAACCTCGGCTTGCCGTATAGCGGTATCAATCTCTCGTACAGCAACTCGGGCACGATCGGCACGCTCGACGGCGAAATCCAGCTGGCCTTGAACGAGAACCACAAGCCGACGCAGCTCTACATGGACAAGCTGCGCGCGATCCTGCCGCAGCGCTTTCCGGGTGTCGAATTCTTCTTTCAGCCTGCCGATATCGTTACGCAGATTCTCAACTTCGGCCTGCCCGCCGCGGTGGATGTGCAAATTTCCGGCGCGGATCAGCAGGGTAATTTCGACATTGCGCGCAAACTGCTGAAACAGGTGCGGATGGTTCCGGGCACCGTCGACACCCACATCCAGCAAAAGCTGGATGAACCCGCGATCAATCTTCAGATGGATCGCACCCGCCTGCAGCAACTCAATCTGAGCGCGAGCAACGTGGCGCAAAACGTGCTCATTTCCTTGTCGGGCAGTTCTCAGACCTCGCCGGGTTTCTGGTTTAACAACAGGAACGGCGTCGAATACAGCGTCGCGGTGCAAACGCCGCAGTATCAGATAACGTCGATCGATGAATTGTTGCGCACGCCGGTGTCGGGCTCGGCCAACGGACCGACGCAACTGCTCGGCAACCTGGTGCGGCTCACGCCGCAGACTCAGTTCGCGGAAGTCACCCACTACAACATCCGGCCAGTGATCGACCTGTACGTGAGCGTCGAGAAGCGCGATCTGGGCAGCGTGGCGAATCAGGTCGACAAGCTGGTGAACAACGTGCGGGCTTCACTGCCGCGCGGTAGTCAGATCACCGTGCGCGGCCAGGTGGAGACCATGCGCACTTCGTTCTTCGGTCTCGGTCTGGGCGTGGCGGTGGCGATCGTGCTCGTGTACTTGCTGATCGTGGTGAATTTCCAGTCGTGGGTCGATCCGCTGATCATCGTCAGTGCGTTGCCGGCGGCGTTGGCGGGCATCGCGTGGATGCTGTTTCTGACCGGCACGCATTTGAGCGTGCCGGCCTTGACCGGCGCGATCATGACGATGGGTGTCGCGACCGCCAACAGTATTTTGATGGTGTCGTTCGCGCGCCAGCGGCTCTCCGCCGGCGCACCGCCGTTGACGGCCGCGCTCGAAGCCGGTGCCAGCCGGATCAGGCCGGTACTGATGACCGCGTTCGCGATGATCATCGGCATGATTCCGATGGCGCTCGGGCTGGGCGAGGGCGCCGAGCAGAACGCGCCGCTCGGCCGCGCGGTGATCGGCGGTCTGCTGTTCGCCACGGTGTCCACGCTATTTTTCGTGCCGCTGGTGTTCGCGGGCATTCATACGCGCCTGGCGCGGCGCCATCACGACGATGACGACACGGACACGACGGGCAACCACGGCAGCGATGGCGACGGTGGTGGCCACGGCAATGACGGCCCCGCGCCGGAGCACGGCGGCGCAGGCAAGCCCGCGTGACGTTCAATGTAAATGACGGCTGGCTGCATTGGCCCACTGAGATGGCTGACTGAGATGACCGAAAAAACTCATGCATCGCTGGCGATTCCCGCGCGAGAGACCGAAGGTGGCCACGCGTTGCCGCCGCGCCATCGCGAATGGAAGCGCGCCAAAATCGCCATCTGGATCGTGTTGGCGTTGCTCGCTGTGGGTGCGTTGCGTACGGTGATCGCGGATATCCTGCAAAACCGTTCGGTCGCCGATACGACGAAGCAGAACGCCACGCAGTACGTCAACGTAGTGAATCCGACGCAAACGGACGGTGGCGGCAACACCCTGTTGCCGGGCACGTTGCGCGGCAATGTCGAATCGCCGATCTACGCGCGCTCCACCGGCTATCTGCTGCACTGGTACGCCGATATCGGCGCGCGCGTGAAGCAGGGGCAACTGCTCGCCGATCTGGACACGCCGGAAATCGATCAGGAACTCGCCCAGGCGTTGGCGCAGCGTCAGCAAACCAGTTCGAGTCTCGGTCTCGCCAAGAGCTCGCTGGAACGCTGGCAGCAACTGCGTCAACGCGATGCGGTTTCGCAGCAGGAACTCGATGAACGGCAGAGCACCTACGCCCAGGACGTCGCCAACCTCGCCGCCGCTGATGCCAACGTGAAACGCCTTCAGCAGCTCGAATCGTTCAAGCGCATCGTCGCGCCGTTCGCTGGGGTGGTCACGCAGCGCAACGTCGACGTGGGCGACCTGATCGATGCCGGCAGCGGCACGAGCCGCGCGTTGTTCGCACTGGCGCAAGCGGATCCGTTGCGGGTCTATGTGCAACTGCCGCAGGCATATGCGCAAAACGTTTCGGTCGGACAGAAGGTGGTGGTCACGCAGGCCGAATTGCCGGGCCAGCAGTTCCACGGCACGATCACGCACATGTCCGGCGCGATCGACGTGCCGACCCGTTCGCTGCAGGTCGAAGTGACCTTGCCGAATCCTGACGACAAGTTGCGGCCCGGCGCGTACGTGCAGGTGGCGGTGCCGGCGGTTGCTCATGCACGCTTGATGGTGCCGGGCAATGCGCTGCTGTTTCGCGCGGAGGGTCCGCGGATCGCGGTGGTCGATGCGAACGGCAACGTGGTGTTGCACAAGATCGTGATCGCGCAGGACCTCGGTCAGTCGCTCGAGATCGAAAGCGGCCTCGAGGCGAGCGACAAGGTCATCATCAACCCGAGCGATTCGATCGCGGATGGCGATCACGTGCAGATCACGCAACCGCCGAAAAACGGCAAGGGGGCGTCGTGATCGCGAAGCAGGCGGGCGCTGGCCGGACACCCACGATACGCATGGCGCAGGGGGCACTGACGGGGACGCTGGCGGGGGCACTGGCGGCCGCGACGAGCGCGGCCTTGCTGGCCGGGTGCACCGTCGGCCCGGACTATCGGCGGCCGCAAGCCGAGGTGCCGCCCAACTGGCAAACCGATTCGTACTGGCGCGTCGCGGCTCCGTCGCATGCGCCGATCTCGCCGGACTGGTGGAGCACGTTCAACGATCCGACGCTCGGCACGCTGGAAACGCAGGCGCTCGCGCAGAATCAGACGCTGGCCGCGGCCAGTGCGCACTATGAGCAGGCCAAGGCCACGCTCGCGAATACGCGCGCCCAGCAGATTCCCGAAATCGATGCAACCGCGGCCGCATCGCGCTTCAGGATCTCGAGTGATCGCCCGCTGACGAATTACGCCACGCCGACGATGTCGACGGTGCAGAACAATCTGCAACTCGGCCCGACGATCAACTACGATACCGATCTATTCGGCCGGATACGCCGCGAAGTGGAAGGTGCCGCGGCCTCCGCGCAACAATCGGCCGACGACCTCGCCAACGCGCGGCTCGTCCTCACCACCGATCTCGCCACCGACTATTTCTCGCTGCGCGAGCTCGACGCCGAGATCGATGTGCTGAATCAATCGGTGATACTGCAGCAAAAGGCGCTCGATTACGTGACGACCGAGCACGATCTCGGTTCGGTCTCGGGGCTCGACGTGTTGCAGCAGAAGTCGCTGCTCGATGCGACCCGCGTGCAGGCGCAACTGCTGCTCAATCAGCGCGCGCAGTTCGAACATGCGATTGCCGCGCTGGTGGGCGTGCCAGCGCCGCAATTCGCGATCGAACCCAAAGTACTCGCCGCGCAGGTGCCGTCGATTCCGCTTGGGCTGCCGAGCGACGTCCTGCAACGCCGCCCGGATATCGCCTCGGCGGAGCGCGCAATGGCCGCGGCGAACGCGCAGATCGGCGTGGCCAAGGCGGCCTTCTTTCCGAGTCTGACGCTCGCTCCGGGCATCGGCTGGGAAGCCACTCAGTTCGCCAGTCTGCTGAGCGCGCCCACGCTGATGTGGACGCTCGGCGCGGCCGCCGGCCAGGTGCTGTTCGACGGCGGGCGTCGCGCGGCGAACGTCCAGTTCGCCAGCGAAGGCTACAAGGTCACCGAGGCGAACTACCGGCAAACCGTGCTCAACGCGTTCCAGCAGGTGCAGGACGGCATCACCGGTCTGTCCGTGCTCGACGGCGCGTCGAAGCAGTCGCACGAGGCGGTGACCGACGCGCAGCATTTGCTGTCGCTCGCCAACGACCGCTATTCGGGCGGCCTCGTCGCGTATCTCGACGTGATCACCGCGCAACAGTCGCTGCTTACCAGCGAGCGTCAGGACGTGCAGATCCACGGCCAGCAGATGACGCTGTCGGTGTCACTGGTGAAGGCGCTGGGCGGCGGCTGGGATGCCGGCACGGACATGTCGGGCGCGCTGCCGCGCGGCAATACCACGGGCACGGCGAACCCGGCTGACTCAGCGGACATGGCGAACGCAGCGAACACCGCGGACACGAAGGAGGCGATGACTCCCGCGAAGTGAGCCGCCGGACAACGACACGGGCAGCGAGCGAACGGAAAAACGAGGCGCTTCGTATAATGCAGATACTTGAGGACGTGTATGAAATTGCTGATCGTTGAAGACGAACATAAGGTGGTGGATTACCTGCGCTCCGGTTTGACGGAGCAGGGTTGGGTCGTCGACGTCGCGCTCGACGGGGAGGAAGGCATGCATCTGGCCACCGAATTCGATTACGACGTCATCGTCCTCGACGTCATGCTGCCCAAACGCGACGGCTTTAGCGTGCTCAAGGCGCTGCGCATGCGCAAGTCCACCCCGGTCATCATGCTGACCGCGCGCGATCACGTGAACGACCGGGTGCGCGGTCTGCGCGAAGGCGCCGACGACTACCTCACCAAGCCATTTTCGTTTCTCGAACTGGTCGAGCGGCTGCACGCACTGGCACGCCGCACGCGATCGCAGGAATCCACGCTGATTTCCGTCGGCGATCTGTTCGTCGATCTGATCGGCCGGCGTGCGACCCGCGACGGCGTACGCCTCGATCTGACCGCAAAGGAATTCCAGTTGCTGAGTGTGCTGGCGCGCCGGCAAGGCGACATTCTTTCGAAGACCGCGATTACCGAACTCGTGTGGGACGTCAATTTCGACAGCCATACGAATGTCGTGGAAACCGCCATCAAACGACTGCGCGCCAAGCTCGACGGCCCGTTTTCCTCGAAGCTGCTGCACACCGTACGCGGCATGGGCTACGTGCTCGAAGTGCGCGAAGAGGCAGAGCAAACATGAACCGCTCGATCGCGCGCCGTCTTGCGTCGATGTTCGCGCTGGTGGCGCTGTTCGTGTTCACGCTGGTCGGCACCGGGCTGTTTCTGGTGTTGCGTAGCCAGCTGGAACACCACCTGCGCGAATCGCTCGACGATCGCACCCAGATCGCGCGCATCATCGTCTATCACGCGGTGACGCCGGAAAAGTGGCGCATGGCGCGCGAAAAGCTCACCGACATGACGCCGCACGACGGCAGCACCCTGTATTCGATATCGAGCACCGATCCGTATTTCCACTATGGCAATCCCGTCGAAGGTACGGTGGTGAAGAGCTGGGCAGATGGCTACGCGCGCGTGACGCCGCCGGGCGGCGCTGAGGACATGCTCACCTCCACCGTGACGATACCGGCGTACGCCAACCGCCCGCCCGTGCAGTTGCAGGTGGCCGCGAGCTATTCGCCGAACGTGCGCACGATGCGCGTGTTCGGCTCGGCGCTCGCGGCACTGTCGGCGCTGGGCAGTCTCGCGGTGCTGCTGCTCAGTTACTCGGTCACGCGGCTCGGCCTCGCACCGTTGACGCGCCTGACGAGAGATGCCTCCGCCGTGAGTCCGAATAACCGCTCGCAACGTCTGAATACCGCGTCGCTGCCGCTCGAATTGAACGATCTGGCCAACTCGTTCAATGGTGCGCTCGAACGTCTGGACGGCGCCTACTGGCGCCTCGAGTCGTTCAACGCGGACGTGGCGCATGAACTCCGTACACCGGTGACGATTCTGATCGGGCAGACCGAGGTGGCGCTGACGCGCAACCGTTCAGTCGACGACTTGCGTCACACGCTGCAGTCGAATCTCGAAGAGTTCGAGCGCATGCGCGCGATCATCAACGACATGCTGTTCCTCGCCCGCGCCGATCAGGGCGAGCGCGCGACGGGACTGATCGAATTGTCACTGGCTGCGGAAGTCGCGCACACGCTTGAGTTTCTGGAGATTCCGCTGGAGGAAGCGCGGGTGAGCGCGCAGTTGCACGGCGATGGAATGGCGCGTGTGAACCGCTCGCTGTTCGGCCGCGCCTGCGCGAATCTGTTGATGAACGCGATCCAGCACTGCGAACCAGGCGCGGAAATTACCGTGACGATCACGCATGACGCGGATCAGTTGCGAGTCGCGGTGGCCAATCCCGGCAAGCAGATCGAACCCGCGGTGCTCGAACATCTGTTCGACCGGTTCTATCGCGCGGAAGTGTCGCGCACCAATAGCCGCGAAAACCATGGTCTCGGTCTCGCGATCGTGAAGGCGATTGCGGAGATGCATCGCGGCACGGTGTCGGCGCAAAGCGCGCACGGCATCAACACGTTTGCGTTTTCTGTCACCGCGTTGCGCACGGAAGGCGACAGCGTGGCGGCGGCGCGTTCGAGCGCCGGCGTGACGGCGGAGGCAGGCGATTATTCGTCGCTGGCAAAGGGCAAATCAGCCTGAACCGGTCGGCGCTGCTTCACCGGCTGCGCGTTGGCCGGCGTCAACGCGCTGACGCGCACGCCGAGGAGCCGCAGCTTGCGGTTCAATTCCACCCGTCTGAGACATTCGGTTGCCGCGCGCCGTATTTCGGTGGCATCGGCGGTCGGCTCGTCCAGCGTCAGGTCGCGCGTGACCGTGCGAAAGTCGTCGTAGCGCAGCTTGATGCCCACCGTGCGGCCCACATAGCCCTTGCGAACCAGATCTTCCGCGACTCGCACGCATAAGCCGGTAAACGAACTCGACAGGGCCGGCCGATCGTGACGCGGATGCAGATCGCGCTCGAAGGTCGTCTCGCGGCTCATCGACTTGGGCTCCGATTCGACCACCACCGGCCGCTCGTCGTAGCCTTGCGCGACTTGCATGAGCCACGCCGAGTAACTGCGCCCGAAGTGATCCTGCAACAGCCCCGCATCCGCGGCCGCCAGATCGCCCACGGTGACGAGGCCGAGCGCGGTGAGCTTTTCCGCGGCCTTCGGGCCGATCCCGTTGACCTTGCGCACCGGCAACGGCCACACGCGCAACGGCACGTCCGCCGGCGTCAGGATCGTGAGGCCGTCGGGTTTGTCGAGTTCGGAACCGATCTTCGCCAGCAGCTTGTTCGGCGCCACGCAAATGGAGCAGGTGAGGCCGGTTGCCTGATTGACGGCCTCCTTGATGCGCGCGGCGATCTCGGCCGGCTCTCCGGCCAGGTCGGTGAGGTCGATATAGATTTCGTCGATGCCCCGGTCTTCGATCCGGTCCGTGAACGTGGCGACCGCCGCTTTGAACAGGCGCGAGTAGTGGCGATACGACTCGAAATCGGTGGGCAGCAGAATCGCGTCGGGCGCGAGCATGGCCGCTTTCATCATGCCCATCGCGGAGAACACGCCAAGCGCGCGGGCTTCGTAGGTGGACGTGGTCACCACGCCGCGGCCCGCGTAATCGCGCAGCTTCGCAAAACGGCGGCTGCCGTCTTCAAGCGTTTGCGGCACGCCATTGCGGCCGCCACCGATCACCACCGCCTTGCCGCGCAGTTCGGGATAGCGCAACAGTTCGACGGACGCGTAGAACGCGTCCATGTCCAGATGCGCGATGCGGCGGCTTGCAGAACTCATGGATGGCGGAAACGGGTGACGTCGCAGGCCGCGGGCATCACAGTCGATGCCCGCGGCCGTCGCTCTGTCTGATGGCTTGCGTGGCGCTCGCCGGCACGCAATGGGTGCGCGGCACGCCGGACGTCAAACCGTAATCTTACCTTGCTCCGCTGGGGCGAGTCCGGTTTGCGTCTCGACCACGCGCTAAACCTCGTACCAGCAATAAAAAAGCCTTTAACCCGCTGGGCTAAAGGCTTGGTACCGACGTGGGCATGCTTCAGGCGAACGCTCCACGCAAGCTGCGCGGCAGCGCGCTATTACTGCTTGATGCCTTCGGCCTGGATATGCAGCGTGGTCTGCATCTTGAAGCCATAGGTCTTGCCGAAGTCGACGCCGAAATCGTCGCGATTGAACGTCGCGGTCGATTCGGTGCCGCACACTTCGCGCTTGAGCATCGGGTTCATGAAGCACTTGAACGATTCGATCTTCAGATTGACCGGCCTGGTGATGCCATGCATGGTCAGCGTGCCGATCACTTCCACGGGCTTGTCGCCGTCGAAGCGGATCTGCGTGCCCTTGTACGTCGCGGCGGGGTACTTGGCGGCGTCGAAGAACTTGTCCGTGACCAGTTCCGCGTCGAGCTTGTCGTTGCCGATATCCACCGAGCTCATATCGATCGTCACGTCCACCGTGCCGGTCTTGGCGGCGCGGTCCAGCACCACCGTGCCGCTGCTCTTCTTGAACTTGCCGCGCCAGATCGACACGCCGCCGAAGTGGTCGGTTTCGAAGCTCGGATAGGTGTGCGTCGGGTCGAGTTGATATGTGTCGGCGGCCATTGCGTTGAACGACATGGCGGCGGCCAGCGCACCGGCGGCGAGCAAAAGTTGTTTCTTCAAGTTCTTCTCCAGGTGTCAGAAAGTGTTGTGACGCTTCGGTGTGTCCAGTTATTGCTTCGAAGCGACGATGTGAAATTTGATGACGACCTCGTCGGCGACCACCGACGTGTCTTTCCATTCGCCCGTCCCGACATCGAACTGCGAGCGTTTGATCGGCAATGCGCCGTCGAAGGTTTGCGTATTGCCCTGGCTGGCGATGGTGACCGGCACCACGACAGTCTGCGATTTGCCTTTGATGGTGAGCTTGCCGGTGATCTTGTACTGATTGCCACCGGCCGGCGCGATCGCGCTCGAGACGAAGGTCGCGGCCGGATAGGTTGCGCTATCGAACCATTCCTTGCCTTGGGCCTGTTTGTTGTAGTCGTCCGCGCCGAGGTCGTAGCTGCCGGTGTCGATCGACACGTTGGCGCTGCCGGCCGTCGGCTTGGCTGAATCGAAATTCAGCTGCGCGGAGAACTTCTTGAACTTGCCGTCAACGGGCACGTTCATCTGCTTCGTCGTGGCAATCACGCTGCTTTTGCCCGTATCGACATCGGCGTGCGCCAGACTTGCGCTGAACAGGGAGAAGGCGGCAACGCCGGCAAGAATGGAGTGGTAAAAGTTTGATTTCATAGTGGTATGCATCCTATCGAACCCACGCGTGTGGATTGCACACCGTTTGGGAATTTGATTGCCAACAAGCCGTAGCCAATCGTGTAATACGCGTGTGTTATTTGAGGAATGGAATCATCCGCGCGAGTAATCCGTCGCGGTCGACGAATTGATGCTTGAGCGCGGCAAGGACATGCATCGCAACCAGCGTCAGCAGCGTGTAATTGAGCAGGATGTGGACCGTGCGCAGGCTTGCCTTGAGCGCCTGGTCCGGGCCGATGATGGTCGGCAGCGGCACGATGCCGAGGTACACCACCTGAATGCCGGCGGCCGAGCTATAGAAGTAACCCGACAGCGGAATCGCCAGCATCAGGATGTAGAGCACGCCATGCACGAGATGGGCCGCCGCTTTCTGCCAGGCGGGGGTCGCGCTATCGAGCGCCGGCGCGCGGTGAGTGGCGCGCCACAGCACGCGCGCCACGGCCAGCACAAAGACGGTCACCCCGATCCATTTGTGCCACGAGAAGTACTTCAGCTTGGTGGGCGTGAAGCCCGGGATATCCGTCATGATCCAGCCGATATAGAACCCGCAGACGATCAGCAATGCGATGAGCCAATGCAGGGCGATCGCGGGGCCGCTGTAATGCTCGATGTCTGAAGGACGGGGTCTCATTGATTTATGCTCACTGGTCGTGGTGCTTGCCGCGTGCGGTATGTCGCGAGTAGATGCGGATAGTAGGGAGACCAATGCAAACTGACTAGCCGGGGATAAATGAACAGATTGTTCTAGCCGTGACGCTAATGGGAATGGAATAAATACGCGCGCGGCCCGAATTGGCGTGCCGATGGGCTGTGTTTAATTTGCCGGCTCAACCCATCAACCGGGTGGGCTAGCGGAGCAGGGCAAAGCAGGCAACGCGGTATGGCGCGGCACACGACTTGCGTCCCGATCGCCTGCGGCATGCCGGTCATCGGTTATGCTACGGCCACTCCCGCGTTCGCGCGCAATCAGAATCCAGGACTTACTTGGTGAATTCCGTCTTCCTCTCCTGGGGTATCGCCATCGCCGCCACGGCCGGCGTCATTGCCCGCCCGTTCAAATGGCCCGAGGCCGTGTGGGCGGTGGCGGGCGCGCTGCTACTCGTGTCGCTGGGCCTGCTTCCGCTTGATCTGGCATTCGAGGCAGTCGGCAAAGGTACGGACGTCTATCTGTTTCTGTTCGGGATGATGGTGCTCTCGGAAGTGGGGCGCCGCGAAGGCCTGTTCGACTGGGTCGCCGTATTCGCGGTCAATCACGCCAAAGGCTCGCCGAGAAAGCTGTTTTTGCTGGTCTATCTGGTTGGCGTGGTCATCACCGCCTTCCTGTCCAATGACGCCACCGCGGTCGTGCTGACACCGGCCGTCTTCGCGGCCGCCAAAAAAGCGAAGACGCATCCGCTGCCCTTGCTGTTCGTCTGCGCGTTCATCGCGAATGCCGCGAGCTTCGTGCTGCCGATCTCGAATCCGGCCAACATCGTGTTGTACGGCAATCACACGCCCGCGCTCGGCGCCTGGCTGATGCGTTTCACGCTGCCTTCGCTGCTGTCGATCGTCGCGACCTATGTGCTGTTGCGCTGGACCCAGCGCGAAGCGCTCGCCGGCACCTGCGAGTCCGATCTCGAGCCGCTCGAGTTATCGTCGAGCGGGCGCGTCGCGCTCGCTGGCATTGCGGTGACGGCCGCTGTGTTGCTCACCGTGTCCGCCTTCGATATTCCGTTGGGTCTGCCCACCGCGATACTCGGCGCGCTGACCGCCACGGTCGTGCTGATCCAGGAGCGCAAATCGCCGCTGCCGATGATTCGGGAAATATCGTGGAGCGTGTTGCCGCTCGTCGCCGCGTTGTTCGTGCTGGTTGAAATGCTCGATCACACCGGCGTAGTCAAGACGCTCGTCGATCTGGTGCAAGGCGCGACGCAGCGCAATGAACTCGCCACGGCTGGTTGGGCCGGCGCCATTATCGCGATCGGCAGCAATCTGATGAACAATTTGCCGGCCGGTCTGATTGCCAGCTCGACCGTGTTGCAGGCGCATAGCCCTGAGCGGGTGATCGATGCGCTGCTGATCGGCGTCGACCTCGGGCCGAATCTGTCGATAACCGGCTCGCTCGCAACGATCCTTTGGCTCAACGCGATTCGCCGCGAAGGGGAAGACGTGAGCTTCATGAAGTTTCTGAAAGTGGGGGCGGTGGTGATGCTGCCGGCCCTCACGCTAGCGCTTGCCGCGCGGATTCTGATCGGCTGAGCGAATGATTGAGCGGATCACGTTCCCATCCCGGCTTGAGTCATGAGCCGGTGCCGGTCGGACGCATCGGCGCCCTGGACGGCACTTTTTTTTGCGCGGACTGTTCGAGCGAGCGCAATGCGGCTTCGAGCCGGGCAAGGCGCGCCCGTTGCGTCGGCATCAGTGCTGTTTTCGGCAGTTTGTGCAGACGATTGCGCCAATACGATAGCGGAATCCGATCGTTGACCGAAATTTGCCCAAATACGAGCTCGAGATGGGCAATTTCTTTATCTATATCTTGGTAGCTCATCTGACAGTCCAGAAAGAAGAGTGGATCGGCAATGAAACGGTGCAAGCGGGATGCCGCCAGTTGGACAGATCTGTCTGACTAACGGACGCGTCTCACGGTGATGCAGAACCAGCAAGCGCCGTACCGGCCCCTCGCGATGTTAATCTAACGCATTGCTTTCACATATCATTCATTTGTCCGACGTGTGGCGCCATTGCACATCGGGTGGCCTGTGGAGGAGACCGGTTTTTCACCTGTTTTAATTCCCGAGATATCTCGTGGACTCCAAAAAAACGAGCCCATCTCGCGTTGCGTGGAGCGGTAATAAATCTCGCGGATACCGGTACGAAAGGACGCGGATTGGCCAAGCCGACGCCACCAGAAGTCACGACATATCGCGACATGATTCTGAAATTGCCTTCCGGCGGCACTTCATCAAGAATTCGGTCTGTCATTGAACGGATCGCGGCGGTTTTGCAGGCGACGCACGATGACTCAATCGAAGGAGTCAGTCATGAAGAAGTTGATCGCCGTTGTGCTGCTGTGCTGCGCATCCACCGTCGCGTTCGCTCAAACGGCCGCGCCCCAGGGCGGCAATCCCCAGCGCATGGAACGCATGGCGCAACAACTGCAA